>JBFWQT010000136.1:0-13895 GCA_050249295.1 Planctomycetota bacterium
CATCGCGGCTGACACGGCCGTGCTGTACGACGTGAAGCGCATGCCGATCGGTCTGTATCGCACCTTCGAGCATGGCGGCAAGGCGTCGCGACTGTTTGATCTCGCGGGCGGCGGCACGTTCACCACGGTATCGCTCGGCGAGAATCTGCCGCAACTGGCCGACCTGCTGCGCGGCGCGGACCAGACCGTGCCGACCGACCTGCTCGGTGCGCTCTCCGAACGGCACTACCTCGGCGACGAGATCGGCCTGCTGATGGAGAAGCCGGACACAAGCCGCAGCGAGGCCGGCGACGCCTACACGCCGCGTCTGCTGTTCGCGTTCCGCCTCACCGAAGAGGGCATCGACGCGTCGGCCGACCTGCAGATGCTGGCCGAGTTGACGTTCAGCAAGGTGATCAAGAAGACGTCGCTCGAGTATCTGATGGAGTATCACGGCGATCATCAGGTGGTGCGCTTCTTCCAGCTGAAGAACCCGCCTGAGCCGGGCGAGCAGCCCGATTTCTCGGAGGAGAACAACGGCGTGCCGGGCCTGCTCAGCACGTATCTCGGCGGCGACGCGAACCCGGCCTGCGCGGTGGTGCGCACCGACGCTGGCGGCGCGGCTCGCGACGGGTACTTCCTGCTGGCGACCAATCGCGACTACCTCTACAGCTGCCTCGACGCGTGGGACGCGTCGGCGTCGCGGTTCCGCTCGCTGGGTGGAGCCGGTGGCGTGGCGATGAGCTACTTCACGCAGGGGCCGACGTTCTTCAAGTGCATGATCGACGCGGACGAGATGTTCAACGGCTACTACTCGGACGACGGCATCCGCCTTGCGAGCAGCGATTCGGGCACCGGCCTGCGCTCGTCCGAGCGGATCGAGTTGCGCGCGCGGGCCGCGAAGGAGGCAGGGCCGGACAACCCGGACGAGGAGGAGCGCCTGTACAAGGAGTACGAGCGCAAGGCGCTGCTGCAGAAGACGGCCGAGCGCAACCTGGCAACGAACAACCTGGTGGATCGCCGGAAGTTGATGTTGCTGACGAACTGGCTGGGGATCGAGGTCCGACCGATCGGGAAGCCGGGCGAGCTGAAGGACCGCTGCGCCGTGCGCCTCGTGGCCAGCTTCGGGTAGGTGCCGGTTCAAGCCCACGCGCTGCCGCCGTGGGTAACCGCGAAGCATCAAGACGCATCGACCACGCGAGCGGGCACACGACAACGCCGCGCAACGCGCGCTACGCGTGACACCACCACAAGGCGCGATCGGAAGGACTGCGGAACTGCACTTTGCCCACGGGCAGCAGCCCGTGGGCTTGAATGGAACACCAACCGCCAACGCAACACACCCCTTGCCGCTGGCCGGAACGTGGAGACCTCATCTACCAGGCCGGGCGTTCAAAATCGCTGAAACGGGTCCGGAATCGCGGCGTCGAATGGCGAACTACGGTTGAATGCTGAACAAACTGCCACCATCGGAGGCACTCATGAAACCTGCTTCGCCCTTTGCCCAGCTACTGCTCATCACCGGCCTCGGTCTGGGCGTCGCCACTTGCGCCTGCGGCACGCCCGCCTCGGCCGACCCCGGCGACAACAACAGTGCGTCGCCGACCTCGCCTGGCCGCGGCGACATGGCGGCGCCAAAGGAACTGCTCGACAAGGCGGTGAAGCGGCCCGCGCCGGACGCATCGAAGTCGGTACTGCCGGACGGCGTCGAGGCGCCCGTGGAAAGTCGGGTTCTGGACTTCGACGAGGAGACGGCCGCGAAGGTGAACATCGATCTGTCGATCGCGTACCTGGCAGAGCGCGTCCGTTCGTTGATCGCGATCAAGGGTGTGCCGGACCTGCCGCGCGAGGACAAGGGTCTTGGCTACAAGCACCCGTTGACGCTGAGCCTGCTGGTGTTGCGGGACGCCAACGTGGTCAAGCGCATGACCGACGCGCAGCGGCGCAGCGTGGCCGCGCTCGGCATCTACCTGCTCGACGACACCAGCATCATCAAAGATGACAGCCCGCACGATGGCGCGCGCGTGTGCGTGCAGCACGTCGCGCAGCGCGTGCTGGAATCCGTCGCGGGTCGCACGTTCGGCAACCTGTTCATGTCGGGCGGGCTGCGTCCGGACGGTATGGACGAGAAGCTGCGCGCCGAGTCGGTGAAGGCCAAGCGCGACTGGGCCGCATGGTGGGAGATTGCGGCCGGGTCGGACTGCAGCGTGTGGTCAACGCTGAAGGTCGGTGAGTGATTGACGTGCCGGGGCGGTGCGTGTTCCGGGCGAGCGGGTGCAGCACTGCGATCCGACGATCGTGGACTTGCGCTGACTCACACCGGCATCAACCACAGGAACAACTGATTGACGACGGCAGCGGCATCCCGCTCGCCGACGTCAATCGAGTGGATCGACACCTCGCGGTACAACGGTTCGCGCACCGCCAACACGGCGGCCAACTCGTCGGCCGGGTCGGCGCCGGTCAGGCTCGGCCGATCGCTGCCGGCAATGCGCGCCGCGAGCACGTCGGCCGCGGCTTTCAACCACACCACCTGATACGCCGTGCGCAGGCGCTCGCGCGTGGTTGCATCGAGTACCGCTCCGCCGCCGGTGGCGAGCACGATGTTCGCGCGGGTCAGCAACTCGCCGATCACCTCGGCCTCCAGCGCGCGGAACCACGGCTCACCCCGCTCGGCAAAGATGCGCGGAATCGGCATGCCGGCGCGCGCCTCGATCTCCGCGTCCGCATCCACAAACGGTAGCGACAGTCGCTCGGCCAACGCGCGGCCGACTGTGGTCTTGCCCACGCCGCGCATGCCCACGAGCACCAGCATCGGACGGCCCGCAGCACTCACTCGCGGTCCTCCTCGCGCTCCTCGCAGATCGGCGCGTACAGCCCGGGTCGGCGATCGGCCAGCGCGTGATTGCGCTCGGTCACGCGACGGTCGCGGATCTTCTGCAGCGAGACGATGGCGGTGCCGACATCGTCGGCGTCGGGCCGCGCGTGGGCCAGCACGGTGCCGTCGGGGCCAGCGATCAGGCTCTCGCCGGTGAAGCGCAGGCCGCGCTCCTCGCCGTAGCGATTGGCGGTGACGACGGCCATGCGGTTCATCATCGCCATCACCGGCACCGCCGCCTGCGCCTTGCCGGGCAGCACCAGGTTGCTCGGGTGGGCGATCACGTCGGCGCCCATCAACATCATCGTGCGCCACGTCTCGGGGAACGCCCAGTCGTAGCAGATCAGCACGCCGAGCCGCGCGGTGAGCGCGCCGCTGCCCTGGCCGCCTTCACGCAACGGCAGATCGAACAGCCGGAACCGGTCGCCCTGCGTGAAGAAGCTCTTCTCGGTGTTGAACAGGTGCAGCTTGCGGTACGCGCCGATCAGCCCGTCGCGCGGCGTGACGACCACGGCACTGTTGTAGAGCACCTCGTCGGTGCCGCGGCCGCGTTCGTTGTAGCCGGCGACGAGCGTGACGTCGGTCTCCTGCGCGAGCGTGTGCAGCATGCGCACGGTCTCGGCGTCGCGCGTGACCGGCTCGGAAAGTGCCCACGCCTGCTGCCAGTTCTCGAAGTGGTAGCCGCTGACGCAGAGCTCGGGCAGCACCAGCAGGTCGGCCCGCGGTGCACGACGGATCAGTTCGGCCAGTCGGCGGCGGTTCCAGGCGGGCTCGCCGAAGCGCGGGTTGAACTGGACGTAGCCGAGTTGCAGTTGCGTCATGCGTGTGCGTCCTGCGCCGCGATGCCAATGAACCAGCAGAATCCCGCCTGCGCGTGCCTTGTCAATGCCGAGCGCTCTTGTCTGCCCGCACGGTGGTGCAGGCTTCCAGCCTGCATCTGCCCGGCTGCCGCTGACACGGGCGCTCCACAGCGGCGGGTCGTTCTGGCGCAGGCTGGAAGCCGGGACCACAATTCCGCGCGCGGCGGCCCATTGCACCGGACGGCCACCGTGTTAACACAGCGGCGACGCACGGCGGACCCCAACCGGTCCGCCGTTGTCGATCCCGCAACCCACGGAGCAATCCAGGCACCATCATGACCACGCAAGGAGCACAGACGTGACCGCAATCGACGAGCAGAACACCG
The DNA here is from genome assembly GCA_050249295.1 of Planctomycetota bacterium. GTDB lineage: Bacteria > Planctomycetota > UBA8742 > SKZP01 > SKZP01 > JBFWQT01. The sequence continues at coordinate 4,044 of JBFWQT010000136.1, forward strand.
ATCGCAAGGGCAACGCGATGACCGCCACCGGCAACGCCATCAACTGGACCGAGATCGACGGCGGCGTGTGCGCGCCGCGCGGTTTCCGCGCCAGCGGCCTGCCGTGCGGGATCCGCGCCCGACGACCGGATCTGGCTCTGCTCGTGGCGGATCGTCTGGCCTCGGCGGCCGGCGTGTTCACCACCAACCGCCTGTGCGCGGCGCCCGTGATTGTGTGTCGCGAGCAACTCCGCAGCAGCGGCGGCAAGGCACTCGGCGTGATCATCAACAGCGGCAACGCCAATGCCTGCACCGGTAGCGAGGGCATGAGCCATGCGCGCACGATGGTCTCCACTACCGCGCGCGCGATCGGCGCGGCCGACGAGCATGTGCTGGTCTGCAGCACCGGCGTGATCGGCGTGAAGCTGCCGATGGAGAAGGTGTCGGCCGGCATTCCGAAGGTGGTCGAGGCGCTCGCGCACTCGCCCGCCGCCGCGAAGGCCGCGTCCGATGCGATCCTCACGACGGACAACGGCCCGAAGGTTGTCGCGCTCGAGGTCACCACGCCAGCCGGCACGTTCCGGATCGGCGCGATGGCCAAGGGTGCCGGCATGATCCATCCGAACATGGCGACCACGCTGGCGTTTGTGACGACCGACGCGCCGATCCACCCGGCCCAGTTGCAGAGCACGTTGCGCGCGGCCACCAACCGCACGTTCAACTGCATCTCGGTCGACGGCGAGTGCAGCACCAACGACACGATCATCGCGCTGGCGCTGGGCCGAGACGGCCTGGATGCGGACGCGTTTGCGCCGGCGTCGGAGGGGTTGCACGCGTTCGCCGCGGCGCTCGAGGAAGTGCTGCGCCGGCTCGCGCAGATGATCGTGGCCGACGGCGAGGGTGCGACGCGCGTGATGGACGTGCGCGTACACGGCGCCGTGACGGAGGCCGAGGCGATGAAGGCGGCGCGTGCGATCGCCAACTCGCTGCTGGTGAAGACGGCGATCCACGGCGCCGACGCGAACTGGGGGCGCATTGCGTCGGCGGTTGGCGCGTCCGGCGTGGCGATGGTGCCCGACCAGCTGAGCATCTCGATTGCCGGGATGCCGATGCTGCAGCCGGGGTTCGTGAGCCATGTGGACGAGGCGGAGGCCAGGCAGCGCATGGCCGGGAAGGTGATCGCGATCGAGATCGACCTCGGCGCCGGCAGTGCGGAAGCGCGCATGTGGGCGAGCGACCTCTCGGCCGAGTATGTGCGCATCAACGCGGACTACCGCAGCTGATTGCGCAACGACACGAACGCAGCGGACGCGGGGCACTTGTGTCCCGCGTCCGCTGTCGTTGTTGTCGGTGTTGTGGCTCGCGGCTCAGAATCGCGGGCCGTCGGACGGATCGTCCGGATCGGCGCCGGCGGGCTCGTCGGGCACCGGGTCGCGCACCACGACCGTGTGCGACAGCCGGTCGCCGGGCCGCTGCATCCGCTCGGAGTAGACCATCACGAATGCAATCCAGTAGTCGATCGCGCGCATGAGATTGCGCACCACCAGCCGCGCGAAACTGACGTGCGTCTCGTTGCGATCCTCGCTGCGCACGTGCAGGCCGAACACCATCTTGCCCGGCGTGCGACGCAGGTAGTACTCGAACAGCGAGAAGTAGAAGACCTGCAGCACCCACGCGAGCACGTAGCTGGCCGCGAAGTCCGGCGAGCCGATCGCCGCGAGGTCGTCGATGTTCAGTTGCAGGTAGTCGGCCAGCAGGTAGAGCGGCACGAGCAGCAGCATCAGATCGAGTGCCACCGCGAAGAAGCGAACCGGCAAGCCGGCCGGGTGATAGCCGAACTTCGCGATGATCCGCTCCGGGTCGAGCGCGTCCATCGCCTTGCGCTCGGCATCCTCGGCCGAGTCGGGCCTGCGCTTCACCGGCTCGTCCGGCGCGTCACCGACGGGCGTGGGCGGCGGGAGCGGTTCGTCACGATCCACGTCGGGCGGTGACGGCGTACCGCTACCCGTGCCGGGTGGTGACACCGGCTGGCCGGGGATGCCGCCCGGGGCGTGGCGCCGGCTGCGGAACCACATCGTGCCCACCATGACGACCATCACCACCATCGTGATCATGATGAACATGTTGACCTGCTGCGCCATGGCGCTGGCCCCGTGGAACGCTTCGACGGTGCGCAGCGTGCCGAAGCTCAGCGACTCGACGCGCCGGTCGCCGACCGGCAGGCGCGCCATGGTGTGCATCGGCCGGCCTGTGGTCTGGTCAACGAGGAACAGGTGCAGCCAGTCGCCGACCGCGACCGCGTCAAAGAGGCCGGGGTAAGGCGCGCGCGCGTCGCCGAACGTCACGTCGCTCGCAGCGGTGTCGAGCTTGTGCAGGTCGTCGCGCAACTGCAGGCGGCGGTACTTCCAGACCGGCAACGCCTGCGGCGTGTCGTACGCGAACAGCAGGTGCACGGTCTGCGCGTCGTGCGGGTCGACCTCGAGATCGAAGCGCGGCACGTCCTCGCCGATCAGCACCGGCTGGCCCCAGTGGCCGTCGCGCAGCCGCACCCAGTAGAGGTTGTAGTGGTGCTTCAGCTTCGGCGTGTCGGTGCCCTCGACCAGATCGAGCGCGGCCGAGAAGAACACGTCGGCGCGGGTGAGGTCGTCATCGGGGCCGGGCAGCATGGCCAGCTGCACGAGGCCCATCAGGCGTGGCACGAGGTCGGCGCTGGTGTCGGGGGTGCCACTACCGTTGGTGCCGTTGGCCGCGGCCTCGCGCAGCTCCTCCTGCTGCTTGCGCTGGTCGCTGACCGTGAACACCGGCGGTGCAGTCTCGCTGGTGACGAGTTGCTGCTTGTCGTCGAGCGAGAGGAAGCACGGCGGATCGATCGGCATGGCCCGCGACGTGGTCTGCGACAGGCGCAGGCGGGTGAAGCGATCGAGGCCGTTGACGGTCAGCAGCAGATCGTGACGCTCGTCGAGAATCGGCACGATGTCGGTCGTGCGGAGCGCCTGCGTCTGCGACGGCGCATTCACGGAGCCGCGGTCACCGCTGTCACCGCTGATCGGCAGGACGGAGATGCCGGCAAGGCGGTAGCTCGAGAACTGGCCGGTGAACGACTCGGGCAGGCCGAGCGTCGAGCGCGTCGTGCGGATCACGCGCGGCTGCCCGGAGGTCAGTTCGTCGTCGCGGGTGGAGATGCCCTGCAGATGCAGCGCGCCGTCGAACACGACCATCAGCGTGTGGTCGTCCGCGTCGCCGATGCCGAGCAGATCGCCGTCGGGGCCGCGTCGTGCGCGCAGCCAGCCGCTGTCCTTTGCACTTGCGGCGGAGGAGCCGGTACCGGACGAGCCGAACAACGACGACGCGCCCGTGTCGGTCTCCTTCTGTGCCCACTCGACGAGTTTGTCGGTGTTGATCGCGGTGACGGCCCAACTGGTGGCGCTGCGCATGGCGCCCGGCGACGACCATGCGACGACCAGCCGGTCGCCGACCGGCGCCGCGGTGAGCACGGGCAGCGAGCCGGTGCTTGTGCCGGGCGCAATCATCGAGAAGATCAGCGTGAGCAGCGCGAACAGCAGCAGCGCGAGCAACACGTAGCGGAAGACCATGGTGGGTCGCATCAGGTGCCGTCTCTCCGTTGCGGCGACGTCGTGGCGCCCCGGCGGTCAATGCGGTCAATCACCGTCACTCGCGGCCGAGCGTGCCGGTAGCCTTGCGGAGCGCTGCGCCGGCGATGCGCAGTCGCACCCACGACTGCAGCGTGTCGCGTTGCGCCACGTCGCGCGCCGATTTGAACGTGTCCACCTCGAACCGCGTGGCGAGGCCGCGGCGCAGGCGCTCCTCGGCCGCTTCCACCTGGCGCCTCGCGAGCAACTCGGCGGTCTGCTTGGTGCTCTGCGCCAGCTGCGCGGTTTCCAGTTCGCGGATTGCGCCGAGCACGTCGGTGATGACCTTCACCTCGGCGAGGCGCTTGTCGTACTCGGCCGACTTCTGCTGCTGGCGCGCCTTCTCCATGCTGCCGCTGGCTTCCTTCTGGCCGAGCGGCACCGAGAACGCGAGCTGCAGGTACCAGTCGGTCTGGTCGGTGCGGGCGAACGACTCGAACGCGCGGCCGGTGTTCTGGTCCTGGCCGCCGAAGTTGAACGCAGCCGAGAAGGTGAGCTCGGGCATGCCCTGGTTCTGCGCGTTCTCGACGGCAAGCCGCGACGTCTCCTGGCTCAGCGAGGCCTGGCGCAGTTCCTCGCGCCAGGTCAGCGCCTTCTGCACCAGCGACTGCACGTCGACGCCCTGCACGGTGTCGGCCTCGGTGGTCTGGTAGTCGTCGGGCACGATGATCAGGCGGTTCTGGCCGCGGGCCAGCTCCAGCAGCCGCTGCGGGGCGATCAGCGCCAGCAGCGCGTCGCTCGCGTCGCGCACGGTCTTGCGGCGCTCGTAGAGTTCGCCTTCCTTGTCCTTGAGTCGCTTGTCCGCATCCACCACGTCGATGTCGGTGGCGAGGCCGGCCTGGCGCTTGCGCTGCGCGATGTCCTGGTCCTTGCGGGCCAGCGCGGTGGCCTTGGCCGTGACCTTCAGGTCTTCGTGCGCGAACACCAGGTTCCAGAATGCCTGCTCGACATTGAAGAGCAGGTCCTGGCGCGCCTGGGTCACCAGCGACTCCTTGATCTTCTCGGTGATCGCGGCCGTCTCGAGCGCGTAGTTGTTGGCGTGCGGGCCGAAGCTCTTCAGCAGGTTCTGCGACACGGCCAGCTGGAAACCGGTGGAGTCGCGCACCGACAGCGAGCCGAGCCGGCGCTCGTTCTTGTTGTAGAACCACGTGACCGAGGCGGTCGTGCCGGTGTCGAAGTAGCGCGACAGGCCGACGCTGTTCTGCCACTGCTCGACGTGCAGGTTGTTCGAGAAGTTGACGATCGAGCCGCCGACGAGGGCGGACGACAGCGACATATCCTTCTGGCGGGCGTACTTCGTGTTGGCCGTGAGGATCCAGTCGAACTGCGCCTCGGCCACGGTGCGGTTGGCCGCCTCGATTCGCGGCTGCAACTCGGCCTGCTTGAGCGTGAAGCTGTCCTGCAACGCCATCTGCCGGCAGTCGGGCAGCGTGAGCGACCAGAGCTGTTCGTCGTCGCTCTTCGCGAGCGGGGCGTCCTCGGGGAAGCCGCTGCCCGGTGCGCCGCTTCCGGACGTTCCGGACGTTCCGGACGTGCCGGACGTTGCGGGAGCGGGATCCTGGGCGGAGGTCGTGACGACCAGCGCACCCGTGACAAGGATGAGTACCGCCAGCTGCGAGGCCAGACCGGAGCGAATCATGAAATCTCCCGGGTGCCCGAAGGGAGGCGGGATTATAGGAACGGTGGAAGGGACCCGCAACGCGAACACGCCGCGCTCGGGATGCATTCCCGTAACCTGATGGTAGTCTCCGCGTTTGATTGCGACCACGCTGACGCGCCCACCACCGACGATGCAGCTTCGCGAACCCCTGCGGATCTCGGCCGACAACCTGCGTAGCAGTGCCTTCAGCATGGCAGCTGTGCTCGTGACCGGCGGACTGCTCTCGGCGATTGTGCTGGTCGGGTTGCTGGCGCTGGCGATGCCCGGCCCCGGGAGCACCCATACCGCGGAACCGCAAACCGCGCGAGGCACATACGTCGGCGGCGTGATGCAGTGGGTCGCCGATCCGTCTTCGCTGCAGGCCGCGCTGCTGGGCAGCAACGACTGGCCGGGGCCGGATGCGCAAGCGTCGCGCCTGATTGTGGGCGTGGGTGCCGCCGGTGCCGCGGTGTTCGCGCTGTTCGCGGCGTTGCTGGCCGCACGCTCAATGCAACGGCTGCACGCCGCCCAGCGCATTGCCGGCGGTGTGCGCGGCGAGGGCCAGATCTCGACGATCGCGCTTGCCGACCTGATTGTCGAGGTGGCAGTCACGCAGTCGCTTGTGCCGCGCGCCTTGATGGCCATTCGCGCCGCGCTCGGCATCGCCCTGCTGACCACGCTGTTCGCGGCCAACGCCGCGCTGCTCGGCAGCGGGCCCGTGGCCGTGGCGTTGGCGGCGTTGTTGCTGCTGCTGGCCGGCGGCCTGGTGCTGGTCGCGCCGGTTGTGCTCGCCGCGTTCGCCGTCGGGCAGTTGCTGCGCCGCCTGGTGCAGCGCGCCGCCGGCAAGACGGCCGGCACGGCGCGCGAGTCGCTGGCCACACGCTGGCCCGCGGTGGTCCTCGACGGCACCTGGCACATCGACCTCTCCGCGCCATCGTTCGCCCACGCCTTCCATCCGGGCGTACACGAGTGGATGACAGAGACGTTGCGCGCCGCGCGCACGATCCACGACCGGCTGCGCGAGGAGAAGGCCGCGAAGGGCGACGCCAATCCGTTCAAGGGCATCGCCTCCGGCCCGCTCGCGAAGTGGGGCGAGAAGCTCGGCATCGACAAGGTGGTGTTCGACCCGGGCCGCGCGCGACCGCGCCACATCACGCCCGACGACGTGCGGCTGAAGGTGGAGAAGGATCACACCAACTACGTGATCACGATCACGAGCAGCGTGGGCGGTAAGTTCCCAGGCGAGACCACGCTCGACTCGTCCGGCCGGCTGACGCTGCCGGAGTGGACGCGCGCCGACGCGATGCGCAACTCCTGAACGTCGCTCGATGCCAGTCCGACGCGCAGCGGCGCAGCCGCGGGCCAGGTCGCGTCCTTCACTGCGGTGGGTACGACGACGACGCATTCGAGCGCGGGTCGGGCATTCTCGCGGCCGCACGAACCGGCACCTCGACCACCACGTCGTCGGCCACCGCGAAGATGCGGTCGGTCGCGGCCGGACGCACAATCGACCCGTCGGAGAAGTCGCTGAACGCCGGCAGGGTCATCACCGCGTCGCCGACGCGGAAGCAGGGCAGGCGCAGCGCGTCGCCGCGTCCCGAGATGTACGCGGTGGGGTGCGTGTGCCCGCAGAACGTGTAGTGGCCGGCCACCGACTGCGGCTCGTGCACGAACGCGAACGGCCCCTCGCGCATCAGGCCGCGGCGGCGCTCGTCGTCGTGGTCGTCGAGCTGCCAGACCGCGGGCATCAACGGCAGGTGCCGGTCATGGTTGCCGCGCACGAGGATCATCTCGACGGCCGGATGATGCGCGCGCCAATCGGCAACAATGTCCACGACGTCGGGCGTGACACCTTCGCGCGCATGGATCAGGTCGCCGAGGATCAGCAGCCGGCGCGCGCCGGTGCGTTGCAACGCGACGGCCAGGCGGTCGAGTTCGGAGATCAGCGGGATGCCGGTGGGGAGCGGCACGCCGTGCGCGGTGAAGGTCTCGAGCTTGCCCCAGTGCAGGTCGGCCACCAGCAGCGTGTGCGTCGCGGGCCACCATACGGCGCGCTCGGGCAACAGCTCGATCAGCTCACCCGCAATCGTGATGGATGCGTGTGCCACGTGCGCCGCCGTCCGGCGTCGATCAGCCGAAGATGCCCGTGCCCAGCAACAACGCGCGCGACGCCAGGCCGCAGAGCACGCCGAGCACGGCGCCGATGATCACGTCGAGCGGGTAGTGCGCGCCGAGATAAAGGCGCGAGAAGCCGATGCCGACGGCCAGCGACATCTCGAACGCCGCGATGATGTCGCCTTCCTGCGACACCGACACGGCCACGGCGAACGCGGCCGCGGTGTGGCCCGACGGGAACGAGAACGCGTCGGGGTCTTCGCGCAGCGCGGCAAACCCGTCGATCGAGACACTCGGCCGCGCGCGCTTGCAGGTGCGCTTGAGGATCTGACCGGCCACGGTGGCGAGCACCGCGCCGAGGATCGCCAGCGAGACGACGCGCGTGCCGAGCGGGTTGCTCCAGCCGTAGATCGTGACCAGCACCAGCGCGTGAACCAGCCAGACTTCGGTGTTGCCGAGGAAGGTGAGAACCTTCATCACCGGCGTGGCCCAGCTGCGCCGCATCCGCTCCATGCGTTCGAGCAGGCGCGCGTCGTGCTCGGCCAGGCGGCGCAGGCGCGAGCGACGCGGCGACGGCTCGTCCGCGCTCGATGCCGTGGCCGAGGCCGTGGCGAGTTCGAGCTCGCTGACATCCACGTCCGCCTCCGCGGGGATGTCCGCGTAGTCGGATGGCATGTCGCCGAAGGCGGTGGGCAGCCCTGTGGACAAGAGGTGGCCGGGGTGATGGCACGTTGCGCGCAACTCTATGGGTACCATCGGCGCGAAGCCCGGTCTACCTCAATCAACGCATAGATATGACGGCAACACTGCGGACAACAAGAGAACCGCGACCGGCGAGGAACGTCCTCGCGGTCGCGGCTCCGGAATCTGCCTCGGCACTCAGTGGCTCGCGCCGTCTTCCTCCACCGGCTTCACCGGCTTCACCGGTGTGGTGATCGACTCGGACTCGATCGGGCTGCTCTCCGGCGCACCCTGGCGCATCTCCGGGCTCATCTGCGCGCGGTGGCGCAGGTAGATCATGAACGCCATCGCGCCGAGCGCCATGACGACGATCATCACGACCGAGACGATCATGCCGGCGCGCATCGCGCTGCGCTGCCGCTCCGACTCGAGGATGCGGCGCGGGTCGGTCAAAATCTCGCGGGCCGGGCGCACGTATTCGGGGTTGATGCCGACCTGGCGGATGTCGATGCCACGATCGCCATCGGCACCGGGCGACCCCGGAGCCATGGGAGCCATCGGATCGGCCGGCGCACCCACACCGGGGCGGCCGCCGCGCGGACGGCTGAGAATCAGGGCGACCATCCAGACGCCGAAGAGGGTTCCGAGCACAGCGAACTTGCCACCGGTGAGGCAACCGCATGCCAGCAATGCGTCAACCATGATTCACTCCTTCGGGTTCGCACCGTCCGTCAGCCGTTTCAGTGTAGCCTGGAACACGCCGAGAGTCGCCTCATCAAACAACACAAACCGGACCTTGCGGATTCCCGGCGCCCGCGCCAGGCCCTCCAGCACGGCCGTCAGGGCCACCTCGGCCGCCTGGTCCAGCGGGTAACCGTAGGCGCCGGTAGAGATTGCGGGGAAGGCCAGCGACGTCAGCTCGTGCTGCGCGGCCAGCTCGATGCTCCGGCGGTAGCACGACGCCAGCCGCTCCGGCTCGTGCCGCTTGCCGCCGCGCCACATCGGGCCGACGGTGTGGATCACGTGCTTCGCCTTCAGGCGGTACCCGGCGGTGATCTTCGCGTCGCCCGTGTCGCAGCCGCCGAGCGTCTCGCATTCGGCCAGCAGGCGCGGCCCGGCCGCATTGTGGATCGCGCCGTCGACGCCGCCGCCGCCCAGCAGGGTGCGGTTGGCCGCATTGACGACCGCGTCGGTCGCTTCGCGCGTGATGTCGCCGCGGCCCAGTTCGATGCGCGCGGCCACTTCGGCCAAGGTGGAGTCGGTGATCATCTCAGGCGTCCAGTTCGGCAAACACGTCGGCAATCTGCGAGCGGATCTGATCGTCGGTGACAAACGCCGGGGCCCCGGTGACCACGATGCGCGCCGTGCCGCCCTCGGCCTCGCCGCCCTCGTGGCCTTCGATCTCGAAGCTGCCGGCCACAATGAAGATCAGCTTGCGCACCTGGAAGTTGCCGCGCAGGCCGCTCGGGTCGAGGTCGAGCCGGGCTCCGGCGGCGCGCGCGCGCTCGCGGATGCGTGCGGCCATCTGCTGCACGGCCGTGCGGAACGGCAGGTCGATCGAGAGGTTCCGGCTCATCCGCGCAGTGGTGTGGGCGAGGCGACGCGCGTCGCGAGGATACCAGAACGGCAACGTGTGGTGCACGGCTTCCTGCTGTGGTGCAGGCTTCCTGCTGTGGTGCAGGCTTCCTGCTGTGGTGCAGGCTTCCTGCTGTGGTGCAGGCTTCCTGCTGTGGTGCAGGCTTCCTGCTGTGGTGCAGGCTTCCTGCTGTGGTGCAGGCTTCCTGCTGT
>JBFWQT010000137.1:0-13886 GCA_050249295.1 Planctomycetota bacterium
TTGCGCTCGCGGCTCTTGTTCGGGCGCACTCGCGACGGACTCGGTCGCTCACTCGCGCCGGCGAAGACAGGAAGATGGTTCAACACAGAGAACACAGAGAACACAGAGAAGAGGAAGAGAGGCGCGTCTCATCCTCTCTGCTTCTTCTCTGTGTTCTCTGTGCTCTCTGTGGTGAATCTTTCTTTCAAGTCGTGCAGTCCCCGGCACAGTTCGAGCGCTGATCCCGGGTTACCCCTCCGGGGACTGACGTCCCCGGCTCGCCTGGTGGATTGGTTGTTGTTGTTCGCCGGGTGGGTGGCCTCTTCAGCCCCTTTGTGGTCCTTCGTGTCCTTCGTGCCTTTGTGGCTTGCAACGCACCCTCGACGCGGTGCGCCAGGCGACACCTACGGACTTTCCCGACGCTTCACGAGCTTTCACGTTGGCAAGCCAATCCTGACATCGGTCCATTTTAGCTGATTCAGGGCTAAAGACCACCATCCCAACGACTTGCATCCGAAAAACGGGCCCGAGATAGGACAATCCTCAATACAGAGGGGGTGTGTTGTGTTGCTCACCCGCCGCCACCCGAGTCCTGGACCCAAACAAACCAAGATGACAACCGAAGCCCAGATCGCCGCCAATCGGCGCAACGCGCAGCGCTCCACCGGCCCGAAGAGCGCCAAGGGCAAGCAGCGCAGCCGGACGAACGCCTGGAAGCACGGCCTCTCCGCGAATCTGATCTGCATGGATCACGAGGATCGCGAGGAATTCGAAGAGTATCGCTACCACATGCGCGTCTCGATGCAGCTCGCCACCGACATCGAGGAGGAAGTCGCGGAGCGGATCATCGTCGCGAGCTGGAAGCGTCGCCGCCTGGAGGCGATGGAGAAGCACGTGATGCACTTCTTCACGACGGACGACTTTCGCGTCGAGGAGTTCAACGTGCTGCTGCGGTATCGCGGGTCGATCGAGCGCGAGTACCACAAGTGCGTGGCGGATCTCGATCGGCTGCAGAAGAACCGCGACCGCCGCTTGCAGCTGCAGGCCGAGGGTCATGCCGCGGACGTGATGAGGACGAACTATCTCTTGAACAAGCCGATGGACATGAAGCGGATCGTCGCGATGACCATGGCCGAGTACATCCGCGCGAACCACGAGCGGATGACGCGGCCGCATACGCCGCCGATGGCCGGGCCGGAGATCGAGGAGAACGACGAAACGAAGCCAATCCAGCCGGAGAAGCCCGAAGACACGGACGTCGCGGCCGACGAGACGGAGGCGACGAGCACGGCCCGCAAGCCGGAAGCGGTGGTTGCATGACCGACCGACCAGCGATCGCGTCGCGACACATGGCGACGGAACGGCCCCGAAACGGGGTCGAGCGCAGGCGGTCCATGCGCAACAAGAGCCCGCGGAGATTCGACCACCTCGGTTGCGCCGTGAATACGCGGACGGACAAGGCGAGCCGGGGACCTCCCGTCGCCCGGCTCGCCTCGCACCCACGTCACGGTCGCGTTCAGCTCGCGGCGCGCAGGCGCAAGCCGCGCGACACCAGGCGGCGCTCGGCCAGCTCGAACAGGCCCTGGCAGATCAGCGCCATCAGCGCCGCGGGGATCGCACCGGCGAGCATCAGGTCGGCGCGCTTCAGCTGGATGCCGGTGAGAATCGGGCCACCGTAGCCGCCCGCGCTGATGAACGCGCCGAGCGTAGCGGTGCCGACGTTGATCACGACGCTGGTCTTGATGCCGGCCAGGATCGAGCGCATCGCCAGCGGCAACTCGACGCGGAACAGCCGGGCACGCGGCGGCAAGCCCATCGCCGCGGCCGACTCGCGCAACTCGGCCGGCACTCCAAGCAGGCCGGTGCAGGTGTTGCGCACGATCGGCAGCAGGCTGTAGACGAACAGCGCGGCGATCGCCGGCCAGAATCCGGTTCCCATCAGCGGCACGAGCATGACGAGCAGCGCGAACGACGGGATCGTCTGCAGGATGCCGGTGCTGCCGAGGACGATCGTGCCGGCCACGCGATTGCGAGCCGCCAGCACGCCGAGCGGCAGCGCGATGATCAGCGCGAAGGCCATCGAGACGCCGACCAGCGCGAGGTGTTCGCCGGTGGCCTTGAGCACCAGCTCGCCGAGCGGGACATCCTTGCCCTTCGCCTCGCTGTCGAAGCCGAGCGTGTTGACAAACTCCGCGGCGACGCGGCTCGGTTCGTTGCTGCTCGCGGCGGCGCCGTTGAGGCGGGTCATCACGGCTTCGGGCAGCTTGCCCTCGAGCCTCCGGAAGTTGGCGATCACATCCGGGAAGCGCGCCGCGACATCGAGCCGGTAGAGGATCACCGCGTCGTAGACAGGGAAGTGGCCGCGATCGTCGATCAACAGTGTGAGGTCGTAGGTCGCGATGTCGGGGTCGGTGGCGTACGCGTCGGTGATGTCGATGTGGCCGCCGGCGATCGCCTGGTATGCGACGTTGTGGTCCATGCCCTGCACCTGCTTGTGCGGCAGATCGTAGCGGTCGCGCAGCGGGCCCCAGCCGTCGCCACGATTCATGAACTCGTTGCTGAAGCCGAACTTCAGTTCCGGGTGCGCCTTGAGGTCGGAGATCGTGCGGATGCCGAGCGCGGCGGCCCGCGTGCGGCGCATCGCCAGCACGTAGGTGTTGTTGAAGCCGAGCGGCTGCGTCATGCCGAGGCCGTCCTGTTCGAGACGGCGGGCCAGCGCCGAGGTGCTGTGGATGCCCTCGCCGGCGAAGATCTGCTCCTGCAGCGTGCCCGTGTACTCCACGTACGCGGCCACATCGCCGGCCTTGAGCGCGCCGTAGACCAGCTCGGTTCCGAGGAAGCGTTCGAACCCGTCGTCGATGCCCTCCATGTGCGCGAGGTGCCCGAGCATGTGGCCGAGCAGGATCGACTCGGTGAAGTTCTTGGAGCCGAACCGGAGCTTCGGCTTCGGCGCGTCTTGCGAGGCAGTCGAGCAACCGCTGGCCAGAACCAGGGCGGCAACGGTGATCGCGACGAGCAGCGTGAGAGCGATGAGCGTGTAGCGGCGGTTCATGCGACACCTCCGTTCACCACGTCGAGCGGGCTGCGCTGCGCATTGATGAAGTCGGTGACGTACGGGTCGGCCGGCCGCTTCAGCAGGTCCTCGATGCGACCCTGCTGGACGATCTTGCCGGCGCGCATCAGGGCGATGGTGTCGCCGAACCACGCCGCCTCGCCCATGTCGTGCGTGACCATCACGACGGTCTTGCCGAGTGTGCGGAAGATGTCGCGCAGGTCGCGCTGCAGTTCGGCACGGATCAGCGGGTCGAGTGCGCCGAGCGGCTCGTCGAGCAGCAGCGCCTCGGGGTCGAGCATCAGCGCGCGCATCAGCGAGACGCGCTGGCGTTGGCCGCCGGAGAGTTGCGCCGGGTAGCGGTCGAGCAGCGAGGGGTCGAGGTGCGTGAGCTGTGCGAGTTCGGTGAGGCGCGTGGAGGCGGCGGCGAGATCGCGCTTGAGGTAGCGCGTCATCAGCAGGACGTTCTCGCGCGCCGAGAGATGCGGGAAGAGGCCGCCGGACTGGATCACGTAGCCGGTGCGCTGGCGGATCGCGAGCGCGTTGTCGGCCGTGACCAGCTGCTCGTTGAAGTAGACGCCGCCGTCGTCGGGGGCAATCAGGCCGATCAGCGTGCGGATCAGCGTGGACTTGCCGCAGCCGCTGGGACCGATCAGGACGGTGGTCTTGCCGGGTTCGATGGTCAGGCTGACGCCGTCGAGCGCGCGGAACTCGCCGAAGCGACGCGAGACGTTGCGGATTTCAATCATGGCCGTTGGTGTGCAATGCCGCGGGCCGCGCGCGGTGTGTGCGCGTGCCGGGGCGGGCGGGTGCGAGCAGATGAAGGACTGACGCGAGCGAACTGCTGGTTGCAGATTGCAACGGTCATGCCACTGGCCGCGGAATCCCGATGGCAGCCGATGACGCGGGTGCCGCTCCGGCGCGCCGATCATTCGGGGTCATCCGGCGTACAGCCGATGTACGGCCACCCTGGTTGCAGGCGCGGGATGTGTCAACCGCGGCCGAACGGCCGAATTGTCACGCCGGCCCGCGGGGCTGCCACGTTGTCATGAATAGCATGGCACGCTGTGCTGGTAATCTGTTGCAAGGGAAGGACTTGCAGAGGCGGTGTCAGGTCGGGTAGTGGTACGTTGTTTGCGTCCACTCGGGTGCCAGGACCCCACCCGCGCCGCCGTTCCCGCCGCAGTTGCCACCATGATGATGGTTGCCGATCTCGAGCATGCGAGCGTGGCGCGCCGCAATCCGGTCGTCCTCATCGGGGACGACAACACCGGATTCCGTGATGGCCTGGCCGAGTACCTCGGCGCCGAAGGCCTGGACGTGGTGGTGGCCGAGGACGGCGACGAGGTGATCGACATGGCCGCGCACGTGCATGCCGAGCTGCTGTTGCTCGACGTGCGGATGCCGCGCCTGTCGGGCCTGGAAGCCTGGCACCAGCTGACCGCGAGCGGCCTGCAGGCCGATGCGATCTTCATGACGACCGGGCCGACGCCCGCGCTGCAGGCCCGTGCCCGCCTGCTCGGCGCGATCGCGATGCTCGACAAGCTGCGCGTGAATCTCGAGCAGTTGTCGTTGCTGGTGCACGCGACGCTGTTCGGCGTGCCGGAACGCATGCCCGACATTGTCGAGTTGCTGCTCGATCCGCACACGTTCGTGGACCATGGTCGGCGCCGCCTCCAGCGTCTGGCCGACCAGTTCGATGCGCTGATGCAGGCGGCCGCGCAGGCACACGATTCTGACGACGACGAAGACGACGATGATGACGACGACGACGACGACGACGACACCGCTGCTGGCACCGACGAGTCGGCCGGCGCACCCCGGTTTTCCTGACCACTTCACGCAACCGAACGACCCCGCAACGAGTAGGGAACAGCCATGAGCAAAGTCACGCCGATCGGCGAGCACATTCTGGTCAAGCGTACTGAAGCCGAGACGACTACGGCCGGCGGTATCGTGCTGCCCGACAGCGCGAAGGAGAAGCCGCGCGAGGGCAAGGTGGTCTCGCTGGGCGACGGCAAGCGTCTGAAGAACGGCTCGCGCCAGGCGTTCCAGGTGAAGGCCGGCGACCGCGTGATCTTCACCTCGTATGCGGGCAGCGAGATCAAGGTGGATGGCGAGACGCTGCTGGTGATGACCGAGGACGACATCCTGGCGATCGTCGAGGGCTGAGCCTTGCGGAGTCGCCGGGCAGCAACTATGACGGCCGATCCTGTGGGAGGGGGCGGGCTTTCTGTCAGCGGGTCAGGACGAAAGTAGCAGCCCAACAGTTGGTTCCGTGGCCCTCCCGCCACATTCGCCGCGCCCCGCAACCTCGTGATGATGTTGCGGGGCGTGTGCCGTTTCGCAAGGCGGCTGTCAGAACATCCGCGCCGGTTCCGGGCGAGCCGGGGACGTGAGTCCCGGAGGGGAGTGCGGTCGCCCTGGCGCAATCACCGTGCGCTTCGTCGGTGTACCCCTCCGGGGACTTACGTCCCCGGCTCGCCCGGAACCGGTACGAACACGGGGCCCGCTCCCTTGCGGCCGCGGCTCTTGCCCGACGCACATCACCGAAGTTGCTCGCTGCTCAGCCGCCGCGCAGTTCTTCTTCGATCTGCTTCAGCCCGGCTTCGATCTCGGGGTCGAGCCCTTCGCCTTCGCTTGCGCCGATCGCCTCGTCGAGCAGCGCATCAATCTCGCGATCCTCGATCGCTTCCTCGCCGATGCTCGCGTCGGCCATGCTGCTGCTGCTCATGGAGATGAAGATCTCCATCATCTGCTCCATGCTCTCGGCCTTGGCGATGGCCGATTCGAACTCCTGCTGGGTGCTGGCCAGGTCGGTGTTCTGGAAGACCTCGGCGATGGATTTGCTCAGCGCACCCATGCTGGTGGCGAACTGCTGGTAGGTCTCCATCTGGTTCTTCATCTGGTACGCCGACTCCATCATCAGCATCTGCCGTTCGAGCAGGCGGCGCTGGCCGATGGTGTTCTTGAGCGTCTTGCGCAGGAACGCGAGC
The DNA here is from genome assembly GCA_050249295.1 of Planctomycetota bacterium. Taxonomy (GTDB): domain Bacteria; phylum Planctomycetota; class UBA8742; order SKZP01; family SKZP01; genus JBFWQT01. The sequence continues at coordinate 6,028 of JBFWQT010000137.1, forward strand.
TCCTGGTTGCTGCCCATCTGGCGGGCACGCTGGGCCTTCACGAGCCACTGCTTCTCGTGCTTGCCGAGCTCGCCGATCTGACGCTTGATCTTCGCGATCCCCTTGCGGATCTCGATGTCGCGCTCGATCTGGCGCTGCTGCTTTGACTTGAACAGTCCCATCGATGTCGGTCCGTGTTCGCTGTCGCGGTCCGTCTGCCGTGGCCAGCCAGTATACGCCGGCCTCGCGTTCCATACACGGGCAGTCGCGCGGCGGTCTGGCGTGGACGCCGGGGTCGCGGGAAGCGAATCTTCCGCACGGTCGTTCAGAGTTGTCGTTGCGCTGCGCCTGCCGCCACCCCTGCCACGTTCCATCGTGAACCCACCTGCACGATTGCCGTCGCCGAGCCCGGTCCCGTTCGAGTTGCTCGGCGGGATGCCGGGATTGTGGCGGCGCCGCCGCGGGCCGACACTGGACGACCTGGTGGCCCGGGCGGCGGCGCGACCGGAGCCGGTTGACCGCGAGGGCATTGCGGCGGCGATCAGCGACTACCTCGCGGCATTCGATGCGCCGGCCGCGGTGCGCGACGCGCTGGAGGTGTTGCGCGCGCCGGGCACGGTGGCGGTGGTGACCGGCCAGCAGCCGGTGTTGCTCGGCGGCCCGGCGTACGTGCTCTACAAGGCGCTGACCGCGATCCGCGTGGCGCGCGAGTTGTCGGCGCGTGGCGTGCCCGCGGTCGCGATCTTCTGGAACGCGTCGGAGGATCACGACATCGCCGAGGCCAACGTGGTGGCGTTGCCGGGCGCCGACGGCTGGCGACGGCATGCTCTGGACGACCTGCCGGCGCTGACCCGGCGGCCGCTGTCGGACGTGCCGCTCGGCGCAACGAACAGCGCGCAGATCAACGCGTGGAGCGCCGCCGCCGGGTGGAGCGATGTCGCGCCGTTGGCGTCGCCCTCCGACACGCTCGCGTCGTGGCAGACCGCGGCGATGCTGCGTGCGCTCGGCGAGTACGGCCTGCTGGTGGTCGAGCCGCATCTGCTGCGGCCATTTGCGGGCGAGCTGTTCGGGCGATTGCTCGATGAGTTCGATGACCTGTCGCGCGACCTCGACACGGCCATCGCGGGGCTGGCCGACGTGGCACCCGAAGCGCGCGAGCACCGGCTGACCACGAATGCGCCGTTGTTCGCGATGGTCGACGGCGAGCGCCAGCGCATCTCGCGCGAGACCGACAACTTCTCCGACGTGGCTGCGCGCGCCCGCGCCAATCCGCTGCAGTTCAGTACGACGGCGCTCTCGCGACCGCTGATGCAGAACCTCGTGCTGCCCACCGTCGCGTACGTCTGCGGGCCAGCCGAGCTGACCTACAACGCGCTGCTCGACCCGTGGCACGCGCGACTCGGCATCCAGCCGGCCGCGCTGATCCGCCGCGCGAGCATGACCGTGGCCAATGCGACCACGAGCGCCGGCGATGTAGTCGCGGCGATCACGGCGCGAGCGACGGCGCGCGAGGCGATTGTGACGTTGCAGCAGGCGGACGAGACGATGCTGCGCGACCTGCACGCGGCGCTGCGCACACTGGAAGACGACGCCCCCGCCGCCGCGGCGGCGGTCGCGCAGTCGCTGGATCGGCTTGATCATGCCGCGCGTCGGCGGGCCGCACGAGCGCAACAGGCGCGGCTGCAGTCGCCGCTCGCGCAACTGCGCGATCTGTCGCCTGCCGTGCGCGCGGCAGCGCGCCGTGTGGAGCCGGTGCCGCACAAGCTGCAGGAGCGCGTGATTCCGTGGCTGCATCTGCTCGCCACGCACGGACGCGCGATCATCGACGTGCTGCTCGACGATGGCGTTGAGCCGCTGCCCGATCATCACCTGGTGGTCAGCGTTCGCCAGTGACGCCGGCAACAGGCTGCCATGCGCCGTCCCAGTGCAGCAGGTGATGTGCGCCGGTTGCGTCCGACTCGATGCGCACCGCACCGAGCGTGAATGTCGGCAGCACGCGGCAGCGGTCGGTAGCCAGTTCCAGCAGCCTGGCCGACGGCGGCGCACCATCCGGCGCGATCGCCGCCGATGCCTGCCACGCCTCCAGCCAGTCGGGCGTGATCGACTCCGGTCGGCCGAAGTTGGGCAGCATCACGGCGGCCGCGGGTGTGGCGCCCGGCCAGTGGCCGGCCTCGAGCTGCGCGATCTGCGAGTCGAGGCCGGTCGTGCGGATGTCGCCGGCGATGACCAGCGCGGTGCCGCCGGTGGCAAACGGCTGCCACAACAAGGAGAGCGAGCGATCGTCAAACGCGTCGCGCGATGCCTCGACGACGCCCGGCGCCGGCCCGATCGCCGTCAGGCGCGCCTCGCCGAGATGCACGACGTCGCCGGCGCGGAGCGTGGTCACCGGGATGCGCAGGTGGCGCGCCGCGGCCAGTCGCACCGGTGCAGAGAGATCGTCGGTGAAGCCGGCGCCGACGAAGATCTGGCGCACGCGCACCTGATCGAGCACGTCGGTCATCGCCGACGTGTGGCTCCAGTCGGGGTTGGTCAGCACGATCGCGTCGAGCGTGAAGATGCGCTCATGACGCAGCATCGGCAGGATGATGTCGCGGCCGACATCGCCGCGCCAGATCTCGCCGGGGTCGACCAGCACGGCATGCCCGTCCGACGATCGCAGCAGGATGCAGCTGCCCTGACCGACGTCGAGCACGGTGGCGCTTGCGGTGGGCGTGCCACTACCGGGCAGCGTGCCGGGCAACCACAGCGTGAGGGCCAGCGTGCCGGTGGCCATGCCGAGCCGCGATCCGCCCATGCGAAGCGATTCGCGGTTGATCCACGCGAGGATCAGGACGACGAACGCGACGACCTGCAGGGTGCTGATCGGCGGCAGGTTGATGTGCGACCACGGTTGCCTTGCGGCGAACTCCACGATCTGCACCAGCGACGATTGCAGCGCCGCCGCGATCTGCGCGATGAACGCGAGCAACGGATCGAGCAGCGGCGTCGTGAACGGCAACACACCCATGATTGCGACGCCGATGACGACCGGCACCGAGAGTGCGACCACCAGCGCCATCAACGGCACGGCCGGCAGATTGACGACCAGTGACGACACGGGCGAGATGCCGAACCAGTGCCAGAGCAGCGGCGTCAGGCCGATCAGCACGGCCAGCGACGACGCGATGCCGCCATTGAAGGAGTCCAGCAGCCGGTGCGAGAGCGGTCGCGGGAAGCCGTGGCTGAGCAGCGCCGGTTTGTTGAGCAGCACGATCCAGCGCAGCGCGATCACCGCGCCGAACGAGAGCTGGAAGCCGGCGTTGAACAGGTCGTGCGGATTGATCGCGAGCAGGATCAGCGCGCTGCCGGCCAGCAGGTTGAGCAGGCCGGGCCGGCGTGACGCGAGCGGCGCTGCGTACCACAGCGTGGTGAACACCACTGCGCGCGTGACCGCTACCTGACCGCCGGTGAGCTCGCGATAGAACAGCAGCAGCAGGATCACGACCAGCAGGCGCGCGCGGTACGGCACACGCAGCAGACCGAGCAGCACCTCGATCACAACGAGCATCAGGCCGACGTGCAGGCCGGAGATGACCAGCAGGTGCACGGTGCCGGTGCGACGGAACGACTCGGTGAGGTCGCCGGAGAGGTTGGCGCGCAGGCCGAGCGTGATGGTGAGCAGCAGCGACGCATGCGGCTCGCTCAGGTGCGTGTGCACGAAGCGGATCACCCGCTGGCGCAAGGCGAAGGCGAGACCCGTCGGCGTCCAGCTGGCAAGGCCGCCCGGGGAGAGGCGATTGAGCCCGTTGGAGTAGTGCCACAGCGCGATGCGCATGATGCCGCGTTCGCGCAGCCACTGGCGATAGTCGAATTCGCCGGGGTTGCCGGGGCTGCGCGGCGTGACCAGCGTGACCGGAATCTCGATCTCCTCGCCGTAGTGCACGTCGGGCCAGAGCTCGTCGGTGTACACGCGCACCAGTTCGCGGCCGGCGGGCATGCGATCGAGGATCAGCGGTTGCTCGCCGCCGGAGTACTCACTCACGCGCACGACCATCGCGGTGTGCATCGGCGAGCGGATCGAATCGGCGCCGCCATCCCACGTGCCGCTGAGCAACGGCGGCGCGGGTGCGTGTTCGCCGGTCAGCGTTTCCAGCGGCGTGGTCGGGTCGGGCACCTGGCGCAACGGCGAGGCCGGCTCAACCACCACGCACCGCATGATCACCGGCAGCTTCGAGCGCTCGGGGAATCGCTGTTGCTGCGTCTGCAGGCCGGTGTCGCGGCCGGTGTACCAGGCACCGAAGCCACCCGCGACGGCGAGCATCACACCGCAGGTGATGAGCGACCCGGCCAGGCGCATCGCGTCGGCACCCGGCAGCAGCGACCGTCGCACGCGCAAGTCGAAGCGCCAGCCGGCCGCGACAAGCAGCAGCCCGGTCGACGCGAGCGAGATCGAGTAACCGTAACCCACGCCGAGGCGCGCCGCGACAATGCCGGCGATCGCACAGCCGGCAAACAAGGTCAGCGGTCGGCGCGGCGGCGGCAGACTCACCGGCCGGTCTTGCGGTGCGGCGTCCGGCGGCGTGTCATGCTCGCCCACCGCTCCTCCTATTCGCCGTCGCGCACTTCGCGGAAGGCGGCACGCGCGACGCGGAAGACGTCGCGCTGTTCATTGGCGATCCGCAGCGTGTCGTTGTCGTCGAAGCAGATCGCCTCGGCCTGCTTCGTCATCATCACCGGCAGATCGAGGCGCCACGCCTTGCCGTGCGAGAGCCAGCGATCATCGGCCGTGCCGTCGGCCGCCGCGGCGGGGCGTTCGAAGATCCACGCCTGCATCGCGCACAGCACCGCCAGGTAGCGGCCATCCGGCGAGAAGTCGGCGCCCGTCGCCAGCAGCATGTCGGCGCGCGTGTCCACCTTCGTCAGCACGTTCTCCTTGTCGGTGAAGCGCGTGTCCAGGCGATAGAGGTTGGCACCGGCCTCCGGCGTGTTGATCTTGCCCGGCGCGCGATGCTTGGTGATCAGATACGGCGTGCCGGTCAGCGGATCGATCGCCAGGCTCTCGCAGTCGAAGTGCCATTGCGCGGCCGGGTACGTGGTCTGCCCGGGGTAGCGCACCGGGTAGAACACCAGCGGTCGCAGCTGATCGGTCGCCAGCGGGTTGGGCTCATTGATCACGTAGAGGCCGAGATCGCGGCGGCCGTTGCCGTTGTTGCCCGTCTCGGCGACCCAGATCTGCCCGTCGTGCACGCAGATGTCTTCCCAGTCGATGTTCGCGGCGACGTGCACCGGAATGCCGGGCCACTCCTGCTTGCCGGGCTCGGCGGTCTCGCCGTGGAACTTGCCGCGCAGCCACGGCGGAATGATCACCTTGCCGTCGCCGTCGATCGCGAAGATGCGCGCCGAGTCGCCGCTGTCGTTGTGCACCCACCAGACGTTGTCCCACACGCGGCTGCGTGCGATGCCGCTCATCTCGTCGATCGGCCGGTGCAGTACGCGGGCGATGGCCTGCACCGGACCGGCCGGCGGAGCGGGTTGCGCGGGCGTGACCACTCGTTGCGGCGTCGTAGGCGAGCGCTGCACGAACGCCACAACAGCACCCACCGCCACCGCCGCAAGCAGCAGAAGCAGTCCGCGGATCGCGCCGGGTGCGCCGTGTGCGTGCGTCATCACGTCGTCACTCCATCAGCCCCGGCTCGGCCGGGTTGAACACCACGCCGTCCTTCAGGCCCATCAGCACGCGATGCACCACGTGCGCGCGCTGCTTGTGCGTGCCGTCGTTGTCGTCGGCGCCCAGCACGCGGATGCGATTGCTGCACAGCCCGATCTCGTGCCGGTCCGGCCGGTGCGACGCGAACAGGTGCGAGATCTCGCGGCACTCCGGCATGATGTCCTCGCTGCTCTCGAACAGGAACAGCATCATGTAGTCCGGCCACTTCGCCACCACCACGTCGGCACCACTGTTGCCGTCGCGCTGCACCGTGACCTCGAGGCTCTTGTCGGCGCTCATGCCGTGGTGCAGGTGATCGGCCAGCGCGCGCGGCGTCATCGGGCCGGACTTGAGCAGCACCATCACGTCGTGAGCCATGGTCGTCTCCGCAGCGATTGCAGGTGTCGGAGCGCGCATGGTAGCAACCGTCGTCCGCAGGTGAATGCCGAGTGGCGCATTCCGCCACCACCAACGGGCCGACTAACCGGCACCGGCATGTGATAGCTGAACGCACATATCGCAACGGCCATGATGGCGGGCTGTCTCCCCGATGGAGGCCCCTGAATCACTGCCTGGCGCCGAATCTTGTTGATATCCCAACTGCTTGCGAATAACATCACATGATGTCAAGGAATCCTCCCGCCGCGGCCGGCCCTGAGGCGGACCGCCCGTCGGTTTGCCGCGTGGCAGGAGGACCTCCCGACTGCGGCCGCCACGCAGAACCCGTTACGACCCCATGCCGCGACCCAAGAATGTCTTCGTCGGGTACGCCCGCACGACCGGCGACGAAGAGTCTGCCCGGGATTCGTGGGAGCGGCAGCGGCACGCCCTCGAGCGATACGCCGAGAGCCGCGGCCTCGACATGATCCGCGTCTACTGGGACCGCGGCATCGAAGGCCAGGCGGCCAGCTATCGCTCCGGCATCTTCACCCTGCTCGATGAAGTTCCGCTGCTTGGCATCACCGACGTGCTGGTCACGCGCGTCGATCGCCTGATCCGCGAAGGCGAGATCGGCCGGCAGATTCTCAAGGAGCTGGAAGGCCATCGCGTCAGCATCCACTCGCTGACCGAAGACGAGAGCAAGGTCCGCCAGGACACCAAGCGCATCACGGCCAGCACGGTGGCCGCGCTGAAGTCGGCCAACACCAAGATTCTCGCACTCAAGCGCGGCAAGGCACCGGCCGGGCGCGCGCCATACGGCTACCGTCGCGAGGCCGTCGCGGGCGACAGCACGACGAAGCTCGTGGTGGTGAAGGACGAAGCCAGCGTCGTGCAGTGGATCTTCCGCGAGTACCTGCGCAAGCGCAGCATGGCCAAGGTGGCGAAGGGGCTGGCCGACAAGGGCATTCCGGCGCCGGGCGGCAAGGAGTGGTCGCGCGCGTCGGTCGCGTGGATCCTCGGCAACGAGATCTACATCGGCAACGTGAAGTTCGGCACGCAGAAGAACAAGGGCGAGCACGAGGCGATCATCGCCGCCGTGATCTTCCACAAGGTGCAGCGCCTGCGGCAGACCAATCGGCGCATGCGCAAGCGCAAGAAGGGTGAGCCGGATACCGGCGTGCTGGTCGGCGATGCTGCTGCGTCGTCGTCGGGCGATTCCGCCGAGGGCACGCCCGGCTACGACCCGTTCGCCGAGTTCGATCGTCAGATCGAGACGTCGATGGGTGACGACAAGAACTCCGGCCGGCCGATCGAGGCCGCGAGCGCCGATGCGTCCGACGATACGGTGACGATGGACGACTCCACCGACGACGCGTCGGCGAGCGACAGCGGCGATGGCGGTAGCGACGATGACGATCGCAGCGACGCGGATGACTTCGTGTTCGAGCCGTTGACGGCAACGGAGCCGGCGCGCGAGAGCGGCAACAACAAGCGCCGCTCGTAGCCTCTCGGGGCAACGCCGTCCGGTTCTCGCTTGCGGCTATTCGTCGTCGTCTTCGGCTTCATCAGCCAGCACCGCGCGCGCAAATCGGCGATGCCGGTCGAGCAGGCCAGCGAGAATCACGCCGCGACCGCGATAGAGCAGCACCAGGTGCCACACGAACGCGGCGATGGTCAGCAGGCCATCAACACCGCCCACCAGCTTCCGGTTCAGCGTCACCTCGGCCAGCGCCATCACTATCAGGAACCCGCACAGGCCGAGCAGCCCGACCGCCTGCCCGCTCAATGATCTGTCGCCGAAGTGGATGCCGAC
>JBFWQT010000138.1:0-13861 GCA_050249295.1 Planctomycetota bacterium
CGTCTTCCCACTCGCTGACCGAGAAGTTCTCGATCTGTCGGCCGACCTGCTTCTGGTGAGCCGGGTCGTCGCTGTCGAGGATCAGCTCGAGCGCGTACTCATCGCCGAACAACCGGGCCTTCTCCGCCATCATGTACTGCTCGGCGCAGCCGTACTCGATCTCGTCGAGGATGAAGTCCGCCTCCTGCCACTGTGAGAACGGCCGTACAGAAACAGCGTGTAGCGCTCGTCGCTCATCCTGCGCCCCGGGAGGGTTGCCCTCATTCAGTGTAACAACTCGATCACCCGGAACCCGTCGCCCACACCGCTGTGCTGGCGCGGGTAGCCGAACGGATGCGCGACGCACCGGATGCCGTCGAGCGTCTGCTCGTAGCGGCGATGATGGTGGCCGTGGATCACCAGCGAGAGCCGGTCGCGGACGCGCCGCAGCACCGGCCACAGGTGCGGATTGCACTCGCCGCGGCGTGGCACGTCCGGCGGCATCAGACGGCGATCCGGAATGTGATGCAGCACCGCGATCAATCGCGCCGCCACCGGCGCGGAGTCGATCTGCGCGGCCAGCTCGGCCGCCATCGTCATGGCCAGCGCGCTGTCGCGCTCGTCCGCTTGCGCGTCAAACCACTCCGAGAAGCCCGGCTCGCCGAACCAGCCCATCGTGCCGACCACCCGCCAGCCCGGCAGATCCAGCGGCGCGGCCGGCAGGTAGTGCCACCCGACGTGCTCGCTCAGTTCCCGCAGCGTGCGCGTGTAGCGCAACTCGGCCGTGTCGTCGGCATGTTCCGGCTCGATGACCCACACGTCGTGATTGCCCGGCACCCACACCCGCGGGCAATCTGCCCTGATGCTTCCGAGGAACGCGGCCGTCTCGGCCGTGATGTGTGACGCGTCGCCGGCAAACACCAGCAGATCGAGACCAGCCTGCGAGCTGACGTGCGCCACCAGTTCCGCCACCTCGTGGAATTGCTCGCCGCGATGGACGTGCACGTCAGAGATCAGGCCCAGTCGCATGGGATGTTCCTTGGCGCGAGTAGACATCGTGAGCAAGCCGGCGAACGCGGAGAGTGATGATGCAGACATGCGAGCCCGGCGTGTCAACCCCCGGCCCGCCTCACACAGGCGAGCCTGCAGGTCCGCTCGCGCCGGCGAAATCCCGCCCACGACGCGTCGTTTCGACGGTCCGGAATCCAGGCTCGCCAGGCACTGCGCCGTGTTCGCGGGCGCACGACGGTGCTGATCGGCGGCACGACGATTGCGATGAGCACCCACTGCACTGCATTGCAATGCCGTCGCCCGTCACTGCCGGCCACGGCCCGTTCGCCGACTGTCTCCACTGGTTACGCTCCCATGCGCAAGTTCATCGTGTTGATCTCCTTCCTGTGTGCACTGCTGATCCTCGCGATCGGACCGGCCGGGTGCGCCGGCTTTTACGCCGTCCTGGGCTTGCCCAGCCCGGACGACCTGCTCGATCTCCGCCAGTTGATCGATGGGTCCTTGAAGGCTGCGGTGGACCAGGGCCTGATCCACGCGGACGAACGCGACGCACTTCGCGCCAGCCTGGTCGAGCAGGTGACCAGCCGCGACGGCCAGTCCGCAGACCGCTGGCGCGAGATGATCGAGCGCTCGATGCAGGTGCTGGACCGCGACGGCCGCGCACAAGTCAGCGGCATGGTGCAGCGCATGGGCAACGATGCGGCCGTCCGCGATCTGCTGGCGACCGCCGATCGCGATCCCATCGACTTTGCGACCGAGGTCGCGGCGGCAAGCCACCCGGCACTCCGCACGCACGGGGACGCGGCGCCGAGCGGCGTGATCTCCGACATGGAGTTCGTGGCCCCCGGCGCGGAGCCGGTGATGTCGACCGAGCTGCTCGGGCTGCTGATCGGCATCGCGTTGCTCGTGCTGCTGATCGTGCTGATCCTGGCGCTCGTGCATTGAGGTGACACCACCTGCGACCACTCGGCGCGAGCAAGCCAGCGAACGCGACGAGGTGACGAGGCAGACAGGCTGCCTCTGCGTGCCCGTGTGTCGTGATTGCTATCATCGCATTCACCGGCAACGCCCGCGCCTCTCGCCTCTGTGTGAACCGTGGTTCCGACTTCAGATCCCGATGTTCACTGGTTGCGTTCGGAACGGGGGCGCATCCTGGCACAACTCGGAGCTGCCAGTGTGGCACAGGTTGCTATCGCTCTGGTGGGTCCGGCTGTTCTGTTTGTGCTGGCGTTCACATTGGCTGGTCCGGATCTGAAGCGTCAGGGGTGGTTTGCGCCGGTGGTGGTCTGCACGGTGTTCGGCTTGTACGTGTGGGGATGGGCCGGCTGGATGCGTCGGCGCGCGTTGCGTCAGAGTTACTCACGCGCTCCGATTGTCCCTGCGGTGGTGGTTGTGCTGCCCTCGGGCGATGGCCTCAAGCGCTACACGCGATGCTCCGTCGTTGTCGCCGAGGACGCGTCGCTTGTCGAACGCCCGGAAGGGCTGCGGCAACTGGCTCAACACATCTCGTCACTCGGCGTCGACGGCACCGGTTCTTCACGCGACGAAGTTGCGGACTGGCTACGGCGATGCACGAACGGCAATCGGCGGCTGGCTCCGATCCACCTGCCGCGCTCGTTGGTGCCGCACCTGCGGACCTACCTGATGATGCTGACCGTTGATCGCGACCGCGTACCCGACCTGGAACCCGGCACCCTGCTCGCTGTGATGCTCCGCTTCGCGCAGACACCACAGGAGCTTCGCGAAGCCGAACACGCGGCGTTGCGCGCGGTGGGGTTTGCCACGCCACTCCTGCTTCCGCTGATCGCCGTTTTCAAGCTGCACCATGACCGGGCACTTGGTGCGTCGGGAACTCAGGCTGAGCGCCGACCCGTTGACGCACGACTGGTACCGCGCCCGTGGGTCCGTGATGGTGCGCCCTCATAAGGGGATGTTTGCGCGACGTGGCCGCGCGGCTCGCCGACCGCTGCATCACGATCGTGCTCACCTCCGACGCCATGGCATGCCTGGCCGCCCGCGGCTACCACACCGAGTGCGGCGCCCACCCGTTGAGGCCTGATCGAACGCGAGGTGGTCAACGTGCTCGCCAGGAAGGTTCTGTCCGGCGAAGTGCGCGACGGTGACACCGTGACGATTGCCCGCGGCATCGAAGGCGAGCTCGTGTTCTCGCGCGAGCCCGGCGCGAGTGCGTCGTCATCGAGCGCGAGCAGCGACAGCGTGAGCAAGCCAGCGAACGCGACGAGGTGACGACGTGACGAATGCCGCCGGCGAGCCGGGGTTAACACCCGCGGCCCGCCTTGCGCTCCGGAGCCTGCGCAGCAGGCGGCTCTTTCGTTAGCCCCGGTGAAGTCGGCGCAGCCGACGGAACCCGGGGTCACGAACGCGCATCATTCCTCCGAAGCGTGCGCAGCAGGCGGCTCGCTATCACAGCGAGCCGCCTGCTGCGCAGGCTCCGGAATTTCAAGAGTGCGATCAAGACCCCGGGTTCCGCGCGCGTTGCGCGCTGCACCCGGGGCTATCGCAAGAGCCGCCTGCTGGGCAGGCTCCGGAGGGGGCCAACTCGATCGCGCGGAACCCGCTATAATGAGGCGTGGGGCGTGAACGCAGGTCCGAGGCCACGATGACGGCAGCCGAGAAACGAAAACTCAGCGCGACCGAGTACCTCGCACTCGAACGCGGGGCCGACTATCGCAGCCAGTTCTGGGAGGGCGAGATCTTCGCCATGGCGGGCAACTCACCCGAGCACAGCGAGATTGCGACCAACCTGACGGGGGAGTTGTTTGCCCGGCTCAAGGGTGGAGGCGGCAAGTGCCGAGTGTACGGCAGCGACATGCGGGTCCGGATCAGCGCGGACAAGTACGTCTACCCGGACCTGAGCATCGTCTGCGGCGAGCCGCGCTTCGACAACGACACGCTGCTCAATCCGGTCGCGATCATCGAGATCCTGTCGCCTTCCACCGAGTCGTTCGATCGCGGCAAGAAGTTCGCCGGCTACCGCGAGATCCCCACGCTGCGCGACTACGTACTGGTTGCGCAGGACGCGCCGGTGATCGAGCGGTTCTCGCTGACCGACGGCAAGTGGACGCTGACCGACACCCGCGGGCTGGACGCAACCCTGGACCTGCCGGCGGCCGCGATCCGCGTTCCGCTGCGCGACGTTTTCGCGCGCGTCTCGTTCACCGGCGCCGGTTGAACCGGACAGCAGAAGCACCGGGCTGGCAAGGTGCAGGATGCAGAGAGAGAGAGGGACCGCGTCGGCCGCCTGAGTGACTTCCCGGGGTAGCGTCAATGGACAAACGAGTCGCCACGACGCTTGCGATACTCCTCCTCTGCATCGCCATCGCATTCCTCATTTCCAGGACGCGGTGTGCTTGGCAGAGCGATCCTCAAGGCGCATTGACCCGCGGGGGCAAGGTCAAGGCCTTGACGGATGCGCGCGGAGCTGTCGGCATTGGAGGCAACCCGCCCCACCAATGCCCTCCCCCCAACACACCTTCCAATGATGCTGGATCCACGCCCGCTCCTGATGTTCATGATCCTCACCGACTGATTGTCACACTAGTTGGGGGCGACTCCCTTCCGGATGGCGCTGTTCTCGGCTTGTCAGTCGACTGCGATCCGCAGCGGTTTGATGGTGAACTGCAAGCCGCAGGGTGGGAGGGGTTCGGTGTTTACCGCCGGCGCCAGGTTGCTGGACCGGGCAAGAATGTGGTGATGATTCCGGCTACCGGCGTAGGCCGGCTGGTGGTAACCGAGCGGTCGTCGGGAGCACCACTGTCCAGGTTCGATTGGAACTTCGAGGTCGGAACTGTTCGATCGGTGACGCTGGAACTGGCAGAGGTGGCGCTGGTTCGTGTCCCGATCCCTCCGCGAATGGCTCAAGCGGGAGTTGAAGTGGCTCGCGTCCAAGGACCCCACCTGATCCGTCACAAGGTCGAAACACGTTGGATCGAGCTTTATCCCTTGGTGGTCGGTGTAGAGTATGCGCTGGATTTTTTCTTGAACTCTCCCGTGCGCACAGCAGTTCCTGTTCACATCACCGTGCCTACGGGAGTGCGTACCTTTGAGTCTTCACCACTGCCGGAACTCATGCCAACCGACTGCAATTTGCAGTTCGTTGACTTTGACGGCGTTCCGCTGGCAGGCGCAAAGGTCTCCATAGTGTGCTACGGTGCAGTCGACTTGAGGATTTCGGGACTCGACTCCTCCGGCTTCGGCTGTGCCGACGATGTCGGCGTTGTTCACCTGCGAGATCTCGACACGTCAAACGTATTCGCATATGCAGAGGGTTTTGCTGGCGTCAAACTACCTCTGAACTGGCGCTCATTCACTCAGCCAACCATCCATTTGACAGTCCCTGCTGCGGCCAAGGCGCCGCGTTTGGTGCTGACCTTCACCAGCGTCGCGGTAGAAGATGCGGCATCGTCCCGACTGGGGCTTTACGACGCAAACAGTGGGGAGTGTCTGTCCTGCTCGCACGTTGACCTGACTACCCCAACACAAGCAGTGGTCTCCATACCTTGGCTCAACCGGAGTCCTGTGCTGGCGGTAGATGTGGAAGTATCCTGGAAGGCTGGCGGCACTTGGTATCAATGGTCTAGCCACGCGGTTCAGGTCCGAACCACAGAGACGTCGCTCGACGTCACGCCTTCCGCCTTCGTTGGTGGATGCATCGAGGTCCGGCGGCGGGCCAAAGCACCTGGAAGGCGTTGTAGCCTTCACCTTTTGCAAAAGGGCGATCACGGCACAGTCAGGACAGTGGCTGTAGCGCGTGTCCCACCCGGGAGTTCCTATAGAGTGGTCTGGGACGGGCTGGTGCCCGGGATGTACGAGGTCCAGGAAGTTCCCGATGAGTTTGATGCGGACGCGACCCCGGACACGTTGGAAAGGACCTTTCGATTGAGTCGGGAAATCGCAGTAGTAGCGGGCCAGAGGTGCGATGTTGAACTGCAAGACTAACGCTTGTCAGTGGCATACTCGTTGCACGAACGGTCGTGCGATAGCGAACGACACTCTCGCCCGCTGGGGAACCCGTTTCACCCCGATAGGTCACAGCAGGCGCTTCGCGTGCCGCAATACACCGTTACCTGCTTCGCTCTCCCGCGCCCGCTGATTCAGCGCAGACAACAGAACCTCAGGAGTCCGCTGCGGTGGAGCACGGCGATGCCGCCGGCGTCGGGGGTGGCGAACACGGCGGCGAGGTCGGAGGCGTGGGTGGCGAAGGTGGCGCGGTGATCGGGACCGCTCTCGGTGGTGCGGTAGGCGCGGCCTTCGTCTTCGCCGATGTCGACAATGCCGGTCGCAATTCGGTGCCGGTAGTCAGTCGCGATCCTTGCCGTTGTCACCCTGCGCGTCGTCCTGCTTCCGCTTCTCCTCGGCGGCCAGTTCGGCGAGCAACTTGTCCACCACTTCGTCCATCGCTGCGCCGCGGACGCCGGTTGCGCGGATGATGCCCTTGTGGTCGATCACGTAGATCGTCGGCCAGCCGCGCACATTCCAGGCGGTGGCGATCGGGCCGCCGGTGCCGCCGCCATCAAAGAAGTTCGGCCAGGTGATCCGCTCGCGCGCATTGCCCTCGATCACCGTCTCGGGCGTGTCGTCGCTGTTCACACCGACCAGCGCGAACGGCGCATCCTTCAGGCGTTCCACGAGCGACCGCTCGTGCGGGAACATCGCCCGGCACGGCCCTCACCAGTGGCCCCAGAAGTCGAGCACCACCACTTTCCCGCGGTAGTCGCTGAGCTTCATGGCCGTGCCGTCGTGCGCACGGCCCATAATCTCGGGCGCCGGTTTGCCGATCGCCAGGTCTGCGGGGGCGTGCGGATGCAGCGTTGCGGCGGCAATCGCGCCGAAGGTGGAGTAGCGCCACTTCACATCGGCGAACTCGTCGATCAGCCGTTGCAGTCGCGCGGTGCCGCGTGCGCGCACGTCGGCGTCGCGGTCGCGGCGCTCCACCGCGGCCAGGCCGAACAGCGCGGCGGCCTTCACCGGGCGGTGCGGCGAGTGGTCGAGCAGCCAGCCGAAGATGCGGTTGCGGTCGTCAGCCGAGAACACGAACTGGTACTCGACGAGCCACGAAAGGTTCTCCGACGTGGGCCAGGTCGCGATGATGTGGTCGGCCAGCTTGCGCGCCGAGTCGTTCATCGTGCCGGCCTCGCGCTCCCACCACGTCTGCTCGAGCAGCCACAGCGTCGCGCAGAGCGCTTCCTCGGTAGCGGGGTACCTGGCCGCAAAGGCCTCGTACTTCGGCTTGAATGCTTTCCACTTCTCGATGTACCCCAGCTTCGACGCGTCGAGTCCTGCCTCCAGCGCGGCGAACTCCTCGGCCGCTGTGAGCGCCGGCGGCGCCGGTTGCGTCTGCGGTGGCGGTGCCGGTGGCGGGTCCTGTGCGCCGGCATACAACGCGCACGCCGCCGCAAGCACGACGGTCACGAGGGTGACGATGGTCAGGTCGAGTGCGCGGCGTCGCATTGTGGCCTCAGTTGTCGGTCGGTTCGTCAGCCGTGCCGTCGCTGTACAGACGGTAGGTGCCGGGCGGGCCATCGGGGCGCGAACTGGTGACCACGATGCACCAGCCGCGTCGGCTGTCGGTGCGATCGAGCACGCACAGCGAGTAGTCGTCGGCCGCGAAGTACTTTCCGTCGAAGTCGGCGACATCGAGGCTGAGTTGCTCCGCCAGTTCCGGCATTGTGCCGTCCTGCAGCACGCTCATGTCGCCGCTGTTCATCGCCAGCTCCACCTTCAGAGCGGCCATCATCAATGATGCGTTGGCCCTGGCCTCGGACCACCTCGACTTCTCCATGATGCCGTTGCGGGCAATGGTGACGAACACCACGCCAGCCGCAACTGCCGCGGCCACGAGCACGATCAGCAGCCAGCCGAGGATGCCGATGCTGGCCCTGTACGACGGTGCGCTGTCGGCCTGCTGCTGCAGATGCGCGATCGGGAAGTCGTAGTGGCGGTAGTCCATGACGATGGCGGGGCGGACGGCGACGCGGCGATGCGGTGAAGTGGATGTCGGATTATAGCAGGCTGGGCCACTGCGACCATCGCGTCGCTCGCCCGGTGCGGGTCGCGAGTATACGGGCAGGCCGCCGGTGCGACAGACCGGGCCACGCTACAATGCGCGGCCCGCACCCTCTGCATCTCCGCGCATGCCACGACACGATCTGCTGGCACTCACCGAGGACGACCTCGTCGCGCTCTCCAACCGCGGGAACGTGCGGCGCGGGATGCGCGAAATCGAGGCGGGCGAGCCCGCGGCCGCCGGTTTCCAGGAGGCCGGCGACGGCACAGTGAGTGTGATCTGGGCCGACGACGCGACCTGCACGTTGCCGGGCAAGGGCACGCTGAAGGACGGCACGTGCACGTGCGTGGCGGGCGGAATGTGCCGGCATCTGGTGCGCACCGTGCTGTACTACTGGTCGGCTCACAAGGCCGACGGCGACAGCGGCGCAACGCCTGCCGCGACCGGGGCCGAGACGGCGCCAGCGGCGACGGCAGTCGGACCGTGGGATCCCGGGGCCATCACCGACGAGCAACTCGCCAGCGTGATGCGCAAACCGCTGCTCATGCGTGCGCAGTCGCTCTTCGAGGAGGGGCTGCTGCTCTCGCTGGTGCGAAGTCGCAAGCCGGTCGCGCGCCTGCACGCGCCGGCGCACACCGTGCGGTTCCTGGTGCCGGGCGATCCGCGTTACACGATCTGCGATTGCGGCATGGATGCACCGTGCATTCACGTGCCGATCGCGGTTGCGGCGTTCCGCAAGCTGCCGGCCGACGAGCTGAGCGGCCTGGTGACGACGCAGGAGAAGGCGTTGCCGGTGCCGGTTGCGCTGCTCGACGACATCGAGTCGACCGTGATCGAGTTCGCCCGCGTTGGCGCGGCCGGCAGTTCGCGCGCCCTGCTCGGCAAGCTGCAACGCGCCGCCAACCGCTGTGCCGACGACGGCCTGGTGTGGCCCGGCACGGTCATCGACGAGTTGATGCACGAGATCGAGCGCTACACCACGCGCGATGCCGCGTTCGCGCCGGGGCAACTCGCCGTCCTGATCGGCGAGCTGATTGCACGCAGCGATGCGATCCGCGGCGGCATCACCGATCCGCCGCAACCGCTGATCCGCGGCAGCCGGCTGGACGCGACGGCCACGCTGGGACGCAGTCGCTACGTCGGCCTTGGCTGCGGCGCCGAGCCCGGCAACCGGCGCATCCGCATTCTCGCGTGCCTGCAGGACATGCAGACCGGCACCGTCGGCGTCGTCGAACATGCGCACAGCGTGCGCGACCCGAACGACGATCTGCCGGCCGACTATGTGCCGCGGGCGATGCACGAACTGGCGTCGTGGCGGCTGCGCGATGTGCCGTTGTCGAGCTGGGGCAGCGGGCAGGTGCAGCTGCAGTCGGTCAAGCGCGACGCGACGCAGCGGCTGATTCCGGGGCGCGCGGCGGTGAGCGCCAGCACGCAGGCGTACGCGTGGGAAGAACTGCGACCGCCGGTGCTGGTGGAGAACATCGCCGAGTTGCAGGCGCACCTGCGACTGCTGCCGCCGTCGTGCCTGCGCCCACGGCGCGTGGCCGAAGACTTCCATGTGCTGCCGGTGCGGCGGGTGGTGTCGTGCGAGTTTGACGTGCGCCGGCATGCGCTGCGCGCCGAGTTGCGCGACAGCGACGATTTGCCGGTGTGGATCGAGCATCCGTACACGTCGCGCGGCGCGGCCGGGTTCGAGCGGCTATTCGCCGGGTTGCAGTCGCACCGCGAGGAGATTGCATTCGTCAGTGGCAAGGTGGCGCGCAGCAGCGGCGGGCCACCGCTGATCCGGCCGTTCGGCGTGGTGTTCGGCGAGCGGGGCTCGCGCTGGCTGCTGCAGCCGTGGGTCGATCGCGCCGACGAACAGGCCGCGCCGGCGAGTGGCAGTGAAGAACGGAGCGACGCGGCCGACGACGATGAGTTGCTGCCGGGCTCGCCGGCGTTTGTTCGCTGGCTGACCGATGCTGCCGGCCACATCGGCGAGTTGCTGACGTCGGGCATCGAGCGCGCCGACGGGCGGACGAGTCGTCGCTGGCGCGAGTTCGCGGCGCAGGGCGAGTCGGCAGGGCTTGATCGGTTGGCGCGCGCGGCATCCAACGTGGCCGCCACAGTGGAGGCGATGCTGCACACCGCGCCACCCGATGCCACGGCCGTAGCAAGGGCGATGCTGGTGTTGAGCGTGATGCTGCGCCTGGCGAGCGACACGCTGGCGAACGACGACTGAGGTGTCAGTGCGCCTGCAGCACCATGAACGTCACGTCGTCGGAGTTAGTACCCTTGCCGCACAACGCCTTCACCGCGTCGTAGGTGGCTTCGGCCAGGCCCTGCGCGCCCATGCCGACGGCGTCGCGCAGCACCTTGCGCAGCCCTTCGAAGCCCAGGTCAATGCCCGTGGGCAGGGGGGCTTCAATCGCACCGTCCGAGTGCACGAACACCGCGTCGCCGGATTCCAGCACCACATCGGTGGCCGAGACGAGCCGCGCAAAACGCTCCGGCGGATGCATGCCGACGATCGTGCCGCCGGACATCAGCACGCGCACGGTCCCGTTGGCCTGGCGCAGCAGCGGGTGCGGCAGGCCGAGGCGGTAGAAGCGCAGCGTGCGCGCATCGGGGTACCACTCGCACATCGTCAGCGCGACGAAGTGCCCCTTCGGCAATTCCTGCATCAGCTCGACGTTGGCGGCGTGCAGGCCCTGCTCGACCGACTCGCCGCTGCGCACCAGCACCTGGATCAGCTTGCGCGCCATGGTCTGGATCACGGCCGCTTCCACACCGTGGCCGGTGACGTCGCCAACCACAAACACCGACGTGCCGCGCTGCGTGGTGAAGAAGTCGTAGAAGTCGCCGCCGATTTCCTCGGCCGGGTGATACGCGACGCCGATGTCGAGGCCGGGCACGATCGGCACGTCGGGCATCATCTGCCGGACGTTGGCTTCGGCCGTGGCCAGCGACTGGCGGTGGCGCTGCAACTGCTCGCGGTTGATCGCCCGCGTGAAGCGCTTGAGGTGCCGCTCGACCTTCGCGCGGAACGCCACGGCCGAGATCGGCTTGACCACGTAGTCGGCGATGCCCAGCGTGTACGCCTCGGCCATCAACGCCTCGTCGCCGAGCGCGCTGCACATCCACACCGGCAACTCCGATGTCGCCGGATCGGCCTGCAGGGCCTTGTAGACCTCGATGCCGGACATGCCGGGCATCTCGAAGTCGAGCACGACCAGGTCGGGCTGCAACTCCTTCGCGCGGGCCACCGCCTTCGCCGGGAATTCCTCGGTCACCACATGAAGGTCCGATCCCGCGAACGTCTTCTCGAGGAACACGCGGAAGACCGGATCGTCATCGACAGCAAGAATGTTGACCATGAGGTGCGGTAGTCAGCGGCGCGATGGCGTGATGGCGAGGTGGAGAACAGCGCAGACAGTCTACTCGATTTCCTCGATGTCCTCGTCAGCCTCCGGCGTGAGCAGGCCACTCTTCGTGAAGAAGTCGCTGGTGTTCTCGGGCTGCGGCGGCTCGGGGATCGGCCGGCGGCCCTGCGCGGTGCGCTCCTGCGTACCCTGCGCGTCGTGCGTCTCCGGATCCCACTGCGTCTCGGCCATCGGCGGCGTGGTGATGATCCGCGGCTCGTCGTCGAGCAGCTCGTGGGTGCCGGTCGGCAGCTTGTTGTTCATCGTCTTCGCCGGCATCTCCAGGCCGATCGTGCCGCCGATGTAGTCGTCGGGGTGGACCTTCGGCGGCGGAGGAGGCGGCATCTGCTTGCGCGGCCCCGCCCCGGCGAGCGCGTCGGCCGGCATCTCGTCCACGTCGGCGTCGAACTCCTTCTTCAGGTAGCTGGCGATGTCCTGCGTAGAGGAGATGCTGCGATCGTGCCCGGGCAGCTTCTCGACGCTGCTCGGACGACGTGGCGCGGGCGACGACGGGGACCCGACCGTGAGCCCGGCCATGCCCGGCCTGGCCGCACCCAGCGGTGGTGGCGGCGGCGGCGCGGGCTGCGAGATCGGTATGTCGGGCACACCGACCGGCACGATGTCGGGCGCCACGATGCCGCTGCTTTCGTAGGCGTGCTGCTCGGCCGGCATCATGTCGGCGATGTCGATCGCGTCGTCCGGCGGCATGTCGCTGCCGTCCGCATCGTCACCGTACGCGTCAATCGGCCGACGCGGATCGGTCTCCCAACCCGGGATGTCGTCCTTCTCGCGGCGCGGCACCGGCAAGAGCAGTGCAGGCAACGCGAAGGTGATCCACCACGGTGACCAGCCAGTGGCGCTGTGTCGCAGCCACAGCTCGGCGCCGACGACGACCACGGCCGTGAGCGAGACCAGCGAGAACGACGTCGGACGATCGGGCAGGAACGAGAGGATGAAACAGAGCACGATCAGCGCGATGACCAGTTCGATCCGCGTGCCGGCTTCCGGTCCGCGTAGCGACCACCAGTCGCCGGCGCGACCGGCGTCGCTGGTGGCTTCGGAGCCGACGTTGAGTTGCCGGCCGACCGTGCCATTGACGCAGTCGAGCAGCGAGACCTCGACGTTGATGCCCTGGTCCTTTGCTTCCGGCGTCAGCAGGCCGACGGGGCTGCTGAACGCGACGGTCAGCATCATCCAGACGAACACGCCGGCCGCGTAGAACATCACGAAGCCGGCCCACTTGTGCGTCACGCCGCCGGTGTAGAGGATCGTGCTCACACCGCTGGCGAGGCCGACAACGAACATCATCCAGCCGATCTGGCTGTACGGCACCTCGGCCACGGCACCGGCGCGCGGGTCTTGCAGCATCGCGTAGAAGCCGAGGCAGAACGCGAAGATGCTGATCCACATCAGGCCCTTGCGGAAGTCGTTCGGCAGGTAGTAGCCGAGGAACAGCGGGAACAGCAGCACCGGCCAGACGCCCAGACCGGCGGCCAGCGAGAGCGACGTGCCGCTCGCCCAGCTGTTGTGTCGCATCACGATCGCCAGCAGGATCGGCGCGATCACGAGCGGCATCAGGTCGTGGTTCATGCCTTGCAGCACGAACGGATTGAGCCCCCAGAGTACGGCCAGCGTCAGGCCGCAGGCGAGGCTGCGGAACTGCCAGCCGAGCGCGACAAGGCAGATGATGATCACCAGGTGCGCGATGCCGGCGAGCACGCGCGCGGCCGGGTACATCACGGTGTAGCCACCGTCGGCGGCCTCGGCGGGCGAGATCAGGTTGCCTTGCATGCCGAGCGTGGCGCGCTGCTCGGCGTTGGCCGGCACGATGCGGCGCTCGTCGTTGCCCTTGATCGCCTTCGAGTGCATCGCCGCCTCGAACGGCCACGCGACGAGGTAGGTCAGCGGCCCGGCCATCGGCTCGTTGCGCGACGAGCCCATCACGCCATCGGCGCCACCCTGGCCGTACGGCAGCTTGCTGGTGTGGTCGAGCAGTTCGGCCGCCATGCAGACGCGTTGCAGTTCGCCGCCCACCGGCTTGCGCGCGATGACGAAGCCGTTCCAGGCAAGCGTGACGAGCAGCAGGAGGATCAGGCCGGCAACCGGCGAGTAGCTGGCCGGCGGGCGCATCAGGCGGTGGCCGTCGAGCAGCAGGCGCGCAAAGAAGTAGACCGTGACCGCGAAGATGCCCGCGTGCGCGAACGCCGGCGCGACCGGCTGCCAGATCACGAACGGGTAGATGCCCACGAGCAGCACGATGTCGAGCGTGCGCAGATTGAACGGATGCCGCCAGTCGACGCCGACGACAAGGATGATCAGGGCGGTGATCAGGAAGAACCACATGCCGGCCTGGCCGGACGGGTCGTTCGCTTCGCTGCCCAGCAGCCAGCTTGGCATGCCCTTGTCGTCGAGGCCGGGGATCAGGCTGCGGAAGAAGTCGGAG
>JBFWQT010000139.1:0-13789 GCA_050249295.1 Planctomycetota bacterium
ACCTCAATTGACCCGACAGACCCGGAGCGTAACGTGAACGTCCGTCCCTTCCCCGCCATCATCGTCGTCGCGGCTCTGCTCACTGCCCTGCTCCTCGCGACTCCCTCGTCGGCCTCGGCACAACCCGGCAACAGCAACGGCAACGGCAATGGCAACGCTGCCAGCAGCGAACCCGGCCGCAGCGTGATCGGCGACACCGCCCCGCCGCCGGCCGACACGCGCGCCAATCCGGAGCTCACGCCGTGGGCGTTCAGCGCCGGTCTGCACTTCGCCTCGTACTCCGACTTCAACGCGTTCACGCTCGACATGCTGATCGGCCACGGCTTCTCGCTTGGCTCGTTCGCCCTCGAGGTCGGACTCAACGCCGAGATCGGCAGCACCGACGTCAGCGGCGCGAGCAGCCTGCTGTTCCGCCCGACGCTCGACGCGCAGCTCGAGTTCATGTTCGGAAACGGCAACGGCATCTCGCTGATCACCGGCATCGAACTCGGCTTGATGGTGCTGCTCACCGGCAATGGCGGATCGACTGCGACCAACATCTGGTTCCCCGTCGAGCTCAACTTCGGCGCCCGCTTCTACCTCAGCCCCGGCATGTTCATCGGCACCGCCATGAACGTCGGCAACGCGTTCGGCATCAGCAACTCGATTGGCTTCGGCACGCCGCCCGACGAGTTCGTGTTCGGTCTGAACGTCGCCTTCGGTCTGCGCTTCTGACTCTGACTGCAGGTGTGGTGAGCGCGTGTCAGCCGTCGTCGGGCCTGTGTGTCCGGCGGCGGCTGCGCGTTTGTATGCGACGCGACGGTGCCGGGAGCGCGACCGCAATTCGCCAGGTGTGCTCCGGTCAGAGCCGCGCGTATCTCTGAGTCGCGCGCGACCCGATTCGCGATTCCGGACACGACCACCACCGTTGTCGGCTCAACTGTCGGAGTCGTCGTCGTCCGGGTCGTCGTCGTCCACCACATGGGCACCGTTCGTGCCATCACCGGCCACTTCCACCACGCGGCACAGCCCGACCGTGATGTTGTCCGCGCCGGCCATGAAGTTCGCCAGCTCGATCAGCTTGTCGCAGGCCGTCTGGAAGTCCTCGCGGTGCCGCTTCATGATGTCGGCGATGCGCGAGTCGTCCACGAAGTCGGTCAGGCCGTCGGTGCAGAGGATGTAGACGTCGCCGTCCTGCAGGTCTTCGAGGAAGATGTCGACGTTGACCTTGCGGTCCATCCCGAGGGCGCGCGTGATGATGTTCTTCAGCGGGTGGTGCGCGGCCTCCTCCTCGGAGATCAGGCGGCGCCGGCGCAGCTCGCCGACCCACGAGTGGTCTATCGTGACCTGCGAGAAGACGTCGCCGCGCAGGCGGTAGATGCGGCTGTCGCCCACCGACCCGGCGACGACATAGTTGTGGCGGAACCAGGCGGCGACAATTGTCGTCCCCATGTCGCGCAGGTCTTCGTTGGCGTTGCCCTTGTCGAAGACGGCCACATTGGCGGCCGCGATCGCCTTGCGCAGGAAGTCGCTGTCGCGGCGGCGGCTCGAGCGGCGGTTGGCCTTCTCGAAGCCGTCGTGGAAGTGCTGCTTGATCGTGGCCGTCGCGAGGTTCGACGCAATGTCGCCGCCGAGGTGGCCGCCCATTCCGTCGGCCACCACGTTGAGGGCGTAGTCGCCCGCGATGAGGTAGGAATCCTCATTGCGGGTCCGCTGCGTCCCCACGTCCGTCTTCGCATGGAATTCGACCCGGAACGCCATTGGCAGACCGATCGGACCTGGGCGAGCGGCGACCTCGGGAGCGCGTACCCTGGCAGTCGTCGAGATGAATGAAATGCGCGGAGAGCCGTTCCCCTGCGGATTTGCCGGGGTCGGCCGGTAGTGAGGGAGTATCCTAATGTTGGGTCGGGGGTTGTGCAAGCTCACGGACACGAGATGGAACTGATCTGGGTACACCCCCGGGTTTTCGGGTTTGCGGCGGTCGCCGTGGTGGTCATCACGCTGCTCGTGTTGATCGACCGGCGGCGGCGTCCGTGGTGGTGTCGCTGGGGCTCGGTGGCCGCCCGGGCCCTGATTGTGGCGGCTGTGGCGGTGGCGCTGGCCGAGCCGCGGATGATCCTGCCGCCGCTGGATCGCCCGGTCCCGGCACCGCCGACCGACACCGCGGTAGCAGATGCAGTGGTGTATCTGGATGCGCGGGTATGGCACGACCGCGCCGCCGCACAACATCTATTGAGCGACCTGGCGATACCGGTTGGCCTGGTGCGAGCCGGGGTCGAGGCGGTTCCGCTCGACTCGCCGACGGCCTGGCCTGCCGGGGCAGACTCGACCGCCGCGGCGCCGACCGCGACCGCGCCCGCGTTGCACTGGCTCGGCACCGACCTGCCGCGACTTCGCGCCTTGCTCGCTCCCGGCGGTGCGCGCCGGCTGGTGATTCTTGCGGATGCGCCGCCCGACGAGCAGCAGCGTGGATGGCTGCGCCGGGCCGGGCTTGGCGTCGAGTTCTTCCCGCTGCCGGCCGCGCCGGAGTTGCCGCAACCGGTGCTCGGCGAGCTGACGTTCGACCCGCCGCGACCGGAGGCCAACTTCCCGCTGCACATCCGCGCGACGGCGTACGGTCCGCTCGCCGGTGCGCACTGGCGGTTGATGATCGACGGCGTGGCCAGCGCGTGGCTGCCGGTCGTGCCGACCGCGGCGGGGCAACTCGTGGCGCCGCTCCAGGCCGGGCCGTTGCGTCTGCCGGCGGGTTCGCATTCGGTGCGCATCGAGCTCGCGCCCAAGGTCGTGCAACACGAGCCGGCCGCGACCGCCACCACAACAGTAGAGCAGCACGCCGGGCTGATCGTACGCGAGCCGCCGAGCTGGGCCGTGCTCGCCGAGTCAAGCGCAGCGGGCGACGCCGGCGCATCGTGGATCACGCAACTGGCGACCAGCGCCGGTCTGCGCGCCGAACGCAGCCAGGCGCTGCCACCGCCAGGCGGCCTCGCGCAACTCTCCGGCCTGATCATCCCGATCATGCGACTGCAACGCATGGCACCGGCCGACATCGCGCGCCTGCGTCGCTACGTCGAGACCGGCGGCGGCCTGATCGTCCCGTCGCTCACCGCCACGCCGCCGACGCTCGACGCCGCGCTCGTGCGCCTGCTGCCCGCCCGCCCCGGCGAATTGATGGACGACCCCGGTTCGCGCCTCAGCGTCAACCCCGAGGAGATCGACGAGCAGGTAGCGCGCATGACCGTCGTGTTCCTGATCGACAACTCGGGCTCGATGGCCGCGTCGGTGGGCAGCGG
The DNA here is from genome assembly GCA_050249295.1 of Planctomycetota bacterium. Lineage (GTDB taxonomy): Bacteria > Planctomycetota > UBA8742 > SKZP01 > SKZP01 > JBFWQT01. Next base: position 3,270 of record JBFWQT010000139.1, read on the forward strand.
CTACACGCGCAGCCAGCTGGTGCGCGAGGCGGTGATCAAGTCGTTGCCGCCGCTCGACCCCGAGGATCGCGTGGCCGTCGCGTTCTTCGACAGCACCGTGCGCGGCTCGCTCGGCCCGTACAAGGCCACCGACGCGAACAAGCAGAAGCTGATCAACGAGGTGAAGCTGTTCCCGACGCCGGACTTCAACACCAGTCTGCTCGCGGCCTGCGCCGAGGCGCGCCGGCTGCTGGCCTACGAGAAGTCGGCCGTGCGTCACGTCGTGTTGCTCTCTGACGGCGAGGACACCGTCAACCCCGAAGCGAACTTCGCGGTCGAGCGCGAACGCTTCCGCGCGCTGGGCATCAGCTGCACCGTGGTCGGCCTCGGCGAGTACTCGGCGAAGCTGCTGCGCATGCTCTACACGCCGGGCAGCGGCGAGACGTTCTTCGCCGACCCGAACGCCGGCGCCGACTACTACCAGAAGACGGTGCCGCAGATTTTCTTCGGCGAGGTAGTCAAGGCCCGCGAGCGCGGCGAGCAACTGCGACCGAAGCCGCTGCCCGACGACCCGAAGCAGCAGCGCAAGGCCGGCCGCTTCCTGATCGACAAGGCCGCGCCGTCGGTGACATGGGTGCGCGACATCGATCGCTTCCCGCCGGCGCTGCGCCTCGTGCGGCTGCATCCGGTGCCGGGCGCGCTGACCGTGCTCGACGTGCAACTCGATCCGCGCGTGGCCGCGCTGCTGCCGGACCGCGGGGGTGCGGCCGGCGGGCCGACGCCGTTTCTCGTCACGCGGCGCGTCGGTCTCGGCGAGGTGGCGATGATCGGCGCGTCGCTCGACCCGACCGCGCTGCCCGACTGGATGGAGTGGCCCGCGGCCAGCGAGTTCGTCGGCGGGTGGCTGCGCGCGGCGTCGCACAGCGAGCCGGGCGCGTTGCGCTTCAATCAGGTGACGTGGCACCGGCTCGACGATCCGGGCCGCGCCGCGCTGGTTTGCACCGGCCGACTCGTGCCAGCCGATCGCACCGATGGCGGGCCGGTGTGGTCGGGTGCCCCGCCGGTGGTCACGGCATGGCTCGCGGGCGGGCTCGATGCGGGCGAGCGCGAAGCGCGCACGCCGGCGGTGCCGACTGTGGACGCCACGACCGGCGCGCTGGCGGTGGTCGTCTCGAGCCGGGCGGCCGAGCGGTTCACGGTGCTGGAGTTGCGCGACAACAAGGGCGTGACGATTGCGCGCGAACCGTTGCCGCGCTCACCGCAAGGTGGCACCGGCACTGCCGCCTGGTGGCAACGCGCGATGCCGCCGAACGAGACGGTCGCGGCGCCCGCCGTGGAACCCGCCGTGCCGTCGCCGGTGAGTGCCGATGCGGGCCGCCATGACGACCTCGCGCGACGGTCGGTGCCGTTGCACGATCTGATCGCGCTGTTGCTGGTGATCGCGGCGGCGCTCGTTCCGCTCGATGTGTTCTTCCGGCGTTGATGCCGCGAGCGGATTCGCGCGGTGCAGAGCCGCGCGCGGCTCTGATTCGCGAACTCCTACGCCGCGCCGATCTTCGGCAGGATCAGGCGCAGCACCGGCGCAAGGTGCTGCACGTCGGCGTCGTCGGTCGCGACGTCGTCGTCCACCACGATCGGCTCGTCCTCGCGGAACTCCTCGTCGTCCACCGCGGCCAGGCCGGTGAACAACGTGTCGAGCACGTCCGATGATCCACTCTCCGCCGCCGCGCCCCCCGACGCAGACGGCGCGCCGGAGACGAGCCGCATGCCCGGATCGAGCAGGCCGCTGCGCACGGCCTCCAGTTGCTTGACGAGCTCGCGCTGGTTCTTCGCCATCTTCAGCAGGTCACGCTCGCGCCGCGCCAGGTGCGCCAGCGCCGCGTCGGTGGAATCCAGCAACCAGCCGCGCAAGGCCGTGCGGGCCGCTTCCAGCGTGCGGGCCGTGTCCGCGGTGAACGGCGGCGAGGCGGCGCGACGGTGCTGGCGGTGCGCCTCGCGGCGGATGCCTTCCAGCTCGCGACGCAGTTCGCGCAGCTCTTCCTCGCGCAGGCCGTCGGTCTCCTCGAAGCCCAGCAGCGCGATCATCGTCTCGTTGGCGCGCTCGGTCGAATGCCAGTCACCGTCGATCTCGGCGCCGACCACATCCACCGCGCGGCGCACCGTGCGGCGCACCTCGGCCAGCAGCCGCACCTCGCGGCGCAGCGCCTTCTGGCGGTCGGCCTGCGCGGCCAGCAGGGTATTGAGCCCTCCTTCCACGGCCGGCGTGGCGCGCAGCACGACCGTTTCGGTGCGCACTTCGGGCGGCGGCGGCGGCATGCGACGGGCGCGCGCGACAATGCTCATCGCCTTGTGACCGATGCGGTCCTCGTCGCGGCGCAGCACCTCGCGGCGCTCGGCCGGCTTGCGCGCCTGGCGACCCGGCGCGGCCATCGCCTCCGGCGGCAAGAGCGGCATGCACACGCGCACCGCGGCCCACGACAGCCCGAACGCCACGGCGGTCTGCACCGCCCACACGCCCATCGGCACGTCAATCACGAGCAGGCTGGCGGTCGAGATTCCGGCCGCGAGCCACGGCACCCAGCCACACGTTTCCGGCGGACTGGCAATCAACTGGGACGACGACATGGGCAGGCGGTGGCAGCGACAAACCGAACAACAATGATCCGTGCCGACAGGAGTTGATCGGCTGGAACCGACCTGTGGTTGAGCAGAGCTTGAGTGCCGCCGTCGATCGCCGTACTAGCCGGCAGACAAAATCGTGGAACGCGGGAGGAATCGCCGCGTCCCATGTGTTGATACTGCAGACTTCCGTGGCCCTTGACCGGCCACATGTTCCCACCCTCTATCTACCGTATCTCTGCTGGTTCGGGGCGCCTCGCAACACGAGGCGCCCCCACTTCATTTGGTGGTGTTGCGCTCCGGTCGGCCGCTCTTCCCGGGAGCCCCGGCAACGGAACGGAAGAAGGAAACGCATCACCCATCAACCCGCACCGGTGGCGACCCCGTACTAGACGTCAAAGACCCGGACGGGCCGCGACATGGACTTTCCGCACATCGCGATACGGGAGTCGGTCGATCGCAGCTGGACGCCGTTCCTGCTTGCGGCGTTCGAGGATCCATCCACGCCGGATCAAGCCCGACGGGAGTTGCGCCTCACGTTGATGGACCCGGGTGACCCGCGGGCCATTGAGCGACTGCTCGACGTGTTGGTCGATCCGCGGGCCGACACGGGTGTCCGCGCCGCATCGGCAGAGCTGCTCGGATCGCAGGGCTGGATTCCGGACTCGTACGAAACACGGCGGGCGTGGTGGCACTCCGGCGACCCGGTGCTGCAGCGTGCGGCCCTCGGCGAAATGGACGACCACCACGACGGCGACCTGGTGTACGCGGTCGCGTCTGACCCGCAGCATCCTCATCACCGGACCGTGTTGATGCGGTCGTTTTGCTGGTCGTTCGCCGCGCCACGCTTCCAGCCGTTCAAGCTCGCCGGCCTGCGCCACGAGGACGCTCGCGTACGCGAGTACATGGCGTGGGAGATCATGGTAGATGAGACTGCGGCCGCCGAGCCGGACCTGCACCGGTTGGCGCGTGATGCCGACGCTGACGTTCGAGACGCGGCGCACTACGCCCTCGAGTACTTCCCCACACGACAGACACTACGATTCGCCGACGAATGCCGGGATGACACCGACCTTGCACGGATCGCCGACTACCTGGCCGGCGAGTTCGGGGACGCTGCCGCAGCGCATCCCGGGCTGGCGGAATGGATGAAGCCGGTCGAGGAGATCGTCGGCCGTCGGGTTGTCTCCGACGCTTGCGATGACGACGGCGAGCCAGATGACCGTGTGCACACGCCTCCGCGTCCTGCGCCGGTTCGGCTCCCGGTGGATGCCTGGCTGGAGCGGCTCGCGAATCCGGACGGTGAATGGGCGAGCTTCGGCGTCCGCAACTGCTATTGGTCGATCCCGCATGTGGACCTCGACGCCGTTGCCGGCCCGGACCGCCAACGCCTCACACGGGCGTTGATCCACCACGCTGATCCTGCAATCCGTGGCGGAGCCGCATACGTTGCGGCTGCGTGGGACGATCTGGACGCGCTGCTGCAACTGGCACACGACAACCAGCGCAGCGTGCGATTCTCGGCGGTCTACAACCTGGGCCAGATGCCGAAGGACCCGGCGGTGGCACGTTTCCTGGCGGATCTGCTCGACGGTCGTCCGCCGCGCCGTTTCAAGCTGTCCGAGACACTCGCCAGTTGGACGCACCATGCCGATCCGGCCGACGCGGTTGCGCGGCACCGGGCCATCGCGCTCGACACAGCACGTCCCGATACGCACCGCCTCTCCGGCCTGTGGAGCCTCTGGAGAGACGACGACCGGCATCGGCACGAGGCCGCGGAGACCGTGCGCCAGCTGTTGCCGGAACTGGCTCAATCACCGGCGGTCAGCTGGCAGTGGCACGTGACGCTGCTGGAGAGCTGCAAACGCTTCGGGATCGACCCGATGTCGCATGCAGCCTGGCTTGAGGAAACCGACAACCTGCACGTGCGCGTGGCGCTGCTGTGATCGTCGCACCCGGTTCTGCGTGCACCACCGCCGCGCTCTGCGTACAATTCGCCGCCGGCCTCGCCGCTCATCCCGCTTCACACCCACCAGCGGCACCCATTCCATGGGCGACCAGAACGTCAATCGCGCAGGCCTCGAAGACGAACGCAACCTCGGCAAGTTCGAGAAGACGCTGCTCGCCGACCTGCGCGCGCTCGAATACATGATCGAGCACGACTCCTTCGAAACCGGGGTCCGCCGCATCGGCGCCGAGCAGGAGATGGTGCTGGTCGATCGCTCGCGACGGCCGACCCCGGCCGGTGACCGCGTACTGGCCACCGTCAACGATGCGCGCGTGGTGCCCGAACTCGCGCGCTGGAACGTCGAGGCCAACCTCTCGCCGCAGTCGTTCGGCACCAACTGCCTGCGACTGATGGAGACCGAGATCGACGAGGTCGTCCGCAAGGTGCAGGAGGCGGCACACGGCGTCAGCGCCGACGTCGTGCTCTGCGGCATCCTGCCGACGCTGCGGCTCAGCGACCTCTCGCTGGCGAGCATGACGCCGAACCCGCGCTACTACGAACTCAACGACTCGCTCACGCGCCTGCGCGGCGGCCAGTTCGAGATCAACATCATCGGCCTCGACGAGCTCGCGCACCGGCACGACAACATCATGCTGGAGGCGGCCAACACCAGCTTCCAGGTGCACTTCCAGGTCGCGCCGAAAGAGTTCGCGCACCTCTACAACCTCTCGCAACTCATCGCCGCGCCGGTGCTGGCGGCGGGCAGCAACTCGCCGGTGTTCGCCGGGCGGCGCCTCTGGAACGAAACGCGCGTCGCGCTGTTCACGCTGTCGGTCGATTCGCGCGCCACGCGACACCGCCAGCGCAGCCATCCGCCGCGCGTGATGTTCGGCACCAGCTGGCTCGAGAACAGCATCCTCGAGATCTTCCACGAGGACATCTCGCGGTTCCGCGCGATTCTCTCGGCCGACACGTCGGAAGACGCGATGGCCACAATCCGCGCCGGCAAGTCGCCGCAACTGCGCGCGCTGTGCCTGCACAACAGCACCGTGTGGCGCTGGAACCGCGCCTGCTACGGCGTGAAGGGCCCGCACCTGCGGATCGAGAATCGCCTGCTGCCGTCGGGGCCGACCGTGCTCGACGAGATGGCCAACGCCGCGTTCTACTTCGGCCTGATGGCGGCCGTCGGCGACGAGTACGGCGACGTGCGCAAGAAGATGGAGTTCGACGAGGTGCGCAACAACTTCCTGGCGGCCGCGCGCCAGGGGCTGAAGGCGCAGTTCACCTGGGTCGGCGGCAAGCCGATCGGCGCGGGCGAGCTGATCCTCGACGTGCTGCTGCCGCTGGCGCGCAAGGGCCTGGAGGCGCACGCGATCGACAGCGCCGACATCGACCGCTACCTGCCGGTGATCGAGGGCCGCGTGCGCAGCGGTCGCACCGGTTCGCAGTGGGCGCTGCAGTCGCTGGCCGGCATGGGTGCGGCCGACAGTGTGGCGCGCAGCGACGAGCGGATGCGCGCGCTGGTGGCCGCGCAGGTGCGGCACCAGTTCAGTGGCGAGCCGGTGCACACCTGGCCGCTGGCCACGCTGCCGCAGGAGTCGGGCGAGTGGACCGTCGGCTACCGCACGATCGGCGAGCTGATGGACACCGACCTCTACACGTGCAACCCGGCCGATGTGGTCGACCTGGTCGCGAACATGATGGAGTGGAAGCGGCTGCGCTACGTGCTGGTGGAAGACGACGCCGGCCGTCTCGTGGGCATTGTCTCGCAGCGCGCGTTGCTGCGCCTGATTGCGCGCGGCTGGACGCGGACGAAAGGCGCGAGCAAGAGCGATGGCGCGAGCGAAGGCGACGCCGAGTCGTGGGCCGCGTCGGAGGATGCCGCGACGGTTCGCGTGCGCGACATCATGAAGGCCACGCCGATCACGGTGACCGCCGACACGCCGACGATCGAGGCGCTGCAACTGATGAAGCAGCATCGCGTCGGCTGCCTGCCGGTGGTCAACGACGGCGCCGCGGTCGGCATCGTCACGGCGCACGACTTCCTCGATGTGTCGGCCCGCCTGCTCGAACGGCACCTGCGGCAGGATACGCCGCCGTCGCCGCCAGTCCCGGGTTGATCGAACGATGAACGTGCCGTTTCATGCTGCGCCGCAAGATCCTCGCTGGAACCGCGTGCGCATCGGGCTCGACCGCTGCTACCGCTGGCCGATTCTCTTCATCATCGTCAGCGTGCTGTTGAGCATCGTCTCAGTCGTGGTACCCGCTTCCGGTTCGCTGCTCCTGCCCGGCTGGATGATCATCTCGGTGACCGCCACGATGACCGGCCTCGGCGCATGCCTCTCGGTGCCGCCGGAGACCGGCCTGCGGCCGATCGCAGCGGTGGCCGTGGTGGCCGGCATGGTCGGCATCGCGTTGCTGGTCAGTGCGGCGCTCCTGCCCACGCCCTTCGGCAGAGACGTCACGGCAATCTGCGGTGCCGCCTCGATCGGTCTGAGCGCGCTGGTGCTGGTGGTGTTCGTCCGCGCGCTCTCGATCGTGCTACGCGATCCACTGCTGACGCTGACCGCCCACAGCTGGCTGGTCTGCCTTGGCGTGGGCGGCGTGCTGTTCGCGCTGGTTGCGTGCCTGCAGCATTCGTTCCACTTCACGGCCCTTGCAGGCCTCGACACCGCGGCCGGGATTACATTCACGTTCGTGATGTTCGTCTGGCTGCTGCGGCTGATCCGCGACGCGCGCGACACCGTCGCCGTGCGCACCGCCGTTCGCTTCGCCCGCCCGGTGATGGAGCCGCGACCGGACGCGTGATGCCGGGTGCGCTCATTTTGGTGGCCGGCACCCGCCGCCTCGCCTGCGCGCCGGACGACTGCCCCGCCCGCCAACCGGCCTGCAGGGCCGCCTGCAAGGGAGTCGCGCAATCCGCCTCGCCTGACGTATGATCGCCGCCTCGTTCCGGTACACCACCGCGAAGTCCCGATTTGTTTCCTCATTCTGAAGGAAGGCGTCCGCATGGTCGGCTCAATTGTCTGGACCGAAATCTCCACGTCTGATGTCGCTGCCGCCACGAAGTTCTACACGAAGGTGTTCGGGTGGAAGGCGAAGGTCATGGAGCAGATGGGCGGCTACGTGATTCTCGGCGAGAGTCAGACCGGCCCCGGCATGATGAAGTCGGAGGGCGGCCCGCCGATGTGGGTCTCGTACGTCGACGTGAAGGACGTCGACAAGTCGGCGTCGGTCGTCACGTCGGCTGGCGGCAAGATCCTCGCGCCACCGATGGAGGTCCCGACGGTCGGCCGCATTGCCATCTGCCAGGACCCGCAGGGCGCCGTGTTCGGCCTGTTCAAGCCCGCCCCGCGCCCGGCAGCTGGTGGCAGCAAGAAGAAGGCCGGCGGAAAGAAGAAGGCGGCGAAGAAGAAGGCCGCAGGCGGCGCGAAGAAGAAGAAGGCCGCCGCCGCACCCGCCGCGAAGAAGAAGGCGAAGAAGAAGAAGTGATTCGCCGCTCGCCTCGTTGAGCGAGCACGAGTACGAGCACGACAATCGACGATGGCTCGCAGCGCGGATGGCTGCGAGCCATCCGTCGTTTCGCAGAACAAGAGCCGCGACCGTCAGGGAGCGGACGTACCGGTGTGACGCACTCGCACTCGCCGGTACAACCGCTCCCGCTCTGTGGCCGCTCCCGTTCGCAGAACTGTCAAAGAGCGCTCAACCCGCGGCCGCCTTCTCCTGCAGCTCCGCAAAGTTCTCCGGCGCGTTGCGATACTCCACGTTCTTGCCGAACGCCTTCTTGCACGCCGCGAACGCCTTCACGCCCGGCGCCGAGCAGTACGCCAGCCCGCCGAGGTCAATCACCGCGGCGGTCGGCTTCACAGGCAGCGACTCCTCCACCGGACGGCCCTTGTGGTCGAGGCCGGTGACGAGCTTGCCCTTGCCAGCCTTCTGCAGGAACTCCTCGAGCTGCGCAGCGGTCGAGCTGTCGAGGAAGCCGCCGAGCGTGACGTGCAGCGTCTCGCCGTCGAGCTTGCCTTCGACGTCCAGCGGCGACGCGACAGACGGGAACAACTGCTCGCCCTTCTCCACCTTCGTGCCACCCTTCAGCAGGCCCCAGCGCAGCCGGTGCGGCAACGTCGTCCCGGCTCGCACCGCGTCGGTCTGGCCGAGCTTGAGCCGCAGCGCCGCCGACGCGTCGGGCAGCACCGGCTCGAGCGCCTCGCCGAGCACACGGCAGACCTCGCAGAGGTGCCAGAGTACGCACTGCAGTCGCGGTAGCTGGCTCTCGTCCTTGGCCAGCTTCCACGGCGCCTGGTCGTCGATGTACTGGCTCGCCAGGCGCACCACCTTCCAGAGGTCCTCGAGCGCGAGGTGGAAGCGGTAGCCCTCGATGTGCTGGCAGTAGCTCTCGGCCAGCTCCTCGGTGGAGCGGGCCAGCTCACCGTCGGCCGGCTGCAGCACGTCGGCCTGCGCGGCGGGCACACCGTCCTGGCAGTACTTCTCCACCAGGTTCAGCGTGCGCTGCACCAGGTTGCCAAGGCCACCCTTGCCGAGGTCGCTGTTGATGCGGTTGACCAGCTGGCCGATGCTGAAGTCGCCGTCCTTGCCGAACGTCATCTCGCGCAGCAGGAAGAACCGCAGCGCGTCGTTGCCGAACTTCTTCGACACCGGCGTGGGGTCCACGGCCGTGCCGAGCGACTTGCTGATCTTGTGGTTCTCGACCGTCCACCAGCCGTGCGCGTACACGAGCCGGGGCGGCTCGAGGCCCACGCCGAGCAGCATCGTCCACCAGATCAATGTGTGGTGCCAGAGGATGTCCTTGCCGATGAGGTGGACGGCCGCTGGCCAGAATGTGCGGAACTTGTCGCACGCGATGAGTTCGTCCCACGGGATCGGGTCGGGCGTGCTGGCCCACTTGCCTTCGACTTCTTCCTTGAGCAGGCCGCTGATGTAGTTGATCAGCGCGTCGAACCAGACCCAGATCACGTGGTCGGGGTCGCCGGGCATACTCACGCCCCAGCTGAGGTTCTCCTTGCGTCGCGACACGCTCTGCCGCTCGAAGCCTTCGAGGTCGTTCAACACTTTCGCCCGCGGGCCGTCAGGCAGCAGGCGCGCGGGCGTGGCGGCCAGGTAGTCGCGGAGCTTCGCCTTGAACGGCTCGACCTCGAGGAACCAGTTCTCCTCTTCAATCTCGTCCGGCTTCGTGCGGTGGATCGGGCAGCGGCCTTCTTCGTCCAGCTCCGACCGGCCGAGCGGCTTCTCGCAGCCGGTGCAGTAGAGCGACTTGTAGTGGCCCTTGCTGACGTGGCCGTTCTCCTTGAGCTTCTGGAAGAACGACTGCACGACGCGTTCGTGGTAGCCGTCGGTGGTGCGGATGAACAGGTCGTGCGAGATGTCGAGCTGCTGCCACAGTTCGTGGAAGTACGGCACGATCCCGTCGGCCAGTTCCTTCGGCGTCTTGCCCTGCGCGGCCGCGACGTTGGCGATCTTCTGGCCGTGCTCGTCGGAGCCGGTGAGGTAGAAGACCTTGCGGCCGCAGGCGCGGTGGTAGCGGGCCAGCGTGTCGCCGACGATGGTGGTGTACGCGCCGCCGATGTGCAGCTTCGCGTTCACGTAGTAGATCGGCGTCGTCACGTAGTAGACGCCGGGATCGCTGGCTGCAGGGTCGTTCGGGCTCGGCTGGGTCACGGCAACTCGCTCGGTTCGTCGTCGATCGATCGGCGCAGGTTTAGTACGGGCGGCGCGGCAGTATACAACCCCCTTCCCCGTTCAAGCCCACGCCCTGCCGGCCGGCGGCGTGTTCGCAACTGTTGCAACTTGCCGCGGTGTTTTGACGAGTGCTTGCCGTTCTGTTCACCTCCCGGCTATGCCGTTTTGACGACCACTTCACGACGCTTCACGGCATTTCACTACGCTTCACCCCCAACAGGGCCCCGTGTTTACGGGCCTTGCGCGGCATCTCGCCGGATCCGGGCTGCAGGCTGGA
>JBFWQT010000140.1:0-13744 GCA_050249295.1 Planctomycetota bacterium
GACGACGATGAGGATGACGACGAGCCGGAGTGGCACTACCGCATGATGCAGACGCTGCGTCTGGTCACGATGGTCGCGTGCCTCGTCGTGGCGGTGTTCCTGTTCGGCGTGCTGATCTACAGCGAGATGAACGGGCAACCCGCCCCACCGCCGGCTCTGCCGTCAGGGCTGGCTGCAGGCGGCTCGGCAGGTACGCACGCGCGACCCTCGCCGTCGCCGTCGCCGCCGCCACCATCGCCGGATCGGCCTGACGAGTCGTCGCCCGCGGCCAACGACAGCCCGCCTGCCGAGCCGCCTCCACCGCCGACGCCGGAGCAGCTGCTGTTCGAGCGCTACCGCGCGACCGTGCTGCACTACCACGAGATGGACAAGGCGTGGGGCGGCGACGAGCTGAAGATCACGACGAAGATCAACACGCTGGGCAACCGGTTTGCGCTCTCGTGCGCGATGCTCGATCACGCCGACACGGTAGCCGCGTTGCGCGAGTTCATCGCCGCGCTCGAGGCCTATCCGACCGACGACGCCGACACGGTGCCGCTGAAGCCCGGGCACAAGGAACTGCTCGACCGTGCCATCCGGCAGATCAAGAATCTGTCGGTCGACACCCTGAAGAAGGTCGGCCTGCGACCGCCGATGGCGTTCGAAATGGCAGCGCTGCAGTTCATCCTGCGCAGCGGAAAACCCGATGCGCCGGCCGACGACAAACTGGTCACCGGCACGCGGTCGCTGATCAACTCGTACCTCGCCTGGTATCGCGCGGTGGAGTTGCCCGACGAGGTGAGCGAGTCGGCTCTGACGGACCCGGACGCGCTGTTCCGCGCGACGTGCCGCCTGTTCGGCCGCTGGGGCTCCGAGGACGACCTGACCGCGTTCACGCTGGACCGGGTGCGCGTCGGCGCGCGCGAGCAACCGTACGTGGTCACGCGCGCGATCGTCGAGGAGGACGGCTCGTGCGCGGCCGAGGTGCAACTGCCGGAGTCGGCCGACCCGACGGTTCGCGTGCGGATCGTGCGCGTGGCCGGCAAGATTCTCGGCATCGAAGCTCTCAGCAAGGCGCTCACGAAATGAACGGCAGCGCGACTCTTGCCTACACCGTGGCCGTCACGTTCACCGATGCGGCCGTTGCCGACGAGTGGATCGCGTGGATCCGCTCGCCGCACATGGCCGATGTCGTGGCGGCCGGCGCGCAGACTGCCATGCTGGTGCGCATTGACAGCGCCAACGCGGGCAGCGACGCGCCGATCCGTTGCGAGGTGCACTACACGTTTGCCGACCGTGCAGCCTTCGCCGCCTACGAGCGCGACCACGCGCCACGGCTTCGCGCCGAGGGCCTGGAGCGCTTCCCGACTTCGCGCGGCATCACCTACCACCGCAGCGTCGGCGACGTGCTGGCCGTGGATCGCGGGCGCGGATAGCAGGCGGCATGGGCACCCTTCGACTTACGGCTCCGTCGGCGCGGCCACCGGCGTGGCACCACTCTGGTAGATGACTGCGGCCGAGTCGCCGGCGGTGATGGTCACGGCCGGGAAGCCGGCGCCGTCGGTGTTCTTGTTGCCGTTGCTGTCGGTGTCCTGCAGGCAGTCCTGGATGTTGGCGTCGCTGGCGGGGTCGTTCGGGTTGTTTTCGACGTTGGCCACCACCAGACGGTCCGGGTTGCCACCGCCGGAGTCGCGGTCGAGGAAGATCAGCGAGAGGTTCGTGTTGTCGTGGATGTACGTGCGGAACAGCGAGTCGTTCGCGCTGCTGAACGTCTGGCGGATGCCGTCGGTGGACGTGAAGTCCGTGCCGCTGATCGTCACGTCACACACGCCGGTCTCGGCGCCGCTGTTGTAGGCAAAGTTGCCGACCGTGAAGGAGATGCCGGCGTTGCCGGTGCTGCAGTTGGCGAACGTGTTGCTCGTGGACCAGGCGAAGCGGAACTCGCTGTCGGTGGCCGCGCCGGACGAGAACACCTGCACCGGCACGGCGTTGTTGTAGCCGTCGATGCCGATCTGCGTGCCGTTGAAGTCCAGCGACGACCCGGCATCGCCGGTGCTGTGCTCGACACGCACGGCGATGGAGCTGTCGATCGCGCCGGCGTTGTCGGTGAAGGTGGCGCGATTGACCTCGGACCGCAGCACGCTGCCGCTGATGCACTGGATGTTGATGCCGGTGCCGGCGATGTCGGCGAACGTGTTGAGGCCCGCGACGTTGCCGGCCGCGTCGCCGATCTGCAGCGTGGCCGTGGTGGTGGCGCCGACGCCGTTGGACAGCGCGACGCTGATGCCGCCGCCATCGAAGCTGGCGAACGTGTTGCCGGCGATGGTGGTCTGCAGGCTGACGTCGCCGACACTGCCGTCCACCTCGAAGAAGATCGCGTAGCAGACGCCGTCCTGGCCGGCGACCGCCTGGAAGGCGTTGTCGCTGATCGTGATCGTCGGGTTGCTGCCGTCGTTGCCAAGGTTGAGGTAGATGGCGTGGCCGTCCGCGTTCTCGCTGAACTCGCAGTCGGTGACGGTCAGCGTGGTCAGCGTGAAGCCGGCCGTCGTGTTCTCGATGCCGATCGGGTACTCGTCGCCGTCGGTGCCGGTCTCGCCGATGTTGGCGAAGCGGCAGTACGTGACGACCACCGACGTGCAGTCGGTTGCGTAGATCGCGTGCGGCCCGGCGTTGATGCCGACCGCCGACTCGACGCCGTCGTTGGAGCCGGTGCCGATCTCGGAGAACTGGTAGAGCATGTTGGCCGCGCCGTTGATGCTGACGCTGGCGATGCCGTCGGCGTAGATGGCGGTGCCGTTGCCGCTGTTGGCCGGGTAGCTGATGCCCGAGGTGCCGTCGTCGGCGTTGATGGCGAAGCTCATGCCGCTGTTGCTGCGGTCGCTGTCGCCGCGCAGGTTGACGGCGATGAAGCCGTCGGTGGACGGGCAGTTGATGTCCAGGTTGCCGAAGGTCAGCGTCGAGTTGTCGAGTTCGTTGACGTAGACGCCGGCGCCGCTGGTGGTGCAGTCGATCGTGGCGTCGCCGACGTTCATCGTCTCGGCCGTGCTGCCGTCGCCGTCGATGCGGATCGCCTCGTTGCCGTGGTTGTTGATGGTCAGCGAGCCGGCGAGGTCCACGGCCGTGTTGCCGTTGCCCGACCAGTCTTCGAACCAGAAGGCGATTTCCTCGATGAAGGTGATCGAGATCGCGCCGCTGCTGCCGGACGAGAAGGTGCCGCCCGATCCGCCGCCGGCGTTCGTCACGTAGATGCCGATCGCGCCGGTGCCGTTGACGCCGCCGATGTCGAAGGTCGAGTTGATCGCGACGTCGACGGTGCTGTCCTTGACCAGCAGGCCCTGCGCATCGGTGCCGACGACCGCGCCGACCGAGCCCAGCAGGCTGATGCTGACGGCGCCGTTGAACGTGACGGCGCCCGACGTGTAGCCGGTGATGATCACGCCGTGGCTGGTGCCGGGGATGTTGTTCACGGTGATCGTGCCGTCGAACGTGACGTCGCCGGTGATGCCCGTCAGCATCACGCCGCGCGACGAGTCGTTGAAGTCCTGCGCGGTGATGTTGCCGGTGACGGTGACGTTGCCGGTGTGATTGCTGATCAACAGCGCGGTCTGATCATCGCTGGTGTAGTTGCTGGCGTTGATGTTGCCGGTGATGGCCACCACCGCGGTGCAGCCGCTGAGCTCGAGCGCGGCACCGCCAGAGACGGTGTTCACGTCCTGGTTGATCGCGCCGATGGTCCAGGTGTCGGCACCCGCGTTGGGGCTGGTGCAGTTGGTCAGCCGCATCGCGCAGTCCGACCCGTCGGAGGTGACGGTCGGCGCGCTGCCGGTGAACTCGACGATCACGTCGGCGATGTCCACGCCGGTGCCAGCCGTACCCGAACCGTTGGTGTAGACCGACAGGCTGTTGAAGCTGAAGGTGGCCGTCGGATCGCAGTTCTGGACGATGATGCCCTTCTTCACCGGCGACCCGGCGTTGCCGATCGTGGTCGCGCCGCCGAAGGTCACCGTCACGCCGGCCGCCACGGTGTCGAACAGGACGCCGGCGATCGACGAGCCACCGGTGCTGAGCGCGGTGGTCGTGCCGGTGATCGTGAAGTCATCCTGCAGGCTGAAAACCTCGATCGAGTAGGTGCCCTTGTCGCCGATCAGCGAGGCGATGACGAAGCCGTTGCCGTTGCCGTCGTCCACGCGCCAGTCGTCGATCCGCAGCGCCTGGCCGCCATTGTTCACCTCCAGCGACGAGGTCGGGTCGGTCAGCGTGAAGTGGTCGCTGCCGTCGCCGCTCGCCAGTACCAGCGCGGCATCCCCGGACACGACGGTCAGCTTGTTGACGGTGATGTCGAAGTCGCCCGATCCGCTGCCGCCGGAGATTTCGAACGCGTCGTGCGCCACCACGTTGCCGAAGTCGACGGTGCCGTAACCGCTCATCACCAGCGCCTTGTCGCCGGTCACGGTGGTGAAGCTGTTGAACGTGATGTCCTGCCCGTTGCCCTGGATGATTGCCGCATAGCTGGTGCCGCCGTACAGGGTGGCGTCGCCGAACGTCAGCGTGCCGCCGGACTGTGTGATGTCCATCCCGCGGGAGGACGCGGCGGCCGACATCGTGAAGTCGCCGAACGTGATCGAGCCGCCGGTCTGGGTGAGGTCCAGGCCGGTTTCGTTCCCGGAGTTGTTCGTCGTGCCGGGCAATGTCACGTCGCCGACGGTGAGGGTGCCGCCCGACACGTTGGCCAGCGAGAAGCCGCCGCCCGGCGCGTTGGTGAACGTCACGTTGCCGACGGTGAGCGTGCCGCTGGCGTGCGAGATGACGGTGAGCCCGGCGGAGTCCGAGTTGACAAACGTGATGTCGCCGAACGTCGTGTCGCCCGCGCTGCTGAGCTGGATGGCCGTGTCATCCCCGGCAGTTCCGCCGGGGAGCGCGTCGATCGACACGGTGCCGAACGTGATGGTCCCGGTGTTCGCGCTGATCTGGATCGACTGCTGCTGGCAGTCGTCGATCGTGACGGTGCTGGCGGCCGAGATCGAGATCGTGCCGGAGACCGTGGTGATCGCGATCGCGTCGGTGGTGGCGCTGGTATCGGTGATCGACGTGGCGCCGGTGATGGTGAACGCGCCGGCGTAGTTGGAGAGCGCGATCGCGGCGGTGGCATCTGTGGAGGTGAAGCTGTCGATCGTGATGCTGGCGCCGGTGTCGGTGCCGCTGTCGATGTCCACGGCGTTGCCGGTGCCGCTGATCGCCATGTTGCTGACAGTCAGCGCGCCGACGTCGCCGTTGCTGGTGAGCGCTGCGCCGGTGCCGGTGTTGCCGACGTCGATGCCGGTGATGGTGTTGCCGCTGTTGAGCGTGATCGCGTCGCTGCCCGGCGCCATGACGGCGCGCGTGCCGCTGGCGCTGGCGACGACCGTGCTGCTGACCGTCACGTCCGCCTCGTCGCTGGTCAGCGTCTGGCCGGAAAGCAGCGTGATACCGGCCGACGTGTAGTCGCCGCCGCCGCTCTTCAGCACGATCACGTCGTCGGCCGCGTCGTTGGCGGTGGAGTTGAAATTGCTGATGCTGTTGAACGGGCTGGACTGGCTGCCGTCCCCGTTGGCGCCCGAGTTGTCAATGAACCACACCATCGTGCTGATCGTGATCGTCACCGTGCCCACACCGGTGCCGGCCGAGTTGCTGGCGGTGTAGGTGAACGTGTCGGTGGTGGTGCGATCGCCGGCCAGGGGCGTGTAGGTGAACGTGCCGTCGCTGGCCATCGTGACGGTGCCGCCGTTGGTGCTCGTCGCGTCGTAGGTGCTGACCGTCATCGTGCCGCCGCCGCTGTCGTTGTCGAGCACGCTGGCGGTGACGGTGAGTGTGCAGTTGCCGGCCGCCGCGTACGAATCGGCTGCCGCCACGGGCGTGGTGACCGTGACGGTGGTTGTGCAGCCGATCGCCGCGAGCAGGATCAGGGCAAACCCGACAGCATGGAACGTCAGGGTCGAACGGGCGGTGGAGCGCATGCGGTCAGCCTTCAGTTGATCGAAGTTTGTTCAAGGCCAGACTGCTCGGCCTCGCAGCGTGCATCCATCCAAATGCCGTTTTCGCACCGACTTCTCTGGAGAATTCCGCCGCTTGAGCCATGCAGGCTCATGAGCGGGCGATGCATGGAATCTATCAACGCGTGTTAACAGCCACGAAATGTCAGATGAGGCCCTTGGGGCCGCGGTCGGCTCTCTGTCAGGCAGTTGGATGCGCGGCTCCGCAATCACCTATCGCGACAACACCTGGTCGCGCTTCGGGCCGACCGACACGGTGCGGATCGGCACGCCGAACAGCTCCTGCAACGCGTCCACGTAGCGGCGCGCGTTCTCGGGCATGTCGGAGTACTTGCGGCAGCCGGTGAGGTCTTCCTTCCAGCCGGGGAAGGTCTGCCACTGCACGTTGAGCTTCGCGACGACGCCGAGGTTGGCCGGGAACGTGCCGGGCTCGACACCTTCGTAGCCGACGCCGACCTTGATCTCGTCCAGGCCGGTCAGCACGTCGAGCTTGGTGAGGAAGACTTCGGTCACGCCGCTCAGACGCGTGGCGTAACGCAGCTGCGCGATGTCCAGCCAACCGCAACGGCGCGGACGGCCGGTGGTCGCGCCGAACTCGGCCCCCTGCTGGCGCAGCCATTCGCCGGCCTCGCCGGTCAGCTCGGTGGGGAACGGGCCTTCGCCGACGCGCGTGGTGTACGCCTTGACGACGCCGACGATGCGCACCTGGTCGGCCGGCAACGTGAGCATGGACAGCCCCGGCAGACAGTAGCCGGAGCCGGTGAGCATGTTCGGGCCGATCGTGTTGCTGCTGGTCACGAACGGGTACGTGCCGTGATCGATGTCCAGCATCGTGCCCTGCGCGCCCTCGAACAGCACCTTCTTGCCGTCCTTGATCAGCTTCTCGAGCAGCAGGCCGGTGTCGGTGAGCATCGGCCGCAGGCGCTCGCCGTACTCGCGGTACTGCTTGACCAGCGTGTCGAAGTCGAGCGGCGTGCCGCCATAGACCTTCTCGATCACGGCGTTCTTCTCGTCGAGGCTCCGCTTGAGCAGCTGCGGGAACTCCGGCGCGAACAGGTCGGAGCTGCGGATGCCGACGCGGCTGACCTTGTCGCCGTAGGCCGGGCCGATGCCGCGCTTGGTGGTGCCGATCGCACCCTTGCCGGCCGACTTCTCGCGCAGCTCGTCGAGCACCTTGTGGTACGGGAAGACGATGTGCACGCGCTCGGAGATCTTGAGGCGGTCGCCGACGTGGATGCCCTGGGCCGCGAGGCCTTCGATCTCCTTGAACAATTGCTCCGGATCGACGACGGCGCCGTTGCCGATGATGCAGAGCGTGTCCGGGTAGATCATGCCGCTGGGCACGAGATGGAAGATGAACTGCCGGTCGCCGACGGCCACCGTATGACCCGCGTTGGCGCCGCCCTGGAAGCGGACGACGACATCGGCTTCGGCGGTGAGCACGTCAACGACCTTGGCCTTGCCTTCGTCGCCCCATTGCAGCCCGAGGATCGCGGAGATCGACATGAGTTCGGTCGGTGTGTTGAGCTTGCGCGTGCGGTGCGTGCGTCGCTGTCGCCGGCACGCAGACGGCAGCGATACCCGGCCGCCAGCTGGTTTTCCGGCGACGCGCGGGACTCGTCATGCTGGTTACGACACGGCCCGGAAGTGGCGAACGGGCGCCGTGACGCCCGTTTACCGACGATACCACCGACCCATTGGCCCGCAACCGGTTTCCACTGCTCAGCGGATGCCGGCCGCGAACGTGATCGTGTCGTTTGTCATGCTCAGCGTGACCACATCCGGCACGCCGTCGCGATTGAAGTCGGCCACGATCAGCGCGACCGGCGACTCGTCCACCGGCAGCAGCACCGGCGAGGCAAAGGTGGTCCCGCCCGTGCAGTGGTACACGCCGACGCTGGCGTCATCCGGCGAGTCGTACTCGGCCACCACCAGGTCGAGCAGTCCATCGAAGTTGACGTCGGCCAGCGCCAGCGCCGTCGGCTGCCCGCCCGCCGTGTCCGGCCCGTCCACCGCCGAGAAGTCGCCGTTGCTCGCCGTGAGGCCGAAGCGCACAGCGCTGTACTGCACCCACGCGACGTCGGGCCGGCCGTCGCGATCGATGTCGCCGGTCACCAGCGACCGCCCGCTGGGTTTGCACGGCACCGCGGCGCGCGCCTGGAGTGGCTGCCCCAACGGTTGCACCCACGGCTTGACCTCCAGCAGCACGTCATCGAGCACCGCGAAGTCGCTCCGGCCGTTGCGATCAAAGTCGGCCGCGACCAGGCCGCGCGAGCTCGACCGAGTCGCCATCGTGCCCGCCAGCTTCAGGAACGACAGCACACCTCCAACAAACGAGGTGGTGATCAGCTCGACGTTGTCTGTGCCGACCAGCACGCCGGGCCGACCGTTGAGGAAGTAGTCGTACACAGCGAGCGACCACACCGTCCGCCCGGAAAAGAACACCGACGAGTAGTTGACGAACCCGCCGGTCCCGTCGCCGAGCAGGAACTGCACGCGTTGGTTGCCGCCTACGGCAATGTCGAGCTTGCCGTCGCGACTGAAGTCGGCCGCGACCATCGACTCGGCGCTCATCAGGATGTCGGAGCTGGACCCGGCCGTGAACGATCCGTTGCCATCATTGAACATCACCGACACGGTCAACACGTTCTGGTTGCCCACGATCAGGTCGAGGTCGCCGTCGTTGTCCACGTCGGCCGACACCATCACCGCGCCGCGCCAGCCGTTGATGGCCACGTTCACGCCAGCCGCGAACGTGCCGCTGGTCGGCGCGAGCGTGGAACGCATGACCTTCACCGGGGCGGCGCCGCTGAGCACGCTGGCGACGAGGTCGGGCGCGCCATCGCGATCCACGTCGCCGACGGCGATGCCGGTGACGGTGTCGTTGAGCGTGTCGAGCGCCAGCGGCGTGAAGTTGCCGGCGCCATCGCCGAGCAGCGCAAGGATGTCGTGGCCGGTGGTGCCGACGATGATGTCCGGCTTGCCGTCGCGATCCACATCGGTGACCGCCAGGCTGTAGGCCTTCGAGACGGTGGTGGTGAACGACGTGGCGAACCCGGCGTTGCCGTCTCCGAAGCGCACGGTCAGCGTGTTCGAATTGGTGTGCGCGATCACGAGGTCGAGGTTGCCATCGCGATCGACGTCGGCCAGCGTGAGATCGGCCGGGTCGGACGCCACCGCCACCGGCGTGCCAGCGGTGAACGCGCCGGTGCCATCGCCAAGCAGGATCTCCACGACCGCGGCCGAGCGGCGCGTGACCGCCAGGTCGGGGATGCCGTCGTGATTGACGTCGCCGCTGACCACGACGCGCGCGTCGGCCAGCGTGTACGGCGAGGATGGCGCGATGCTGAACGTCACATTGCCGAGGCCGAGCCAGACGTGCAGCTGGTTGTCGTTCGGCCGCGTCCAGGCGATGTCGGCCCAGCCGTCGCGGTCGAAGTCGCCGGTGCAGACCCCCGCGGCCGGTGTGCCGTTGAACGGCGAGCCGGTGGCGTGGGTGAATGTGCCCGTTCCGTCGTTGATCGCGACGACGAGGCTGCCGTTGGTGATGAAGTCGAACGTCGCGGCCACGTCCAGGTCGCCGTCATGATCGAAGTCGGCGACGGCCAGCTTGCGCGCCACATTGTGGCCGCCGGTGAGGCTGGTGCCGGCCGTGGTGAAGGTGCCGCTGCCGTCGCCGGGCCGGAAGTGGATGCGCCCCTCGGCCGCGAACACGATGTCCGGGTACGCGTCCGTGTTGAAGTCGGCGACCACGGCGGGCGACGCGAACTGCGCGTTGGCCATCGTCACGTCGGCGGCCGGCTCGTACGCGCGACTGGCGTAGCCGTTGGTCAGCGTGGCCGAGCCGTTGGTGTTGCTGACGACCACGTCGTACGACCCGTACGCCAGCGCCGGCGACGTGACGGCGAGCTGCGTGTCGCTGTCGACCGAGACGATCGTCGCAGTCTGGCCGCCAATGGTGACCACGTTGGTGCCCGGCGAGTTGTTGACGAAGCCGCTGCCGGTGATGCTGTGCGAGCCGCCGCCGAGCGGGTTGCCGTACGGCGGCATGATCTGCGTGATGGTCGGCGCGGCGAACCAGGTGAAGGCCGAGACGAGCGTGCCGCTGCCGTTGGCGTTGGACACCGTGACGTCCACAGTCGTGCCGCCCGCGCCGGCCCCACCGGAAGGTGTGTCGCAGGTCAGCGTGGAGTCGTCGCTGACCTGCACGTTGCTCGCCGCCGTTGCGCCGAACGTCACGCTGCACGCGCCGGCACCGTTGGCGACGAATCCGGAGCCGCTGATCGTCACGTTCAGGCCGCCCGACATCGGCCCGCCGTTCGCGGTGACGCTGACCACAGTGGGCTGCGGCAGGTACGCGAAGCCCGGCGAGAGCGTGCCGGCGCCGTAGACGTTGCTGACCACCACATCGGCGTCGCCCGTCGTGCCGGCCGGTGTGTCGCAGGTCAGGGTCGTGTCGTCCTGCACGGCCACATTGGTTGCCGCGACGCCGCCGAACGTCACGCTGTTGATCCCGGGGTTGCCGCGCTCGAAGCCGCTGCCGGTGATCGTCACGCTCTGGCCGCCCAGCACCGACCCGCTGCCGGGCGCCACGCTGAACACAGTTGGCGCGCCGAGATACTCGAAGCCGCCGACGCGAGTGGCGGTGCCCCTGAGGTTGCTGACCACGACATCCACCGCCCCGGCGGCGTGCGCCGGTGCGTCGCAGGTGATGGTGGTGTCGCCGGCGACATTGATGTTGGCGGCGTCCACTCCATCGAAGGTCACGGTGCACGGGCCCGCCTGCTGGGCCGTGAAACCGCTACCGGTGAGGGTCACGCTGGTGCCGCCCGCAATCGGGCCGGCGGCGGGCGTGATGCCGGTGATCTGCGGGCCGGTCGGACCCGTGCACGCAGCCACACCGGGCAACAGAGCGAACATCGTGGCAACCAGCGTCAGCAGTCTCATCGTAGCCTCCGGGCGCATCACCATCAGCGTGCATGCTCCGGATAGGCGTGACTGACGCGGCAGTCTCACGCGGTCGGCGTTTTCTGCGCCGGGTCGATCGCGGCTGCCGGGCGGCTGCGTTGCTGTGTGCTCGCTGCGCGCAGGATGCGCACGCACGCACCTCGACTTCGGCCACTACGATGCGCGCCCGCCACGCCCGATACCGAGACAGCAGGCCGACCGCCGGCGCGAATGACATCCGCGTCGGGCGCTGGCCAGCTGAGTTTTCCCGGGTCACTCACTCCACGTCAGCCGTCGTCGGCAGCGGCCAGTCGGGCACGTCGTGGCCTTCGAGCCAGAGGTGCTTGCCGTCGAGGATGCGGCGGGCGATGCGGTACTTCGCCACGTCGTCGTTGCGCCACAGCGCACGGAACCAGTCGGCGATCCGGCGGCGCGCGGCCCGGCAGAAGATGTCGGCCAGCTCGGCGGCGTCGTTCGCGGCGGGGTCCTTCGCGGCCTGCATCGCGCGCACCTTCGCGCAGGTGGCGGTCATCGCGTACAGCTCGAGGCCGATGTCCACCAGGCGGAACAGGAACGCCTGCTTGTGCTGCAACTTCGCCGAGTAGCGCACCATGCCGTGGAAGATGTTGCGCGCGAGCCGGCGCGTGTTGCGCTCGGCGAATCGCACATGCCGGGCGAGCCGGCCGTACTGGCCGAAGCGCGGCCACTGGCCCCAGCCGAGCCACTGCTTCGGATACCAGCCGGCATAGAACAGGCCGATCTTCGGCAGCGCTTTCAGCTTCTGCCCGAGCGTGGCCTTCGAATCGACCAGCGCGCCGGCGACGTGCAGGTGCTTGTCCACCGCTTCGCGCGCGATGAACAGGTGCATGATCTCGCTCGAGCCTTCGATCAGCCGGTTGATGCGCGCGTCGCGCATCACGCGCTCGACCGGAATCGGCCGTTCGCCGCGACCCGCCAGCGACGGCGCCTGCTCGTACCCGCGCCCGCCGCGGATCTGCATCATGTCGTCGATCAGCTTCCACGAGACGGCCGTGTTCCACTCCTTGGCGGCCGCGGCTTCCAGGCGGATGTCGTACCCGCCGTCGTCCGCCAGCGCGCTGGCCAGTTCGCTGACGGCCTGCTGCGCGAACGTGTTGGCGGCCATATCGCTGAGCTTGTGCGCGACGGCCTCGTGCTTGCCCACCGGCCGGCCCCACTGCACGCGCTCGTTGGCCCACTGCCGGCACACCTTCAGGCACAGCCGCGAGGTGCCGACCGCGCTCGCCGGCAGCGCCAGCCGCCCCGCGTTGAGCGTGACCAGCGCGTACTTCAGGCCCTTGCCCTCTTCGCCGACGAGGTGGTCAGCGGGCACGCGCACGTTCTCGAAGCGGATCACGCCGTTCTGCAGCGCGCGCAGGCCCATGAAGCGGCAGCGATGCACGGTGCTCACGCCTGGCCACGAGGTCTCGACGATGAACGCGCTGATGCGATGCGACTGCGGGTCGCGCGCCATCACCACGATCACCTCGGCGAACGTGCCGTTGGTGCACCACAGCTTGTCACCATTGAGGATGTACTCGCTGCCATCCGGCGACAGCTCGGCCGTGCAGGCCAGGCTTGCCGGGTCGGAACCGACGCCGGGCTCGGTCAGGGCAAACGCCGAGATGGCGCCCTTCGCGAGCCGCGGCAGGTATTTGTCTTTCAGCATCTGGCTGCCGAACAGCTTCAACGGCTGCGGCGCGCCGATGCTCTGATGCGCGGAGAGCAGCACGGCCACGTTGCCGTCGCGCGTGCCGAGCATCTGCATCACGCGGTCGTACTCCATCTGCGTGAAGCCCAGGCCGCCGTACTCGACCGGGATCTTCATGCCGAAGGCACCCATGTCGCGCAGGCCCTGCAGCACATGCTCGGGGTACTCGCCGGCCGCGTCGATCGCGTCGGAGTCCACCTGCTCGCGCATGAAGGTGTCGAGCCGGTTGAAGTACTCGACGAAGGCCGGGCGGTCGGTCGCGAACGCCGGGAACGGGTCGATCAGTTGCGGGCGGAACGAACCGAGGAACAGTTGTCGCAGGAAGCTCGGCCGGGCCTCGTGTACTTCGCGCGCGGCCTCGGCGACCTGGCGCGAATGTTCCTCGCTGCCGGGCAGTGGGCCGCGGTCCATCGACAGTGGATCAGTCGGGCCGGTGCCCGTGGAGGCGGGAGCGGTTGCCGCGCTGCCAGTCGTGCCGGTGATGTCGTTCATGGTGCCTGCCTCTTTCGTTCTCGTCTCGCTCGTCTTCGGGCGCGTCGGGCCGCCACGCGCTGCCGGCGGTGGCGGAGTGTGGGGCGGCGCAAGGTGGAGGCGCGGCCCACAGTATGAACGAACAAATCGCCGCTGCGAGTCCCACAAAAGTTTCGCTGGCGGTCATCGTCGAGAAACACCCGCACGCGCGAGCGGCAGACGATCCGCAACTGAACGCGGCCGCGACCGTCGCACATGACGGTCGCGGCCGGTTCATTGTTGTGGCGCATCGCGCGCGCGTCAGTCAGTTGGTGAACGCCACCAGCTCGATGGTCTTCCACAGGCTGTACGGGCCGGCCTCGTCGCCGCCCTGCTTCTGCACGATCTGGCGCTGATGCACCTCGAGCACCCAGCGGCCGTCGCCGATCGCCTGCCCTGCGCCGGCCGTGCCGAGCTCACACTCGGCCGAGAACACGGCCTCGACATCCACATCCACCTCGGCGTGCGTCACGGTCATCCACAGGTGGATCGTGCGCATCGGCGCTTCCACCTCGGCGCTCAGCGCCATGCGGTAGCTCGGCGGAGCGGT
>JBFWQT010000141.1:0-13701 GCA_050249295.1 Planctomycetota bacterium
CGCGGATCGCCAGCTGGTCGTCGGTGTAGAGCTCGTCGAACTTGTAGAAGTCGGTTGCCATGCGAGGCGCCTGCGCGGTCGGGTGCGAGGAGAGGTTGGTTGGCGTGGTTCGGGTACCACACCGCAACGGGGCAGACAACGGTATGCGAGCTACTGGCCGTTCAGGCTCCAGTCCCAGTCGAGGTACTCCAGCGTCACGTCGGCCGGCACCACCGTGCGCAGCTCGTCGTGCAGCCACGGGCGGATGCGCTCGATGCGGGCGGCCGGGTCGGCACCAAAGTCGTCGCCGAACCACTCGAGGATCTTCGTCACCTTCAACACGTTGCGCTCGCGGTCGAACGTGGCGCCGCGCGCCGGGTCGGAAAGCAGCCGGCGTGCCTGGTCGTCGAGTTGCGCGTCGAGCCGCGACGCGACGAACGCCTCGCTGCGCAACGGCGGACATCCCTTGCTCGCGCAGACAATCGCGAAGTGGATGCGCGGCTCGTTCATCTTGCGCAGGATGCCGTGCTCGATCTCGTCAAGCGTGATCGCGTCGCGACCGCCGAGTCGGAACGTGACCGACTTCCAGGGGCCGAGGCCGCCGCCGAGCTCGCGGATGCTGTCGATCTGCGGGTAGTGGCGCAAGATCACCTCGAGGGTGGCGGCGTTGTAGGCATTGATCCAGAACGCGAGTTGCTCGTCGCGCGAGAGCGTCGCGGCGTCGGTGTCGGCGTACGTGTCCAGCGCGCGAGAGAGTTGGTCGCGGTGCGCGGCGAGGCAGCGGTAGTCGACGACACCATCAATGACGTACGCGCGGAGCAGCGAGTCGAGCGGCCCGTGGATGCCGGCGTCAGGGCCGGGCTCGGCGGGGGCAGTGGGGCAGGTGCCCTGCGCTTTGGGCACGGTCGGCCAGTCGGTGAGCAGCTGCCAGGCCAGGAGCGCAACGACAGCGAGGAGCGCGACACCGCTGCTGATGATGATGACGATGCGCTTCATTTTGTGCGCGCGTTGTGGTGCCCTGTCGCAGGTTACCCCCGGACAGCAGCCCGTGGGCTTGAAGGGAATGCCCTCACATCTTGCACACGCATGGCAAGGAATCACGGCTTTTGATACGATCCCCCGGGTTCCAGGGATATTGCCGTTCGATGCCGCCGGTTTCCGCCGATGGCACGGCTGGGGCAGGTCATGAGTTTCGACGAGCTGGTCGGCAAGGAAATCGGCGAATACCAGATCGAGACGCTCGTCGGTAAGGGCGGTCTCGGTGCCGTGTTCCGTGCGCGCCACCTTATCCTCGACCAGGTGTTCGCCCTGAAAATGCTGCTGCCCGAGGTCTCCGCCAAGGAGAACCTGCGCCAGCGCTTCTTCCGCGAGGCCCGCAAGGCCGCGCAGGTGCGTCACCCCAACGTCGTCGGCGTCGTCAACGCGGGCAAGCACGAGGACTACATCTACCTCGTGATGGAGTACGTCGACGGCATCACGCTGCAGGACCGGCTCAAGATCTCCGGCAAGCTCTCGCCCGACGAAACCGCCACGATCATCGAGCAGACGCTCGAGGGTCTGCAGGCCGCCCACGACGCCGGCATCATCCACCGCGACATCAAGCCCGACAACGTGATGATCACGCAGAAGGGCGAAGTGAAGATTGCCGACTTCGGGCTGGCGCGTGATGTCGACAAGCGCATGGACGGCATCACCGTGGCTGGCCAGGTGATGGGCACGCCGCCGTACATGTCGCCCGAACAATGGGACGGCAAGGAACTCGGCGCCGAGACCGACATGTACTCGCTCGGCGTGATGATGTTCCAGCTGCTCACCGGCAAGCTGCCGTTCACCGGGCCGAGCCCGCTGGCGATCGCCAAGAAGGTGCTGACCAGCCCCACGCCGTCGGTGCGCGAGTTCTCGCCCGAAGTGGACGACGCGCTGGCCGGCATCGTGAAGCGCATGATGGCGCGCGAGATGCGCGAGCGCACGCCGGACGCGGCAACCGCCCTGCAGGAAATCCGCGCCTGGATGAGCAACGAACTCGACGGCGCGAAGAGCAGCGGCACACGCGTGCTGCCCTTGCCGCCGCCGCCACCGCCGCCCGGCATGGTGGTGCCGTCGGTCGGTCACATCAACACGTCGGGCTTCGAGCCGGTCGGCGGCGTCACACCGAGCGACTCCGACGTGGACTTTGCGTCGCCGATCCACTCGGGCGCCGCGTACACGCCGGCGCTCGGCTCGACGCCGCCACCTCCGCCGCCTCCACCCCCACTGCCTCCGCCGCCGCGTCGTCGGGCCGGGTCGGGCAGCGCGGGCCGCATCGCCACGCCGCGTCCGCCGTCGTCGCCGCAGGTGGATGTCGACCTGCCGAGGGTCCAGGCGATGGACCTCGGCGCGGACGACACCGGCGACACCGACATGACCACCAGCGGCGTGCCGACGCCGGGCGGTGGCCACTCGCCCGCGGCCGTCACGCGCGACGACATGCAGTTGCTGCGCATGGCCGAAGGCCTGATCGGTCCCGGCTCCGTCGA
This sequence comes from Planctomycetota bacterium, assembly GCA_050249295.1. GTDB lineage: Bacteria > Planctomycetota > UBA8742 > SKZP01 > SKZP01 > JBFWQT01. Next base: position 2,496 of record JBFWQT010000141.1, read on the forward strand.
GAACCTGATCGGCGGCAAGCTCGGCCGGTACCTGCTGCTCGCCAAGATCGAAGGCAGCACGCGCACGCTGGTGTTCTTCGCCGAAGCACCCAACGGCCAGACCTGCGTGGTCAAGGCGATGCCGTTCGATCACACCGACACGCCCGAGTACCAGCAGGCGCTGCTGCAGTTCTCCGAGGCGGCCGCGCGGGTCAGCCACCCGAACATCGCGCAGACGTTCGAGGCCGGCATCGACAAGCACTGCTACTACATCGCGTCGGCCAACGCCGAGGGCACGCCGCTCAAGCAGTACCTCAAGCAGCAGAAGCGCCAGGCCTCGGTCCGGCAGTCGCTGCAGTGGATGGAGCAGCTGCTCAACGCGCTGTCGGCCGCGCACCAGATGGGCGTCTACCATCTCAACATCAAGCCGCCGAACATCGTCATCGGGCCCGACGGCACCGCGCGCCTGGTCGAGCTCGGCCTGCCGCACCGCTGGCTGGCCGGCGACCGCCACCTGCCCGGCAGCCCGCTCTACATGCCGATGGAAACCTGGCGCGGCCTGCCGCCCACCCCGGCGACCGACCTCTACGCGCTCGGCGTGACGTGGTTCCAGATTCTCGTCGGCCGCACGCCGTTCCTCGGCATCAAACCGGCCGACCTGCTCAAGGCGCGCCTGCTGAATGATTGCTTCCAGCCGATCGAGATGCGCGAGGACATCCCCGGCTCGGTCAACCAGATGATCCTGCGGATGATGGCGCGCGAGCCCGAGTTCCGCTATCAGACGGCGGACGAGGCGTTGCAGAACATCTTCCGCATCGCCGGCGACATGGCATGACGATGGATGGAGCCAGCATGGGACTGCGACACCGCCTGATCCTCGCGTTCGCGCTCGCGCCTCTGCCGATGCTGCTGGTGGCAGCCGTCGGATGCGGCAGCGCGCCCGAGCCGTCGCCGGTGCCCGAGATTGAAGGCCACCTCGCGCGCGGCCAGCAGCAGGTCGATGCCCACCAGTTCCGCCGGGCCCGGGACGAGTACGCGCGCGCGCTGGTGCAATCCGAAACGGCCGACAACCTCTATGGCCAGGCGGTCTGCTACCTCTCGCTCTCGCAGTGCCACCGCCAGCTCGGCGAGTCGCGCGAGGCGCTGCGCATGTTTGCCGAGGCCGAACGCCTGATGTCGCTGGTCTCGACGGAGCAGCCCAACCTGCGGCCGAAAGACCTGCACTCGCTGTACGGGCGGTTCTTCGAGATGCAGGCGTGGATCTACATGTCGCGCCGGCAGTGGGACGACGCGCGCAACTCGCTTGACCTGGCTGATGAGCACTACCGCCTCGCGCAGTGATCTGCCAGAATGCGCGCGGCATGGCGTAGCGTGGCATACGCGAGGAGAAGTCGCATGGGGATGATGGCGCGCGTGTTCCGCGTGATGGGCGTGCTGATGGCGCTGCTGGTGAGTCTCCGCGCGGTGCTGATGCTCGCGCAGGTGGCGCACATCGAGCGGTTCCGCACCAGGCTCGCCGACGCGTGCGCCGCGCTGCGCGTCCCGGCCGACCAGGTGATGCCGGTGGTCGATCAGGTGCTGGGAGCGAATGAAGCGGTCACGCCGGTGTTGTTGCTGCTGACCATGTGGTGCTGCGCGTTTGCCATCACCGGCTTCGGCCTGTCGCGCTACCGGCCGCGGCTCGGCACGTTCACGGCCACCGCGTCGTTCCTGGTGCTGCTGGTCGCGATGAACGTCTCCAGCGCACCGGTGACGATGAACGCGATCGCCGGCGTGCTGACCGGCGTGGCGCTGGTAGCGCTCGGCATGGCCCTGTTCGGCCCGGGCAGCGCTGCGGATGACGACGACGACGAGGCCAACGAGGCAGAGGGCGCCGCGACCGACGCCGATGTCGATGACGCCGACGTGTTGGAGGAGGCCGAGGCAGCCGACGATGTGGCGCCACCGCCCCCGCCGCCCGGCCCTCCCGGCCAGTTCGACGACTTCCCCGAAGCCGAGTCCGCCGATCCGTTCGCCACGCCGGCGGCCGAAGCCGCCTCGGTGGTGCAGCTGCCGGAGCTTCCGGCACCTGCAAAGAACGACGCGCTGATCACGCGCGGCGACATCGGATTCCCCGATGACAGCCCCGCGCCGGTGACCATGGCCGACACGAACGCGGTCTCGCTGCCTGGCGACGCACCACCGGACGACGCCGACTTCCCGCCGATGGTGATTGCCGACCAGCCGCCTCCGCCGGCTCCTCCTCCGCCGCCCGCACCGCCGGTAGCGACGTCAAAGGTGCAGGCCGGGCCGTCGCCAGCGCGCGCAAAGGTGCCGACCGCCACCGAGGAGCCGATCCTGCGCGCCGAGCAGATCCAGCGCGTGTTCCACATGGGGCAGAGTTCGCTCGAGGTGCTCAAGGGCGTCGATCTCGACATCCACGCCGGTGAGGTGCTCGTGCTGCTCGGCGCATCCGGCGCCGGCAAGTCCACCCTGCTGCACATCCTCGGCCTGCTCGACACGCCCTCCGGCGGCCGCATCGTGTACGGCGGCAGCGACCTCGCACAAAAAACCGTCGAGGAGCAGAGCGACGTGCGCAACCGCGCGTTCGGCTTCGTGTTCCAGTTCTATCACCTGCTGCCGGAGTTCACGGCGCTCGAGAACGTGCTGATGCCGCGCATGATCCGCTTCGGCCCGACCGCGTGGATCAGCAACCGCGGCCGATTTGTCGATCGCGCGCGCCAGTTGCTCGACGAGATGGGCCTCGGCAGCCGCCTGCGGCACCGCCCGTCGCAACTCTCGGGCGGCGAGCGCCAGCGCGTGGCAATCGCGCGCGCGCTGATCAACGACCCCGAGGTGGTGTTCTGCGATGAGCCTACCGGCAACCTCGACTCGCGCACGGCCGGCGAGATCCACGACCAGTTGCACCGCCTCAACGAGGAGCGCGGCCAGACGTTCGTGATTGTCACGCACAACGAACGGCTCGCCGGCAGCATCGGTCATCGCACGCGCTGGATGAGTGACGGCCGCATGTACCTGACGCGCGAGGAGTACATCGCGAGTCGCGAAGGCCGCCTGACCGAGGCCGCGCTGCAGACGACGGCAGCCGCCGCGGCCGCGCACGACACGCGCGCGGTGTCGGCCAACATCCAGGCTGCGCTGGGTGGCGCACCGCCGCCGCCGCCGATCCAGCAACTGCCCTGACTGCGGCACCACATGAAGACAAAGAAACGATCGCGGCCCCCCGGCTTTCGCCAGGGGGCCGCGATCACTTTCACAATACCGGGGACAGGAATTGAACCTGCACCTCCCGTTCCGTTTTCTGCTTCCAGGCGTTGTCGGCGGGTCAGACCAACTGTGCCCGGATGACCCTGCAGCGGAACAAGCGCTCTACCTTGTTGAGCTACCCCGCTCCATTCCTGCCCACATAGTACGGCGGAAAACGGCACCCGGCCCATTACAAAGCAGCACCATTCCTGGAATCGCCTGGCGCGCACGACGCGATCTCCGGGTGGCGCTGTCGCCAGGCCTCGAACACAAACAGCGCCCACAGCAGCTTCTGGTAGTTGCGCCGCCGCGCGCCGTGGTCGTCGATCAGTTCGCGCACCATCGAGCGGTCGAACCACCCGCCGTCGTGCGCCGCGCGGCCGAGCAACGTGGACTGCACCTGCTCGCGTAGCGGTCCGCGCAACCACGCCGCCAGCGGGATCGCAAAGCCCTGCTTGCGCCGGCCGACCACACCGGCGGGCAACATGCGCCGGCCGATGCGCCGCAGCAAGACCTTGCCCGTGCCGGTCGCGCCGAGCGTCGAGTGGCTGAAGCGTTCGCGGTCGGGAAGTCGCAGGGTGAAGTCGAGCACGCGATGGTCGAGGAACGGCGAGCGCGCCTCCAGGCCCACAGCCATGCTCGCGCGGTCGACCTTCGTGAGGATGTCCTCGGTGAGGTAGCTGCTCATCCAGGCGTGGATCTGCCGATCGAGCATCGAGACGTCGTTGCCGCGCCCGGCGTGCCGGAAGGCGCTCGCGGCGGTCTCCCACGCGCCGGCTTCGCCCTCGCCGCCGAGCAACGATTGCGACCACTCGCGCGTGATCGCGGCCAGGCGTTGCGGCGTGGTCGGCGCCATCCACGCGCTGTGCCTGCGTTCGGCCGGGACCAGCAGGCCCTGCAGGAAGTGCGCGATCCTGAAGTCGAGCGCGAGGTAGCCGTCGCCGCCGGGCACGAGTCGCATGCGCGCGACGAGCCGCCACATCCACGGTGGCGCCACGGCCAGCCAGCGCGCGATCGGCCATGCGCCGAACGGCGCGTACCCCGCGAACGGTTCGTCCGCACCATCGCCGCCGAGCACCACCGTGACCTGCTGGCGCGCCATCCGCGACACCGCGCGTGTCGGCAGCAACGAGTGATCGGCGAACGGCTCGTCCATGTGGTCGAGCATCGCGGGCACATCGTGGAACAGGTCGTCCACCGACAGCTCGGTCTCGTGGTGCACAGTGTCGAAGTGCTGCGCGACCGTGCGTGCCCACGGTGACTCGTCGAAGCTCGCCTCGCGGAAGCGCAGATTGAACGTGTGCAGCGGCCCCGGCAGCAGCTTGCGCGTCGTCGCCACCACCAGCGACGAATCGATGCCGCCACTGAGGAACACGCCGAGCGGCACATCGGAACGCAGTCGCATGCGCACCGCGTCAGTAAACAACTCCTCGTACTGCGCCTCGGCGTCGGCCTTCGAGAGCGCATGCTTGGGCGTGAACACCCTCCGCCACCACGCCGTCGTCGGCAGCGGGCCGTCCATCGGCAGCTCGCGCAGGCGGTCGATCGGCAGTTCGAGCCGGTGCCCGGCCGGCACACGCCAGCAGTGCCGCAGGATCGTGCGCGGCGGCGGCACGTAGTCGTTGAGCAGGTAGCCGAGCACGGCCGTCGGGTCGATCGCCAGGCCGGCGCCGTCGGGCAGCGCGCGCGCGAGTGCGCTGAACGCCGAGAGCTCGCTGGCGAACGCAATGCCCGGCTCGCCGTCGATCATCACGCGCGCCACGGCCAGCGGCTTCTTGCCCATGCGATCGCGCGCGAGCAACAGCACACCGGTGCGCGGCTCGAACAGTGCCAGCGCGAACATCCCGACGCAGCGCTGCAGGAACGCCGGGCCGTGACGGCGCAGGCCGTGCAGCAGCACCTCGGTGTCGGAGTCCGAGCGGAACATCTGGCCGGCCGCCGCGATTTCGTCGCGCAGCTCGCGATAGTTGTAGATCTCGCCGTTGAACACGAGCGCCGCGACAACCCGATCGGCCGGCGCGTCGGCATCGCTCACCGCCGTGTGGCCGTCATCCATCGCGAGCATCGGCTGCCGGCCGGCGTCGGAGAGGTCGATGATGCTCAGGCGGTTGTGGCCGAGCGAGATGCCCGGCCCGTGCCACGTACCTTCGGCGTCTGGTCCGCGATGCCGCTGCGCCGTCACCATCTCGCCGATCAGGCGCGACGCGGCGGGATGAATCAATCCGGCGATTCCGCACATGCGGCAGCAGCGTTGAGACCGGCCGTCGTCGTCGGCGGTCACGAGTATCAGAATCCGGCGCCTGCGCAATCTCCGCGTCTTCGCGCGTCAATCGACCCGGCGCGACACCTGTCGGCGGCCGCTATCGTACACTCGCACGGTGGATACGACGCCAACGACGCGGCGCCAGACCCGGTCGCCACCCCGCCACCTCGCCTCACCGCTCGCACTGCCATGCCTCGCATCGCGACCACACTCGATCGTCGGGAGTTCCTGCGTGTCGGCGCGGCTGGCCTGCTGACCTTCCTGTGCGGTGGACTGACGGCTTGCAAGGGCAGGACAGTTGGCGGCGGCTCGATCACCGACCTCGGGCCGTTGCAGCCGCCCGACGCGAACGGCGTGATGCTGCCGCCCGGGTTCACCTCGCGCATCGTCGCGCGGTCCAGTCAGATTCCCGCCGCGGGCGGCTACACCTGGCACAGCGCACCCGACGGCGGCGCCACCTTCTCCACGCCGGGCGGTGGCTGGATCTACGTGTCGAACAGCGAGATGGACAGCGGTACCGGCGGCGTCGGCGCGCTCGTCTTCGACTCCACCGGCTCTCTGATCGATTCGTATTCGATCTGCAGTGGCACCAGCCGCAACTGCGCGGGCGGCAAGACACCGTGGAACACCTGGCTCACCTGCGAAGAGAACGGCGCGGCCGGGCAGGTCTACGAGTGCGATCCGTTCGGCGTGAACTCGCCGGTCGTGCACCCCGCGATGGGTTCGTTCAACCACGAGGCGGTGGCCGTCGACGAATCGCGCCAGCAGTTGTTCCTCACCGAAGACCACCCGTCCGGTGGCTTCTACCGCTACACGCCGACCACGTGGCATGACCTCTCGGCCGGCCTGCTCGAGATCGCCGAGGTAACCCTGGTCACGCCCGACGAGGGCCTCGTGACGTGGCATGCAATTGCCGACCCCGACGGCAACCCGACCGCCACGCGCAGCCAGGTCGGCGTCTCGGCCGCGTTCAACGGCGGCGAAGGAGTCGCGGTGTATGGCGACCTCGTCTACTTCGTGACCAAGGGCGACAATAAGGTGTGGCGCTACAACGCCGTGACGCACGCGCTGACCCTGCTCTACGACAAGGCCACGAGTCCCACGCCGATCCTCAGCGGCGTCGACAATATCGTGATCTCCAACAGCGGCGACGTGATTGTGGCCGAGGATGGTGGCGACCTGGAGATCGTCGGCCTCTCGCCGGAGGGCGATGTGGTCTCGGTGCTGAAACTCTCCGGCCACGGCTCGTCCGAGATCACCGGCCCGGCCTTCGACCCGACCTACGAGCGCATGTACTTCAGCTCGCAACGCGGCACCACCGGCAACTCCGCCGATGGCATCACCTTCGAGATCACCGGTCCGTTCAACTTCTGAACGGCACCGCCCTGCAGCTTCATGCCCACGGGCTGCTGCCCGTGAGTAACCGCGAGACCCCGTGCGCCGCGCCTCACAATCCGGCGACCCACACCGGCTCACCGCCTACTGCACCTTCGCCACGTTGCGCGTCGTGTTCCCCGTCGCGCCGCGATACCGCCGCGTGATCGACGCGATCTCCTTCCACGTCCGGCTCGGCCACGCACCCGGCCGCGATGCATCCAGGATGTCGCTGAGCACGGCCGACGCCGTGGGGCCGGGCCCCGCGCCCGGACCGGCCAGCACCACCTCGCCAAGCGGCTGACCCACCAGCATGATGCCGTTGGTCACGCCGGCGATGCGCGCCAGCGAATGGCTCGACGGTAGCGCCTCGGGCATCACGGACAGTTCCGGCGGCCGGCCAGCCTCGCCGCGACGCGCGCGCGCCACGAGCCGGATGCTCAGCCCCTGCTTGTGCTGCTCGGCCATGTAGTCACGCGTGATCTTCGTGATGCCGGTGACCGGAATCGCCTCCATCGGCACTTCCACGCCGAAGGCCAGGCCGGTGAGGATCACGAGCTTCTGCGCCGCGTCGATGCCTTCGACGTCGAGCGTCGGGTCGGCCTCGGCGTACCCGAGCCGCTGCGCCTCGGCCAGCGCCTGCTCGAACGTGACGCCCGCTTCTTCCATCTGCGTGAGGATGTAGTTGGTCGTGCCGTTGATCACGCCGGCGATCTCGTCGAGTCGCGTGGCCGCGAGGCCGCTTTCGATGGCGCGCAGGATCGGGATGCCGCCGCCGACCGACGCCTCGTAGCGCAACGGCAGGCCGAGCCGCGCCGCGAGGCCGAGCAACTCGCCGCCGTGCTCGGCCATCAGCGCCTTGTTGGCCGTGACCACGGGTTTGCCGGTGTGCAGCGCCGCCTCGACCCACTGGCGCGCCGGCTCGACTCCGCCGGCAAGCTCCACCAGCAGGTCGACCTTCGGGTCGGCCGCGATCTCCATCGGATCGGCCGTGATCAGTCCTTGCGGCACCCACTGCGGCCGCGGCCGGTTGGTGTCGCGCACCGCAATGCGCGTGACTTCGAGCTGCGCGAAGCCGGCGTCCTCCAGGGTCTTCGCGCGCTCCATCACCTGATGCACGAGCTCGGCGCCGATGTTGCCGCAGCCGATCAGCCCGATGCGCAGGTGCAGCGGACCATCATCCTCGCCGCCAGCGGCCTGATTGCGATTGCTGATCCGCGCGGCCGGCAGACTGCCGGACGGTCGATCGTGGTGTGGCGTCGTACTCAAAGGAGAACCCGGCGACGGGGGTTGGACTGGTGTTGGCGGTATCGTCGTATTGTGGGTGGCCGAGTGGAAGCCTCCAGCCGCGAAGTACAACATCGGAGTTGGCGCGCGGGTCTCACGCATGCCGCCCGACACACCAGCCTGACACCCATCGCATGACGACGACGCCCACGCCCGCGACCACCGTGGACCCGCTCGCTCCCGGCTACCGCCCTTCCGACTTCGCTGCCAATCGCGACGCGCTGGCGGCGCACTTCGATCGCGAAGCAGAACAGCGGGCACGGTGGCGGCGCTTCAACGGCACGTATCACGCCGAGGTCCTGCGGATGTGCCGGTTCGTGGTCGAGCCGGGTGCGCGAGTGCTCGACCTCGGCTGCGGCACCGGCGACCTGCTGGCCGCACTCGAGCCGTCGTACGGCGTCGGCGTGGACATCAGCGCAAAGATGGTGGAACTGGCGCGCGCCGCGCATCCGCAGTTGACCTTCGTGCAGGACGCGGCCGAGACGTGGCAGCCGGACGAGGCTGGCGCGACGTTCGACTACGTCATCCTCTCCGACCTCGTGCAGCTCGCGTACGACATCGGCGCCGTGTTCCGCAACGTGCGCCGGCTGTGCCACGCGCGCACCCGCATCATCGTGCACTCGCACAGTCAGCTCTGGCGGCCGATCCTCGGGCTGGCCACCACACTCGGCCTGAAGGCGCGGCAGCCGGTGCTCAACTGGGTGACCACCGAGGACATCACCAACCTGATGGACCTCTCGGCGCTCGAGCCGGTCGCGACGCAACGGCGCATCCTGCTGCCGCTGTTCCTGCCGCTGCTCACGTGGCTGTGCAACCGCCTGCTGGTGCGTCTGCCGATCATCAAGCACCTCGCGCTGACGAACTGGGTGGTCGCCCGACCGTCCGGCCCCGGCGTCGCCCGCGACCCCGCGCAGACCAGCGTCTCGATTGTGGTGGCCGCGCGCAACGAGGAGGGCAACGTGCCCGCGATCGTCGCGCGCATGCCGCAACTCGGCCGCGCCACCGAGCTGATCTTCGTCGAGGGCAACTCCAGCGACGACACCACCGGCGCGATCCAGCGCGAGATCGCCGCGCACCCGGAGCTCGACATCTCGCTGCACCACCAGCAAGGCAAGGGCAAGGGCGACGCCGTGCGCGTGGGCTTTGCCGCGGCAAAGCACGACGTGCTGATGATCCTCGACGCCGACCTCACCGTGGCGCCGGAGGACCTGCAGCAGTTTTTCGATGCGCTGTGCAGCGGCCGCGGCGAGTTCATCAACGGCTCGCGGCTGGTCTATCCGATGGAGGGCCGCGCGATGCGGTTCCTCAACCTGGTCGGCAACAAGTTCTTCGCGGGTGCCTTCAGCTATCTGCTCGGCCAGCGCATCAAGGACACGCTGTGCGGCACCAAGGTGCTGCTGCGCGCCGACTACGAACGGATCGCGCGGGGCCGCGCGTACTTCGGCGAGTTCGATCCGTTCGGCGACTTCGACCTGCTGTTCGGCGCCGCCAGGCTGCATCTGAAGATTGTCGAGGTGCCGATCCGCTACCGCGACCGCGTGTGGGGCACGACGCAGATCCGCCGCTGGCGCGATGGCGTGCTGCTGCTGCGGATGTGCCTCGTCGCGTTCCGCAAGCTGCGCCTGCAGTAAGGAGCGGTGCGTGGGTTGATTCGGGCAAGACAGGGAGCGGGGCAACTGCGGGAGCCCGAGGTTGCCAGGCAGCGCCGATTTCCCCGCTCCCTGTCGGTCGCGGCTCTTACCCGAATCAGTCCGCTGTCGACTCCTGACGAGGAGAAACCCGGCACCGTGCTGGCGCGTCGAATGCCAGAATGACTACGCACGCACTGCTCATTGCGAGGGGCCATGAATCCGCAATCGCGCAACACCTGGATTCTCGTCTTGCTGCTGCCCGGCATTGCCGGCGCGGTCGCGCTGTTCGTGGCGGTACTCGGCGGCCAGCAGAGCGCCACGCCGCTGGCCGGCAACCGCGTGCCGGGCGAGGTGGAAGTCGCGCTGCGTGCGCAACTCGACGAGCTCGCCCGGCGCATCGACCAGATCCAGGTCAGTCCGCGCGACGATCAGCCCGGCGACAATGCGGCTGCAGGGCCCGATCCTGCCGTGTTGCTCGCGGCGATCCGCCAGCTTGATCAGCGCCTCGCAAAGCTCGAGCAGGCGGTTGCGCACGCGCCGTCGCCGGGCAACGGCAAGGCGGGCGCGGACAACCTCGCGCCACCCGACTGGCCGCAACTGCGCACCGAGATCGAACAGCTGCACACCGAGATCACGCAGTTGCGCCAGGTGGTGCACAAGCAGGGCCAGCCGACAAAGTCCGAGCGCGAGCCCACCGCAAACGCCGCGAAGGGCAGCAATCCGACCGCCCCGCGCTGGGGTGCACGCCAGGCGCTCGGCAATCCGGACGCTCCGCTCGGCGTGGACGCGCAGACCGCGTGGGCGCCCGCGCAGGCCAACGGTGGCATCGAGTGGCTCGAGTTCGACATCGCCGAGGCGGTGCAGGTCAACGCGGTGGTCATCCGCGAGTCGCTCAACCCCGGCTTTGTCTCGCGCGTGGAGCTGCTCGACGACAACAGCAAGTGGCACACCGTCTGGACCGGCAACGACCCGACAAGCGTGCCCGGCGACTTCGTTGTCGCGCTCGACGAGCCGGTGCTAGCGCGCACCGCTCGCGTGTGGGTGGACACGGTGCTGGTCAACGGCTGGAACGAGATTGATGCGGTGGGCCTGCGCGCCGGCGGAACGATTCATTGGGCCACCGATGCTCGCGCCAGCAGCGAGTACGCATCCGGCGGTCTCACGGTCGGCACGGCGTCGTTCGATTGACGCGCGGTGTGGTGCTCGCGGGCTTGACGAGCCGGGCAAGGGCAAGGGCAAGGGCAAGGGCAAGGGCAAGGGCAAGGGCAAGGGCAAGGGCAAGGGCAAGGGCAAGGGCAAGGGCAAGGGCAAGGGCAAGGGCAAGGGGATAGGGGTGAGAGGGGCAAGGGCCGGGGCGTGCTAGCACCATCATGCGAGCAGGGCGAACCCCTCCGGCTTGCCACCCGGAAACATGTCCGCCCTCCCG
>JBFWQT010000142.1:0-13681 GCA_050249295.1 Planctomycetota bacterium
CCCCTCCGGGGACTGCCGACCCCGGCTCGCCCAGGGTCAGGGATCCAACGCGGAAACCGGGCAAGGGCAAGGGCAAGGACAAGGGCAAGGGCAAGGGCAAGGGCAAGGGCAAGGGCAAGGGTGAGAGGGGCAACGGCAAGGCAAGGGTAGAGGGGCAAGCGATGAGAGGGGGCAAGCGATGACCTCGCGGTCATAGTTATCGGATGTTATGGTCTCGGGTCGCTAGTAATAACGGGTACCTCATCAGCCACCAGAGCCAATCCTGAACCATTATTGTAAAGCTAAGCATATTTTTTGACAAAACCGCTTGACCCTCCCCGGATCATTGCGTAGTATTCCAGTGTTGCTTTACGAAAAGGAGTGAAGCACAAGAGAACGAGAGGGTCGCAAGGCCCGCAACCGACTCTGGCTGCTCTGCTCCACCCGACGACACCTGCGGTTCCGCGAGGGACCCGAATCCAGGAGAGATCACCATGCCGAATATGAAGGTCTTCATGCAGATCGAAGGTATCGAGGGTTCGTCGCGCGATGCGGATCATGCGGGCTGGTGCGACATCCGCGGCTTCAACCACCAGATGGACTACCCGTTCGACATGCGCGAGGGCGAAGGCCGCGGCGAGCCGCAGCACGGCGCGCTGAACGTGATCAAGGCGCTCGACAAGACGTCGCCGCTGGTCTACGAGCGCCTGGCCAAGAAGAAGCAGGTGCCCGGCATCAAGCTGGAGTTCTGGCGGGACAACCCCGACGGCGGTGGCAGCGAGTGCTACTTCACCATCGAGCTGAAGGACTGCCGCGTGGTGCACGCCAAGCCGTACATGCCGCGGGGCCAGGAGGTGGACGAGACTACGCCGCCGCACCTCGAGGAAGTCGGCTTTGCCTACCGCGTCATCAACTGGACGTGGCTGAGCGGCGGCCAGATCCCGACCACCTTCGACTTCAGCAACCCGAATGCGTGATCGCCGGGCGGGCTGCACGGCCCGCCGGGATCACACTCAACCAGACGACTCAACAGGGTTCCGCAGCCGCGTGCCTGGCACACCTCGCAGTGTCCAGGCACGCTTCGTTTCGGTGCGCGCGCGACGACGCCCGCCAACAGTGGTACCCTCGTCGCGCCCCGCCAGGCCGGCACCACCACACGGGCGATGCCACCGACCACCACCGGATTCTCCATCAACCCCGGCAACCCCGGCAATCCCCCGCTGATCGCGAGGGAGACGCTCGCCCAGTGCGAGGAGCGCATCGGCTATCGCTTCCGCGATCCCGCCTTGCTGGCCCAGGCCCTGACCCACTCGTCGGCCCGCACCGCCGATGAGGAGGGCAACGAGCGGATGGAGTTCCTCGGCGACGCGATCCTCGGCCTGGTCATCTCGGCGCACCTCTTCCAGCGCTTCCCCGATCAGCACGAAGGCGAGCTGACGCGCATCAAGTCGGCGATCGTTGCGCGTAACACGCTGGCGCAGCAACTCCAGGCCTACGGACTGACCGCGTTCGTACGCATCGGCAAGGGCCTCGCCCTCAAGACGCGCCTGCCCACGTCGGTGCTCGCCAATATCTACGAAGCGATCGTCGCCGCGATCTACCTCGACGGTGGCCTCGACCCGGCCGCGCAGTTCTGTCTCGACTCGCTGCTGCCGGTGATCGGCGGCGTGGTCGATGACACGTCGATGCGCAACTACAAGTCGATGCTGCAGCAGCTCGCGCAGCGCCGGCTGGGCAGCACCCCGCAGTACCGCGTGCTGAAGATCCGCGGGCCGGAACATGGCAAGAGCTTCCAGGTGGCCGCGGTGATCGGCGACACGCGCTACAAGCCGGCCTGGGGCAAGAGCAAGAAGGACTCCGAGCAGCGCGCGGCGCACGAGGCCCTGACCGACCTGCGCGGCAAGCACGGCGACGATCCGGTGTTCGAGAACTGGCCGCCGTTGCCCGGGACTGATGCGCCGCCGCCGCCGCCGCCACCGGATGACGCGGCCACGCCCGACGCGTGAGGCACGCGATCACGCATCGCCGCGGCGGTTGCGTGCGGCGGTTGCGAGGTTGTCGTTCCAGAAGTCGCCCGGAACTGCGCACAGGATGCGCAACGCCTCGGCGCGCCTCGGGCGCAGCATCCACGCGAGCAACTGCGGCATCAACAGGAAGTGCAACGCGCCCAGCGCACGACGGCCCGCCTGACCGCCGGTGATCAGCACGGGCAGCACGTCTATGGACACGAGCGGCACGGGCACGTGGCGCGCAGCAAGAACGACCTCGCCGTGCAGCGCGGAAGCGGGCCGCGATCGTAGGGCGGCGGTCGCTCGGCTGGGGTCGTGTGCGTGAGCCGGACCAGCTGACGCGCAGCGTCGGCGTCGCCCTGGTCGGCCGCGGCCTTGCCGACGACGACGCGGAAGCGCACCTTGCCGTCATGCTCGTCGACCGCAACGACGCCGGCCAGCGCGACCCGGCTGGTGTTGAGCGGGTGCTGCGCTCTCGGCAGCGCAATCGCGAGCGCGACGAACGCGCCGACGACCATCGCGAGCCCGAGTCCAAGGCTGGTCTGCCGGGCGAGCGGCATCGCGACGAACATCACCGCGGCGCCAGCCAGCAGTGCGACGGCGACCACCGCCAGTCGGGCCGTGCCGGGCACCAGGCGCCGCACGAAAGCCGTGCGCGACCGGCAGAGGAACTCATAGTCGGGCGTCTCGTTCAACGTTGTGCCTGCCTACTCGCGCGCCCTGGCGCGCAACTTCGAGAACGCCGGCTTCCACTTGTCGTGAAGTCGGGCCCTCGCAGCCTCCGACCTGGCCGCGATGTTCCAGCCGACGATCGTCTCCACGATCTCGCCGGCGCGCTTCTCCAGCGTATCGATCTGCGCGTTCGTCAGCGGCACGTCCACACCGCTCGTGGCGCGGTCCAGCGGCGCGTCGATCTCCCCGATCAGCTCCGTGTAGAGCGCATCGACACGGCCGAGCACCAGCTTCTGCAACTCGGTGGCCGCAGCGCGAACCTTGCTGTTGCCGTCCATCCGCGTGTCGGTGGTCTTCGTCTTCAACTCGCGGAACAGCTCCTGGTCCATCTTCTCGAGGTACATCTCGCTCGTGTATTCGATTGCGACGCCGAGCCGCCCGCGCTTGAACTCCAGCTCGATGTCCTCGCCGATCAGCTGCCAGAAGATGGCGTAGATGATGTTGCCGCGGAACGCGGCGAACACCTTCCGGTCGTACACCCCGCGGTCAGCCTCGCGGACCAGCTCGCGCGGGAAGTTTGCGAAGCCGTAAGTGTCGAGCGCGTCGGAGAACTTCCCGCCGGCCACGAGCTGCAACGCCTTCATCATGATCGGGTACTGCGCCGGGTCATCGTAGATGGTGCCGCTGTGAATGTCCTTGAAGCCAAACTCGAGCGCGATGAACGGACCGCCGCGCGGCGCGGCCAGCAGGCTGAAGCGCGCCTCGTTGAGCACCCGCGCGAGGTTGTCGATCGGCCGTTCGGTCATCAGCCGGAATCGGCCGCGGTTGATTGTATTCCGCGCGGCCTGCAGCGATTCGCTGGCGGCAAGCCAGGCAGCCGGGGCGGTCAGCACGCGCCGGATCGCGCCGGCGTCGGTAGCATCCTTCGGGATCTCGCCGCCGATGGACCTCACGGCGGCGTTGAACTGCTCGCGGAACGTCGTCTCGTCAGCGGTCTCGCCGTCGAGTTGTTCCAGCGTGGCCGTCCAGACCTCGACGCGTGCCGGGTGGTCGGGCGGTGCATCCTGCGCGACCACCTGCGATGGCTGCGTCGGCCACGGCAGCAACGGCAGCGCGAGCAACACCAGGCATGCGCCGGGTGTCAGCAGATCGATCCTGCGTGTCCGGCGTGTCCGGCGTCGCATCGCGGGCTCACTCCTTCGCCTTCTTGCGCAGCGTCTCGAACGCCGGCTTCCACTGGTCGTTGAGGTACGCCATCGCCTCGTTGGTCTTGTCCTGGATGCCCCACTTTTTGATCTGCGCGACGATCTCGTTGGCGCGCGTCTCCAGCTTGCCGATCTCGGCCTTTGTCATCGGCGCACCTTCGGACGAGCTCAGCGAGGCCGACACCGGGCCGCTGATTTCGCCGATCAGCTTCTGGTACGTCGCGTTGATGCGCTTCATCACGAACTGCTGCATCTGCGTCGCGGCGGTGCGCACCTTGCCGTTGCCGTCCATGCGCGTGTCGGTGGTCTTGGCCTTCACCTCGGCATACAGGTCCTTGTCCATCTTCTCGAGGTAGCTCTCGCTGACGTACTCCAGCGCGTCACCCAGCCGGCCGCGCTCGAACTCCAGCTCGACATCCTCGCCGATCAGGTTCCAGAAGATCGCGTAGATGATGTTGCCGCGGAACGACGCGAAGACCTTGCGGTCGTACGTCGCGCGGTCGGCATCCTTGACCAGCGCCTCGGGGAAGTCGGGGCCGAAGCCGTACATGTCGAGCGCCTGCGAGTACTTCTTGTCCCGGATGAGCTTCATCGCCTTCATCATGATCGGGTACTTCTCGGGGTCCTCGTAGGTCTTGCCGTTGTTGGCGTCCTCGAACCCCTTCTCGGTGGCAATGAACGGCCCGCCGCGCGGCGCTTCCAGCAGCGCGTTGCGCGCCTCGTTGACCAGCTTGTTGAGGTTCTCGACGGGCCGCTCGGTCATGTTCTGGAAGCGGCCCCGGCTGAGCTTGTTCTTGGTCGACTGCAGCGTTTCGTTGGCCTCGACCCATTTCGCCGGGTCCTTCATCACCTTCTTCAGCGCATCCTCGTCGCGGTAATCCTTCGGGATCTCGCCGCCGATCGACTTCACGGTGGCGTTGAAGACTTCGCGCCACTGCTTCTCTTCCGGCGTCTCGTTCGGGAACTCGGGCAGCGACGCGGTGTAGGTCTCGACGCGCGGCGGCTCGGTCGTCGCGTTGTTGGAGTTGGCCTTGCCACCCTTGCCGTTGTTCGCGTTGTTGTTGCCGCTGTCCGACGGCGAGCCGCCGCCGCACCCGACCAGCAGCGCCGACGACGACAGGACCAGCGCAAGGATCAACAGGCTGGCGAAGGTGGTGGAAACAGCGATACGTCGCATCGGCAACAACTCCACTTGGGTCCGGGGTGAGTTCGGCAGTGTCATCAAGGGCAAGGATGTCTGCAACGGCAAGGCTCAGTGCGCAGCGGCGGCCGGCACGGAAAAACTCCAGCCCTCGCAGGCCAGGTCAACCAGCAGGCGCCCCTGCGCCGCCGGCTGCTTCTGCGCGACGTACTCCTCGGCCTCGCGCAGGATGCGGTACAGCGTCAGGTCGTCGTTGTCGGGGTCGTGGTGGAACAGGATCAGCTGCTTCACGCCGGTCTCGACGCACAGGTCGATGCCGACGCGCGCCGTGGAGTGGCCCCACTCCGGCTTGCGCAGCGATTCTTCCCACGTGAACATCGCGTCGAAGATCAGCGCGTCGGCGCCGTGCCAGAAGCCGCTGTCGAGCAGCGTGTCGAGCTTCTCGTTGTCGCGGTACGAGCCGTCGGTGCCGTAGACCAGCACGCCGCCGCCGGCCTCGGCCGACTGCGAGATGCGGTAGCTGTAGCAGTCGCCGGGGTGTTCGAGCAGGCCCGGAATCACGGTCAGGCCGCCGACCTCGGTGGGCTGCCCGACCTCCAACTGGTGCACATGCGTGCGCGGCTGGTAGTGCTCGAACGGCACCGGAAAGTGGTTGGGGTGATGCTGGCTGCGCATCCGCTCTTCCATGTCCGGGTGCGCGCCCCAGATGTGGATGTCCCACGACTCGTCGTAGAGCGGCAGGAAGAACGGGAAGCCGCAGATGTGGTCCCAGTGCGTGTGCGAGATCAGCACGTGCACGGTGCGCTCGAACGACGGATCGGCCTTGGCGCGGGCCAGCAGGTCGTGCCCGAGCGGGCGGATGCCGGACCCGGCGTCGAGGATCATCGTGCCGGACGATCCGGGTCCGCCGTTGATCTCGACGCACGCCGTGTTGCCGCCCACCACGCGGCGCAGCTCGGGCGGCAGGGCTTCGCAGAACATGCCGATGGCGGCTGGCGTGGTGAGGTCGGCGCCGCGCGCGGCCGCAAGAATGCGCGCGAGCTTGCGATGATAGTCGTTCGTGGTGAGCGGCGTCGGCAGTGAGCCCCGCACTCCCCAGAAGGTCGCCTTCATGCGCGCTCCACGCGATCGGATCGGTTGCAGCACCAACCACCACCGGCGGCCGTCGGGGCCGCGCGGGCGGGGTGAAGTCTGGCGTTCGCACACTGTAGGTCTGCCCCCCTGGTGGGTCAATCCGCGAAGTCCCGACGCCGCCGGTGCTGGCCGGCCACTTACGTCACGACAGAAGACGCCGAAGGAACCCGGTATCGGCGAATCAACTCGTCAACCGACGCAAGCGCTCGCCGACCAATGCGATCGCGAGCGGCGGCGGATTTTTTTCGTGATCGTGTGGCACCCGGGGGCCGCTCACTTGCGTGGCTGTCAGAGTGTTCGTGTTCGGGGCGAGCCGGGGACGGAAGTCCCCGGAGTCTTGTTGGAAGGAGCCTGCACCAGGCTCTGTGGGCCGATTCCCGGCTGATTCCGGAATCAGACTCCGGGGACTTCCGTCCCCGGCTCGCCCCGAGCGCAAGTTTTCTGACAGCCACTTGCGGTCGCGACTCTTGGCCGGTGCGCGAAGCGCGCTTGCTACAGCGAAATCACAAGTCCTCGTCCCATCGAGGAGCCCTCCGGGCGAGCCGGGGGTGTAAGCCCGGTGTAAGCCCCCGGCTCGCCCGGAGGGCTGCTTTGATGGGACGAGGACTTGTGATTCGCTGTACTTACCGGGCGCGGTCCTCGCGTTTCCCCGCTCCCTTTCGGTCGCGGCTCGTGTGCAATGTTCGACTCGCCACAAGAGCCGCGAGCACTCACTCGTGACGCTGCAACTCGCGCTCGAGTGTCGCCGTCGACATCCACGAGACCGCCGCATCGAACACCTGGCGGCCGATTGCGGTCAGCTCGCGGCGCGTCTGCTCGCTGAACACCGGCAGGCCGCGCTGATTGCTGAAGTCTTCGAGCACCAGCTGCATCACGCCGGGGAACGCGCGGCGCGTCTCGCGCAACTTCGCGGTCAGCGTCTCGTTGAACAACCGCTGCGACAGCTCGCCGGTGGCCGTCTCGCCACTCACCGGCAGCGATCGGCCGTCGGGCAGCAGCAGCCGGGCGAAGGCGGCGCGGGGGGTGTCCGGGTCGTCGGGGCTGGCCTCGAAGCGCACCGCGAAGAACGGATAACGGACCGGCGGCGGCTGATTGCCGACGGCATCGTTGCGCGGGTCAACCGGGTGGGAATTGCTGGCGTCCGGCCCGCTCGGCGTGCCCCCGCCGACGTCGCACTGCACCGTCGCGAACAGCACGAGCAGGATGATCACAGCGGTCGCAATCACCAGCACCGCCACGCGGTCGAGCAGTCGGCTGCGACTGCGCGCCTGCGCGATCTGCTCGGGCGTGATGATGCCGGGGGTGGAGACCGTCACGTCAGTGCGTCAACGCTTGTTCAGCAGTTCGTTCACCTGCCGGCTGTCGGCCCACTGCACCTTCGCGCCGAAGATCATCTCGATCCGGCTCTTGTGCTGCGTGCGGAAGTCGGGATTGAAGATCGGCTCGCCCTTCGAGTTCGTGAAGTCCTCGATGTAGATGGTGTCCACGCTGGCGAAGTGCGGCAGTTCGCGGACGCGCTTGAGCGTGCTCTCGAGCTGGTCGAAGTAGCGCGTCAGCGACGGCTCGCCGGTGTCGGCCTTGCCCTCGATCGGCAGCGTGGTGCCGTCGGGCAGGTGCAGCACGGCGTAGCAGGTGCGGTAGTCGTCGGGCACCTGCGGATCCTCGACGAAGCGCAGCACGAAGAAGCGGTGCTTGAGCGAGCCGCCCTGGCCCTCGGTGTTGCTCGGGTTGTTCGAGCTGATCGTGGTGTTCGAGGAGCTGTTGCCGTTGCCGTTGCCATTGCCGGTACCGACGCCGAGACCGTTGCCGAAGCCCCAGCCGCCGTTGCAGCGCAGGTAGAGCACGGCCAGCAGGATGATCACGCCGATCACGATGGCGCCGAGAATGCGGTTGCGCATCCGGCCGAGGAAGGTGGTTCGCTTGCGTGACATCGTGTGCGCGATCTCCGGGTGGTCAGCGTTCGGGTATCTGGTCGAAGGCGATCGACCGGCAGTTGTCGCCGATCAGCGACTTGAGCCGGTTGCGGTTGTTGTAGGTGGTATCGAAGGCCCGCTTGATGCGCGCAATGACCACGACGGACTGCGGATCGACGCCACGCTCGGCCAGCACGGTCAGCCAGGTGGCTTCGCTGTCGAGCACGTCGTCGCTGTCGAGCAGGTGCCACTTGCGCGTCTCGTAGCGGTACTCCACCACGATGCCGCGCAGGTCGCTGGTCGGGCTCATCGGGTCGGCGGCGGCGGCGTCCTCGCGCTCGGGCACGTCGACCAGATCGCGCGGATCCTCGCTCAGCGTGGCCTTCGAGAGAATGACAAGGAACAGACCCAGCATCAGGATCATCACGTCAATCAGCGGGAACAGTCTCGCCTTGAATCGCATGACGCCGGACGGGGGTAGGGGTAACGGGATTCACGCCACAAACTGCTGTCGCGTAACGGGCCGCGCCGGAACGGTCGGAACGGTCGGTGCGGCCGCGCGCGAGTCAGCCGGCCTGGACGTTCTCCTTGAGGATGATCAGGCCGAACGCGTTGACGATCAGGTTGACGATCGCGAACACCAGGCCCGATACGGTGGTGGAAAGTGCCGGGGCGAAGTTGGTCGCCACGCGGCGGACGTCGAAGGTCGCGCTGTTGCCCAGGTCGGTGAGGGTCAGCAGCAGGGCCAGCACGGTGCCGATGATGCCGAGCAGTGGCAGCAGCTCGGTGCCGAACGAGCCGAAGCGCAGCAGGCCGACGAGCCGGCTGTGCGTGATCGGCCGGCGCACCCGCACCGCGGCCGCCAGGATGTAGACGTGGATCAGGAGCAGCACGCAGCCGAACGCGATGATCACGGCGTCGAGCTGGGAGATGCTCTGGTACCAGCGCTCGAACTGCTCTTTGAGCGTGCTGGCAAGCACGACCGGAAACTGCATGGCGCCCGCTCCTGTGCGGTGATCGGGGTCCGGATCGGGGGGTCCCGGATTCTACCAACCGTGCCGTGCCGATGCCGACCCCGAAGATGTCGCGCCTGCGTCCGCGCGTTCGGAATGTTGTTCGCCGCGGCAGGCAGCTAGAATGCGAGAACAACCGAAACGCGTCCGCGTCCGGGCCGTCACCGGCCGTAGCGGATGCGTCTGCCTTGCACCCCTCTTGATCGCGAGTTCCTGATGAAAACACCTTCCATCCGGCTGATTGGCGGGGCCATGATCGCGATCGGCGCGATCGGTCTCGGCGCATGGGCCCTCACCGGGGGCTTTTCGGGCCGCCCCGCCGTTGCCCCGCCTGCCGCCACCGGCCATGGCCACGACGGTGACGGCCACGGCAAGCTGACCTTCCTCGGCAAGGAAATCCCGGCGGATCACCACGGCCCGTTCGTCGGCATGGACAGCCGCGGCTACTCGATCGACCCGCTCGACCCGGACTGCCGCGGGTGCAGCCCGCACAAGCATCCCACGCCGCTGCTCACCGAGGCCGAGTTCGCGAAACTCAAGGCCGGATACGCGGCCGCGCCGGTCAACGAGCCGTCCGAGTCGCTCGACGCGCTGCTCTTCTACGGCGTGCAGTCGGCGTTCCGGCTCAAGACGCTGGGCATTGCGCCGCTCGACAGCGAGCGCGCCGAATTCGTGCAGCGCGAGCTGACGCGTCACGGCGTGTTCATCGAGCTGCGTGTAGTGGACGAGTTCGGCGACCAGCGCGTGACGATGCCGCCGACGTTCTGGCCGTTCGACATCAAGCAGCACTACTTCCCCAAGCCGCACGAGCTCGACCGCATGCAGGTGCCCGACATCAACGGCACGTGCAAACGGGTCGGCCTCAACCACATCTGGGTGCGATGCTGAGTGGAAGGGCCCCACTCGGTGGGCGGACCGTGGTTCTCGGTCCATGAAAACAACGGTGACTGGAAGCTGGTCGACAACATCTGGATCAGCAACGGCGAGAACGACTGCAAGGCGCGTGTCGAGCTGCATGTGAAGCTCGGCGAGATGGAGCCGCTCCATGATCAGTGATACCGGACTGACCGGCGCGCGCAGCCCGCGCGGCCGCCACACCATTGTTGTGTGGCTGCTCCTGCTGGCCGGACTGGCCACGCCGGCGTTCGCCGATCCGTGCGGCATGGTCCCGCCGATCTACACCGGCGACGGCCCCGCGATCACGCGCGTGGGCGCGCAGAAGACCTACGTCTTCTTCCGCGAGGGCGTCGAGACGTTCGTGATCCGGCCGGGCTTCTCCGGCAAGGTTGAAGACTTCGGCATGCTGATCCCGTTCCCGTCGGTGCCGGCGATGCGCAAGGTGGATGACGCGACGTTCGCGCACATTGCCGCGGCGATCGATCCGCCGGAGGTGGTCGTCGACCTCTCGCCGCGCCGCTGGCGTGAGGATGTGCAGCGCAGTGGAGGTGCCGGCGCGCCGCAACCGCGGGGCCTCGAGACCGCCGGCGAGGACGGCGTGCGCGTGCTGAAGCAGGAAGCAATCGGCATGTACGAGGTGGTCGTGCTCGAAGCGGGCAGCGCCAACGCACTGAAGAAGTGGATGGACGGCCACGGCTACCAGTACCCGACCGGCATGGACAAGGCCTGCAACGAGTACGTCGCGGCCGGGTGGTGCTTCGTGGCCGTGAAGACGCGCGTGAGCCGCAAGGCGTCGGTCGATCCGCAGGCCGGCATGCGCGACGTGCAGCCGGGCCTGCCGCCGGGTGGCTCGTTCGACGGCAACGTGCAGGCGATGGGGTTCCGCTTCAAGGTGTCGCAGCTGGTCGTGCCGATGCGCCTGTCGTCGTTCAACGCGGGCGAGCTGCACAACATTGTGTACCTGCTCACCGACAAGCCGATGAACATCAAGGACACGCCGACCGGCCACGTGCGCCGGCAGGTGAGCGGCGCCGATCTGTACCGCAACATCACCGGGCTGCTGCCGCTGCGCGTGGTGGGCGGCACGGTCGACCAGATTGACGCCGAGTGGAAGAAGCAGATCGACGCGACGCGCAACCCGCTGCCCTACGTGGCGTTCGCGCGCGAGCTGTTCGCGTTCGACCTGCTGGCCTCCGTCACCGGCAATCTCTCGCACCCGCACGAGGAGCGCGAGAAGCAGTTGCTCAGCATCGGCGAAGCGCTCGACCTGCGCGGCCCGGAGATCGACGCGCTGAACCACGACGCGCTGGCCGACCTGCGCAAGAAGGCCGGCGAGAGCGCGCTGCAGATGCTGCGCGGCATGACCCTGACCGTCTGGGACGGCGAGTTCGATCGCGCAATGCTGGCGCGCGAGAACCTCTCGTTCGTCAGCTTCTCGATGCCCGCCGACTCGAACACGCCGATCGCGTACAACGCGTGCATGCACAGCGAGTCGGAGATCGCCGGGCTGGAGAGTGCCACTACGTGGAACGCGAACGGCATGACGATGCTGATGCATGCCGGCCAGTACCGCGAAGGCACGCTGACGCGCGCACCGCTCGTACCCCTCGCTGACACCGGCAATCGCGGTGGCGGCAGTGGCGAGATGCCGCCGCCCGGCGAATCGATTTCGATGCGCACTCCGACTGCCGACCAGGGCCCGCCGCCGTCGGCAATCCCGACGATGACGCTGGTCTGGCTGGCGATGGGTGGTGGCGGGCTGATGCTCACGCTGGCGCTGCTGGCCTTCGGACTGCGTCCACGGCCGAAGGCCACCGGATAGCAAGCTGGCACCACAACATCCCAACGTCGTAAACCCGTCCAGTGACCAGTGACCACCGCCACGAGTATGAAGACGACCATGACCCGCACCCTGCTTGCCTTCTGCCTGCTCGCCTTCCTCGCCACGTCGCTGGCGCTGGCCGGATCGCCCGACACGGCCGCGGCCGTGCCCACGGCTGACCAGGGACCGCCGCCGTCGGCGATCCCGACCATGACTCTCGTCTGGCTCGCGATGGGCGGCAGCGCGCTGCTGCTCACGCTCGCACTCCTGGCGTTCGGACTGCGTCCGCGCCCGAAAGGCTGATCCCATGCTGCATCGTAGACTACTGCTCGCCGCCGGCGTGCTGCTGCTGACCGTCCAACTCGCGCAGCTCGCAAGCGCCGACCCCTGCGGCATGGTCCCGCCGATCTACACCGGCGACGGCCCCGCGATCACGCGCGTCGGCATCCAGAAGACGTACGTCTTCTATCGCAACGGCGTCGAGACCTTCGTGATCCGCCCCGGCTTCACCGGCAAGGTCGAAGAGTTCGGAATGCTGATTCCGTTCCCCTCCGTGCCGGCGATGCGCAAGGTCGACGACGACACGTTCGCCCACATCGCGGCCGCGATCGACCCGCCGGAGGTGGTGATCAACCTGATCCCGCTGCCGCAGCCGTCCGCGCCGCCCACGTCCGGCGCCGCCAGGCCGACCAGCGCCGAGAACGGGCTGAAGGTGGAGGACCAGGTGCGCGTGATCAAGGAAGAAGCGATCGGCATGTACGAGGTCGTCGTGCTCGAAGCCGGCAGCCCGGCCGCGCTGAAGAAGTGGATGGACGGCCACGGCTACCACTACCCGACCGGCATGGACAAGGCGTGCGGCGAGTACGTCGCGGCCGGCTGGTGCTTCGTCGCGGTCAAGACGCGCGTGAGCAAGAAGTCGGCCGTCGATCCGCAGGCGGGCATGCGCAACGTCGACCCCGGCCTCGGCCCGAACGGCACGTTCGACGGCAACGTGCAGGCGATGGGGTTCCGCTTCGCTGTGCCGGAGCTGGTCGTGCCGATGCGCCTGTCGTCGTTCAACGCGGGCGAGCTGCACAACATTGTGTACCTGCTCACCGATCAGCCGATGAACATCCGCAACACGCCGACCGGCCATGTGCGCCGCCAGGTCAGTGGTGCCGAGCTGCATCGCAACATCACCGGCCTGCTGCCGCTGCGCATCATCGGTGGAACGGTGGCCGACCTGTCGGAAGAAACGCGCAAGCAGGCCGACGACATGCGCCAGCCCGGCCCGGTCAATGGCCTCGCGCGCGAACTGTTCGCGTTCGACCTGCTGGCGTCGGTCACCGGCAACCTCTCGCACCCGCACGAAGAGCGCGAGAAGCAACTGCTCAACATCGCCGAAGCGCTCGACCTGCGCGGCCCCGAGATCGACGCGCTGAACCATGCGTCGCTTGCCGAGTTGCGCAAGAAGGCCGGCGAGTCGGCGCTCGGCCTGCTCAAGACCATGACGCTGACCATCTGGGACGGCGAGTTCGAGCGCGAGATGCTGGCGCGCGAGAACCTCTCGTTCGTCAGCTTCAACATGCCGGCCGCGCAGAACACGCTGGCCAGCTACAACGCCGTGGAGAAAGCCGAGCTCGGCGACTGGGCCAACAAGCTGAGCACGTGGCAGGGCTGGCGCCAGCCGATGATGCAGCTGCCCGGCACGTACACCGACGGCAACGTGACTCGCACGCCGGTGGCGAAGGCCGCGGGCAGCGGTGAGATGCCACCACCCGGCGGCGACGGCGAGATCAGCCTGCCGATCGACGACGGCAAGGAGAAGCCCGGGCCGACGTTCGCCGATGTGCCGATCACCACGAAGATCTGGCTTGCGATGGGCGGCGGCGCGCTGCTGCTGACGATCGTGATGCT
>JBFWQT010000143.1:0-13680 GCA_050249295.1 Planctomycetota bacterium
CGAGACGTGGGGCGGCAGCACGACTTCCAGCCGCAGTTTTCGATCGAACTTCTCGGTTGCGTCGGCGGTGCCGGCCGTGACGGCCAGCAGGCAGAGCAGCATCGCGGCAGCAGTGAATCGAGGCATCGGATGCGTGCGGATCGGGTGTGGTGGGTGACGGCGGCGGGGGAGGTCCGCCGCCGGTTGACATCGTCGGTCGGTTGCCCCGGCGATGCAAGTGTGAGCCGGCGCGCTCGCTCAACGCGGCGCTGCCACCGCCGGCTCTGCTCAGCGCTTGATCGCGTCCTTGAGGTTGCGGCGATCCAGCGGCTCGGCCAGCTTGTCCTCGTCGAGCAGCGACGCGGCGTCCTCCATCACCTTCACCAGGTCCTCGACGCGACTGCGGATCTGCTTCTGCAACTCCTCCTTCTCCGCGTCGGTCAGGCCGGAGAGCGAGTTGATGTACAGGCCGCTGGCGTCGTTGCGCCAGCCGTTGAGCATCTCCTCGATCTTGCGCGCCACCTCGTGCACGGCGCGCGACTCGTCCTCCCAGTAGCGCGTCTCGGCCAGATCCTCCACCGTCGTGTCGCTCACCGACGAGCCGAGGAAGCGGCCTTCCTGGTCGCGCATCAGCTTCTCCATCGCCGACTCGGTGGCGCTCATGTCGCTGCCGAGCGCGCGCACCGCCTCGTCGGTGAAGGCCAGCAGGTCGTCTTTCTGGCCGCTGGTGGCGCACGACGACGCGGCCGATCGCAGCTCGTCCTCCGCGCTGCGCAGCGCCACGCGGGCGGTCAGCGAGCCGTACTTCTCGACGAACGTCAGCGCCTCGGAGCGGGTGCTGTGGAACAGCCGGATGATGCTCTCCTGCTCGGTGCGCGCCAGTTGCGCGATGCGGTTGGCGCGGTCGATCGCGCTCTTGTTCACGGTCAGCCAGATCTTCGCGCCGGCCGCGGCCGACTCGTTGATCGCCAGCGCCGCCTTGAGGATCTCCTTGACCACGCCCTCGGGCAGCGCGTTCACGGCGGCGCCGGCAATGCCGCTCTTGCGCAGCGGCTCGAGCTTGCCGGGGATCGACGCGACCTTCTCGAGCAGCGTCTTGCGGCTGTCCGCGGCCTTCTGCACCGCATCGGCGAGCAACTCGCGCATTTCCTTCGCGGCGCTCTGCTCCAGTTCGTCGAGGCGGCGATCCTGCTCCTTCAGCTCGTCCCACTTCTTCTGCAGGTCCTCGTCCTCGGTCTGGAGGTTGCGGCCGGTGCGGATGATCGTGTCGCGTGCCTCGGCGACATGCAGCTTGCCAAGGGCGTTCACGAACTCGTGCTCTTCCTTGAGCGTGAACATGTGGAAGTGATACGCCTGGATGGTGGGTTCGCGGACGTTCTGCAGGGCGTTGCCGAACGCGGACTGCAACCGGCTGCGCATCACATCCACCTGCGAGACCCATCGGCTCTGCTTCTCGTCGAGGTCGGTGCTCTTCACCAGATCGAGCAGGTTCTTCAGGCTTTCCTCGCGCCCGTTGAACCAGTTCTCCATGGCCTCCTTCAGCGCGCGGCGCTCGGGCTCGGTCATCTCGGCGCCCTGCTTCACCAGACGCTCGTTGAGCTCGCTCTCGCGCTTGTCGCTGCCGGCCATGGCCGGTGCGGGGATGGCCAGCAGCGCGAGCAGCGCGAGGAGGATCGACGTGACGGGACGGAACAGCTGGATGCGAATGGCCATGGTTGGCTCCGTAGGGATGCGGGATCAGAAATCCTGGCCGTCGGTGATGCGCCACGGCCCGCCGTTCATGCGCTGCAGCACCCATGTGCGGTGCGTCTCCACGCCGATGAACGCGCGATACTCGCCGTCGAACTGGCCGATGTGCTCGAGCTCGACCGTGACCTCGTCGATCAGCGGCGCGCCCTCGAACTCCTTGCCGGTGCTGATGCGCCGCACGTCGCCGACCCACAGCACGCGGGCATCACAGATCTTCTCCATGATCAGCTGGCGTGCGCGGATGTACGGGCGGTCGAGCTGGTAGCCGTACCACGGGTACCAGAGCAGGCGGCCATTCTCGACCGGCACCGCGCGGAACGACGCATACAGCGCCTTGAATGTCGTCTCGTCCGACGCCTTGATCGCGGCGACGTATGCCTCCATCACCTCGCGCGGCGACGCGTCGTCGGCCGGCATCGCCGAGCCCGGCATGCGCAGTGCGTCCTCGCCGGCAAAGTGCGACTCGCCGTCGGTCTCGACGGTGAGGTCGACGAACATCTTGCCGTCCACCGTCACCGCGACCGGCTCGAGCTCCAGGCCCGTCACCGCATTGCCGCCGGCCGAGACCATCCGCGGGTCTCCAAGGATGCGGCCGATCACGCCGATGCGCATCGACTCGATGCGCGGCATGACCAGCTTCTTGAAGCGCCATACGGCGTCGTACATGCGACGCGCGGCCTTGTCGTGCATGTTGACGAAGTAGTAGCCGTCCTTGCGCGAGTCGCCGGTGCCCACCGCCCACGTCACGTCGCCGGGCTCGGTGACCCACTCCCGGTTGCCGATGTCGGGCAGCTCGACGAACTTGCCGGTGACGCTCGCGACGTCGCCGGTGATCGGATCGATCGACGGGAACGGCTTGATCATGTCGGCCTTGTGCGCCTCGATCCAGGCCTTGCGCGCGTCGACGCCGGCCT
Organism: Planctomycetota bacterium; assembly: GCA_050249295.1. Classification (GTDB taxonomy): domain Bacteria; phylum Planctomycetota; class UBA8742; order SKZP01; family SKZP01; genus JBFWQT01. The sequence continues at coordinate 2,643 of JBFWQT010000143.1, forward strand.
GCTTGATCTCGTCGGCGCGCTGCTCGCCAAGCTGGCGGAAGGCCAGCTGCTCGTCGCTCAGCTCGTACTTGCGGCCCTGCAGGATCTCGTACGCCGCATCCCAGTCGTGCTTCACCGCGTCGGCGAACGGCCCCGGGTAGTGCGCCACGAGGTAGTCCACGCGCGCCTTGAACTCCAGGTGCGTCTTGAGCTCCATCCGGCTCTGGTAGCGGCGGTTGAAGAACCCGTCGTCGAGCGTGCGCCAGACGTGCTTCTCGAACTTGTCCTGCCACCACTGCCAGCCCTCGTCGAAGCCGTCCTTCGCGTAGAGCCCTTCGGGGCCGCCGGGGCCGATGATGCGGCGGTTGTTCTCGACGATGCTCCACGAGCGGTCGCTGCGCAGCGGCGCGCTGAACTCCAGTTCGGTCCAGCCTTCGCCCGGCACCACGCGGCGGAGCACCTTGAGCGTGATCGGCGTGCCTTCGCCCTGTTGCGCCGCGACCCAGCCGCGCGACTCGGCGTAGTTGCCGACCTGCGTGGGCAGCCAGCGCTGCAGCTCGCGCAGTTCCTTTGGCGGATCAATCGTGGTGCCGTTGACGGCGACGATCCGGTCGCCGACGCGCAGGCCGGTCTGGCGGAACGCGCTGTCCCACTTGATTGCGGTCACGCGCATGCACGGCGGCAGCGCCTCGAGCATCGCCATCGTCTCGATACGGCACGACTGCGATTCGTCGTGCACGTACTCGCGTATCTCCGGCTTCGGCTGCGGGTCGGGATCGGCCGGCTGTGCCGCAGCGGGCGCGAGGCTGGCCACCAGGCCGTGCGCGAGGAGGACGCTGAACAGCGCGGTCAGTCCGGTCAGCAGTGGCAGTCGAATGGGCATGGCGAACTCCGGGAAAAGGCGTGTTCCAACGACGACGCGGATCGTCGCGCCGTCACCGCACAGAAATGACGCACATCGCGAAGTAGACTGGCGGCGGGAATCGTCGTGCCCCCCGCTCGCGTTCTGCCAACAGGAGGATGCCTGCCATGCACATTCACCCGCAACACCGCGCCGACCGGCCGGTCAACACGAAGCCGACACTCGGCGCCGGACCCGCGGCCATGCTGCTGGTTGCGCTCTGCTCGCTGTCGTTCTCGCTGGTGCTGTGCCAGCACCAGGCGGCGATCAACAACTCCACGGGCGGTGGTGGTGGTGGCGGCGGCACACCACTCTCCACACCGCGCGCGGTCGCGGCCCGCGGCGAGCTCTCCGGCGCCGAGCACTCGACGATCGAGCTGTTCCGCGAGGCCTCGCCGTCGGTGGTGTTCATCCGCACCTCGGCGCTGCGCCGCGACCTGTTCAGCATGAACGTCACGCGCATTCCGACCGGCACCGGCAGCGGCTTCATCTGGGACGACAAGGGCCACATCGTTACCAACTATCACGTGGTGGCTAACGCGCAGGGCGCCGACGTGATCCTTGCCGACCAGACGCTGTGCACCGCGCGGCTCGTCGGCGTCGCGCCCGACAAGGATCTGGCCGTGCTGCACATCGAGGCGCCGGCCGACAAGCTGCGCGCGATCCCGATCGGCACCTCGCACGACCTGCAGGTCGGCCAGAGCGTGTTCGCCATCGGCAACCCGTTCGGCCTCGATCACACCCTCACCACCGGCGTGATCAGCGGCCTCGGTCGCCTGATCGAAGGCACCGACGGCCGGCCGATCAGCGGCGTGATCCAGACCGACGCGGCGATCAACCCGGGCAACTCCGGCGGGCCACTGCTCGACAGTGCGGGCCGCCTGATCGGCATCAACACCAGCATCGTCAGCCCGTCCGGCGCGTACGCGGGCATCGGGTTTGCCGTGCCGGTCGACACGATCAACCGCATCGTGCCGCAACTGATCGAGCACGGCGCCGTGACGCATGCGTCGCTCGGCGCCGACACAGCCGACGACCGCGTCGCGCGCCGGCTCGGGCTCAACGGCGTGCTGCTGCTCGGCGTGCCCCCCGACAGCGCGGCCGGCAAGGCTGGTCTGCAGGGCACGACGCGCGACGCGCGCGGCCGTCTGATCCTCGGCGACCGGATCATCGCGATCGACCAGCAGATCATCACCGACGACGACGACCTGTGGCTGGCGCTGGATCATCACGTGCCCGGCGACACGATCACACTCACCGTGGAGCGCGGCGGGCCCGACGAGGCGGATCGCAAGCAGCTTACGGTGAAGGTCACACTCGACGCTTCGAGGTGATCATGTGAGCCGCGCGTGGCTCGTCCGCGCTGGCCGGTCCCGCTCCCTGACGGTCGCGGCTCGGACTACGCCACACCTCACGCCGATCAGAACGGCGGCTTCTCGCTACCCTCGTCGTCGCCATCGCCATCACCGCCAGCCGCCACCTTCACCGGCTCGGGTCGCTTGCCGTTGTCGGCGGGCAACGTGGCGAGAATCTCCGGCGGCAGGAAGCGCTTGCCGTCGAGCCATTCGTCCTGCGGCATGCCGTCCGGCTTGAAGTACTTGGCCTGCAACTCGGGCGTGACCTGCTGGCTGTTGCGGCAGGCGGGCCAGTTGGTGCAACCGAGGAACTTCCCGCGACGGCCGTTGCGCATGCGCATCGGGCTGCCACACTTCTCGCACTTCTCCTCGACCAGCGGCAGCGCCATGCCGGTCGCGGGGTCGAGCTGGCGCGTGTTCTTGCAATCCGGGTAGCCGGCGCAACCCAGGAACTTGTCGCCGCCGCGCCACGGCACGCGGATCAGCATCTGCTTGCCGCACTTGTCGCAGGTGTAGCCGCTCTCCTGCGGGCCGACCTTCTCGCGGCCCTCGCCGTCGAGCGTGCCGTCGCAATCGGGGAAGCGCGTGCAGCCGTAGAACATGCCGGTACGCGAGAACTTCTCGTACATCGGCGAGCCGCACTTCGGGCACTTCTTGTCCTCGGCGATCGGCGCGTTGTCGCCCTTCTGCGACGGCATCGTTTGCGTCGCGCGTTCGAGGTCGGCCTTGAACCGATCCCAGTATTCCTGCAGGGCCTGCTTGTAGGTCATCTCGCCCTGCTCGATGCGGTCGAACATTTCCTCGACCGACGAGGTGAACGTGACGTCGAGTTCCTCGGGGAAGGACCCGACCAGCAGGTCGTTGATCTTCATGCCGAGGTCGGTCGCGTGGAACTGCCGCTTCTCGAGGCGGACGTAATTCTGCGAGACGATCTTGTCGATGATCGCGGCGTACGTGGACGGGCGGCCGATGCCCTCGGCTTCCATCTTCTTGACCAGCGCGGCCTCGGAGTAGCGGGCCGGCGGCTTGGTCTGCTTGTCGGTGACGACGACGTCGATCAGGTCGAGGCGGTCGCCCTCGGCCAGCGCGGGCAGCATCTGGCCGGTGTCGGCCGGGACGATCTCCGGCTCGGGCTCGTCGCCCTTGCCATTCGCGCCTGCGCCGTCTGCGCCGGCACCGTTCGCGCCCGCGCCGCCCGACTTGCCGGCCGCGCCGGTGCCGTCGGCGCCTTCCTCGTCGGCCGTGCCACGCGTGACTCGCGTGAAGCCATCAAAGATCTGCTTGCGACCACTGGCCCGCAGCAACGCGCGGTCGGCCGTCACCTCGACGGTGGTCTGCAGGTACTCGTGGTCGGCCATCTGGCACGCCACGAACTGCTTCCAGATCAGCTCGTAGAGGCGGAAGAGGTCTTCCTTCTCTTTCGCCGTCTTGCCGCTGCCGCCGGTCATGAAGGTGGCGCGGATGCGGTCCGGCGCGATCTCCACGTTGGTCGGGCGGATCGCTTCGTGCGCTTCCTGCGCGCCCTTGGCCTTGGTCTTGTACACGCGCACCGCGTCGGGCAGGTACTTCGGCCCGTACTCGGCATCGATGAACTTGCGGCACGCCGCGGTGGCCTCGTCGGCCAGACGCGTGCTGTCGGTACGCATGTAGGTGATCAGGCCGACCGGGCCGTCGCCGAGGTCAATGCCTTCGTAGAGCCGCTGCGCGAGGCCCATCGTCTTCTTCGCGCCGAAGTGCAGGTGCGTGGCGGCGGCGCGCTGCAGCGTGCTGGTGATGAACGGCGGGCGCGGCTTCTCGGTGCGCTTCGTCTCCTTGACCAGCGACACCTTGTACTGCGCGTCGCGCAGGTACTCGACGATCTCATCGACGAACGGCTTCTCGCGCAGGTCGGTCTGCGGGTCGAGCGACGTCAGCGGGTAGTGGCCGTCGGCGTCCTTCGTCAGCGCGGCGAGCCGCTGCTTCAGGATGTCGTCGGCCTTGCCAGACAGCGTACCGGCCTCGATCTCGCGTTCGATCGCCGGCCGCAGCTTGAGGCCCATCTCGTGATCGGTGGCGCGCCACTGCTTGAGGCCGAGGCGGATCTTCTCCGGCTCGCCCTTCAGTCGCTGGCCCTCCGGCTTGCGCACGTCGGCGTCCACGGTCCAGTAATCATGCGAGCGGAACGCGCGGATCTCGCGCTCGCGTTCGACGATCAGTCGCACCGCCACGCTCTGCACGCGACCGGCCGACAGGCCGCGCACGACCTTGTCCCAGAGCAGCGGCGAGAGCGTGTAGCCCACCAGGCGGTCCAGCCCGCGGCGCGCCAGCTGCGCGTCCACGAGTTGCTGGTTGATGTCGCCGGCATGCGCGATCGCGTCCTTCACGGCGCGTTCGGTGATCTCGTTGAACACGATCCGGCGCAGCTTCTTCTCCGGCACGCCGAGCACGGCCTGCAGGTGCCACGCAATCGCTTCGCCTTCGCGGTCGGGGTCGGGCGCCAGGTACACGAGGTCGGCGGCCTTCGCGGCCTTGCTGAGCTCGCGGACGACGTTCTCCTTCTCCTCGATCACTTCGTAGGCCTGCTTGAAGCCCTTGTCGACGTCGATGCCGCCGACGGCCCACGGCTTGATCTTGTTGTTCTCGTCCTTCGCCTTGGCCTTGCTCAGGTCGCGGATGTGGCCGATGCTGCTGGCCACGACGAACTGCGAGCCGAGGAACTTGTTGATCGTCTTCGCCTTCGCTGGCGACTCGACGATCACGAGGTTCTTGCCCTTGGCGTTGATCGGCTCGTACTTGCGGGCCGGGCGGCCGGACTTCTTCTTCTTCGATGCGGCGGCTTTCTTGCCGGCCTTCTTCTTCGACTTCGCGTCGCCGTCGCCGTCGAGGGAGGGCACATCGATCGCGTCGTCGCTGTCGGTGTAGTCCTCGTCGCCTTCGGTCAGCGAGTCGTCGGAGGCACTGGCCCGGGTCTTCTTCGCCGCCTTCTTGCCGGCCTTCTTCTTGCCGCCGGCCGCTGGCGTCGTCTTCGACTTCTTCGCGGCGGTCTTCTTCCTGGCAGTTTTCTTCTTCGTGGTGGCCTTCTTCGCGGCGGGTGCCGCGTCCGACGAATCGACCGACGACGGTGGCGTGGCGGACGTCGTGCCCGCGGCCTTCTTCTTCGCGGCCTTCTTCTTCGCAGCGATAACGCGCCGCGGGCCGGTCAGATTCCCGGCACGCAACGCACCGTCGGCGACGTCGCCTGACTCACGGGCGTCGCTGGCGTGTCGGGTGTCCACGGGAGTGGGATCGTGATGATCGGGGGTTTTGTCCGCCACCATGGTGGAGTGGTGATGCAGCACGCTCAACAAGGGCAATGACGTCGGCCGCGTATTACAATGCCGCGGTTCCGACCGGGCGAATCAGTTTAGGGGCGGCGATTGGCGTGTCAACCGCACGCCGGTCCCGCATGCGCCGGCTGCTACGCAGCCGAATGTGACCGCAACCCCTCGCAACCCGTTCGGAGGTCCATCCGAACAGCTCCTCTACTACGCCGACTGGTGCCGAGAAGATTCCATGAGCGACGACACTCCTGCCGGACTGCCCGCCGAGACCACGCCCGACGCGCCGAAGGAGATTGCGCCGCCCGCGGGTGCCAACCCGGACGCGCCGCCCGCGGATGACGACGATGATGATGACGACGACGAACCGGTCGCGCCGCCGCCGGAGGTGCGTGGCGAGTCGGCCGACGAGGAGCGGCCGGTACCCGCGCCACATGATCGCGGCGAGACGCGCGAGGTCACCGGCGACGCGCACTTCGCGCCGCGCGGCGGCTGGCTCGGTCCGAGCGCCGAGGCGATCGCGGCCGGTCACGTCAAGCGCGAGACGGTGCGGCCCAACGACCTGATGACCGCGCTGCTCACCGGCAAGCCCGCCAGGCGGATCGTCTGCGAAGGGCTCAACCTCTCGCGCAAGGAAATCACGAAGCCGATCGAGATCGACAAGAGCACGCTGACGCGCACGAACTTCAAGGGCACCACGTTCGCGGCGCCGGTCGTGTTCCGCCACTGCGTGATCGAGAACATGGACGTGCAGCGCGCGAAGTTCCTCAAGGGCGTGACCTTCGAGGCCTGCGAGTTCCGCTCGCCGATGACGACGTTCAAGGGGTTCGAGTGCCCCGGCAACTTCCTGCTGCGCGATTGCACCATGGGCGGCAAGCTGCTGATCGCCAACGCGAGCATCGGCGGCAACCTGGATTGCTGGGACACCACGTTTGTCGGCTGGGTGGATTTCCGCGGCGTGACCTTCGGCGGCCTGGCCGACTTCCGCTCGATCGACGCGGACGAGGGCTTTGTGTTCACGGCCTGCACGTTCGCGAAGAGCGTGTTGTTCCGCGGTGCGGTCATCAACAAGAAGTTCTCGTTCCAGCGCGGCTGCAAGCTGAACGGATGCCTCGACCTGCAGAAGGCCAAGCTGCACGGCTTCGCCTACTTCGACGAACTGGAGTTCCAGGCGGAGGGCACGCTCTCGGTGTGGAACTGCACGGCCAACGCGCTGCTGATCAAGGCCAGCCAGATCGGCGACCGCCTGCAACCGTTGCGCGACGGCGACCACAGCAAGGCGGCCGAAGAGTACGGCGTGCTGAAGAACAACTACCAGCGCCTCAACTGGCTGGATGACGAGGACTGGGCCTACTACCACTTCAAGCGCGAGCAGCGCATCGGCCGTCACGGCCAGAAGGGCGGCATCAGCCGGTTCTTCGAGTACGTGATTTTCGACCTCGCCTGCGCATACGGCACCAACCCGATGCGCGTGCTGCAGACCGCCGCTGTGATCATCACGTTCTTCGCGCTGATCTACGCCGGCCTGCTGCTGGCCACGCCGGGCGACGGCTACGAGATCACGAGTGCGGTGGCCGCGGGCACGCCGACGATGAAGGTCTACAACATCTTCGGCGCGGCAACCGTGGACAAGATCTGCACGGCGTTCATCGACTCGACTTCGGCCTTCGTCTCCGGCTTCGACGGCGTGGACAAGAACGTGGAGGGCTGGCCCGCGCTGATCCTCACCATCGAGGGCCTGTTCGGCATGCTCGTCCTGGGTCTGTTCATCGTGGCATTCAGCCGCAAGGTCATCCGTTGATCCCGCGTTGATCCGTTGAGTTGCGCTTGAAGCCCGCGGGCTGCTGCCCGCGGGCAAGCGCGCGGGCAAGGGGTGAAGGGGGCAAGGGCAAGGGCAAGGGCAAGGGCAAGGGCAAGGGATCGGGAGCGGGATCGGCTTGACACCGCACGGCTGTGGTGCCATTCGCATTCGCACCCAGACCCGCCTCAGCGCCGGCCGCCACATGACCCAAGAGCTCACCTACGCGTCGTACCTCAAGGTCGAAGAACTGCTCACGCTGCAACAGCCGCAGTCCACGCCGGCCGAGCACGACGAGTACCTGTTCATCATCATCCACCAGACCTACGAACTGTGGTTCCGGCAGCTGATCATCGAGTTCGGCAAGATCGGCAAGGATTTCCGCAGCGGCGACCTCTACGAAGCACAACACACGTGGCAGCGCTGCCGGACGATCCTCAAGACGCTGGTCGGCCAGGTCGACGTGCTGGAGACCATGACGCCGATGTCGTTCACCAGCTTTCGCAACCGCCTGCAGGCGGCCAGCGGATTCCAGTCGATCCAGTTCCGCGAGGTGGAGTACCTGCTCGGCTACAAGCGGCCCGAGATGCTGAAGTACTACAAGCCGGAGTGGCCGGGCTACGATCGGCTCCAGCGGCGGCTCGGGGAACCGACGCTGCTCGACGCGTTCTACGCGTTCCTGGTGAAGCAGGGCTTCGCGGTGCCGCAGCGGCTGCTCGACCGGGATGTGTCGCAGCCGAACGAGGCCGACGACGATGTGCAGCTGTTGCTGCTCAAGGCGTACAAGTCGCGGCCCGACCTGGCGCAGCTGTTCGAGCTGATGACCGACTTCGACGAGGGCCTGCAGGAGTGGCGCTACCGCCACGTGAAACTCGTCGAGCGCACGATCGGCAACAAGAAGGGCACCGGCGGCTCACTGGGGGTCGAGTTCCTCAAGCGCTCGCTGTTCCATCCGGTGTTCCCCGACCTGTGGGCGATCCGGCACGAGCTCTGAGCCGGTGACGCAGCCGCCAGCTACAAACACGCGTGGCCCACGGCGAACCGTGGGCCACGCGCATTGATGACAACCGGTTCAGCCGGTCACACGGTCATGCGACGGCGCACCAGCACCAGCAGCAGCGGCAGCAGCAGCGCCAGCCACAGGTTGAACGACTCGTCGGTTCCGGTCGCCCGGCCGTTGCACCCGCAGCTGCTCTTCAGGCCGCCACTGGTCGGCGACGTGACGGTCAGCACCAGCACACCGCTGCTGTCGGTCGAGCCGTACAGGTCGGTGACGGTGATCGTCACGTCGTAGTTGCCGGCGCCGTTGGGCAGGGTGCCCGTGATCTGGCCGGTCGTGGGGTTGATCGACAGCGTGGCGATCGTGGGCGTGCTGTTCATGCCGAACGTGAACGCTTGCGTGCCGCCGGTGGTGGCGATGTTCACGTTGTACGACGCGTCGGCTTCGCCGCTCGGCAGGCTGCTCGTGGTGATCGTGATCGGCGCGTTGACCAGCAGCGTGTAGGCGCCGTTGGCGGTCTTGCCGTTCGCGTCGGTCAGTGTGACCGTGATGTTGTTGTTGCCAGCGGCCGTGGGCGTGCCGCTGAGCACACCGGTGCCGGAGTTGAGCGTGATGCCCGCCGGCAGGCCGGTGGCCGACCACGCGAGCGGCGCCTTGCCGTTGGCCCCTGCGAACGTCAGGGTCGGCGTGGCGTACGCGGTCGGGCCGTTCTGGGTGGCCTCGGGCAGCGCGCCCGGCGCGGGCGAGCTGATCGACGGCAGCGTGTAGACCGTGATCGAGTACGCCGCGATGTCGGACGCGCCGGCACCGTTCTGGTCGGTCACGCGGACCTGGAAGTTCGACGTGCCGGCCGCCGTCGGCGTGCCGCTGATCGTGCCGGTGGTGCTCAGCGTGAGGCCGGCCGGCAGCGTGCCCGAGAACAGATCCCACACGTACGGCGGCGTGCCACCGGCCGCGGTGAACGCCTGGTTGTAGATCTGCGTGAGGTACCCGTCGGGCAGCGCGCCCGGCGTCGGAGCCGTGATCGCCACGGTGGCCGACACGTTGATCGAGTACGCGCGCGAGTCGGTCTTGCCGTTCGCGTCGGTGAACGTGATCGTGAAGTTCGACACGCCCGCGGCGCCCGGCGTTCCGTTGAGCACGCCGGTCGTGGGGTTGAGCGTGAGGCCCGACGGCAACGAGCCGGCCGTGACGCTCCAGCCGACGGCGGGCTTGCCGCCGGTGCCGGTGAAGTTGACCGGGCCGTACGGGACGCCGAGGCTGCCGTTGGCCAGCGCACCCGCGGCCGGCGCGGTGATCGTGGGCAGCACGTACACGACGATCGAGTAGTCCTGCGTCTCGGTGACGGCCGCGTTGTCCTCGACCTGGATCGTGAAGTTGTAGGTGCCCGCCGAGGCGGCGGCCGGCGTACCGCTGAGGATGCCGGTCGCCGAGTCGAGCGTCAGGCCAGCCGGGATCGAGCCGGCCGAGACGGTCCAGGTGTACGGCGTGGTGCCGCCAGTCGCCACGAACGTGACGTCGCTGTAGGTGTCGAGTTCGTAGCCGTCGGCCAGCGCGCCGGCAGCGGGCGTGTCGAAGACCAGCGCAGCGCTGACGTTGCAGGCCCACAGCAGGGCCTGCGAGATCAGTTCGTCATTCTGGCTCGTCCCCGGCACCCACGCCGGGTCATCGATGCCGTTCGCCGGGTCGCCGAGGAAACCGGCCACCGCATGCGGCGCGCTGCCGGCAAACATGTTGACCGACACCACGCGACCGGGATTGTTCTCGTTGACCGCGAGACCGACCACACCGTCTTCCCAGTCGAAGATCTTGGTGGCGCCATTCACGACGCCGGTCCGGTCCTTGCGCCACCATCCGCCGTTCAGCGTGGTGATGCCTTGCATGATTTCGTGGCCGGCGTCGTAGACCGTGCCGAGGTCGAGCAGGGCGTTGGCCCAGTAGAGGTCATACGCGGGGTCGATGCAGGTCAGGTTGTTCCAGGCACCCTTGATGCCGAAGTTGGTCGGGTCATTGGAGAACTGGCACTCGCAGACGCCGCCGCCGGCCGCCACGTACTGGCCCACCACATCGCCGATGCCGACCGGGTCGGCCGGCACCGCGATCGACCAGAGCAGGATCGCGTCGTATGCCTGCAACTGCGCCAGGGTCGGCGTGGTGGCGTGGCAGTCGAGCACGTCGACCTGTGCGAACAGGCCAGAGGCATCCAGGTACCACTTCACGTTCGCCATGTCGGCGCCACCATTGGCGGCATTGGCGCTGCACAGCACCAGCACCGTGGGCTGGGCGCTGGCGTCCTGCGGGGCTGCCACGCCCAGCGCGGCCGAGAACAACGCCGCCATCAGCAGCGGCGCACAAATGCTGAAGAGAGAACGTGTCATGGCTCTGTGGGTCGGCGCCTGGCGCATATGCCAGACTGGTGTGAGTGTGTGTGTTGGCAGTCCGATTAGCGGTCTCCTGATTATCCGACAAGCGGCCCGGCGGCGCAACCCTGTTGGATACCTGGTGACCAGCGAGGTTCAGCTCTGGCGGACGCAACTAATGTGCCCGTGAGCCGGCCGTTGCGAGGGCGGCCGGCAGCCCGCATGACGACGTTTGCCAGTCGTCGTGCGGGGTACAAAAGGCCGCCCGTGGCCGGGGGCGTGCGGGCGCGACGTGGTGCAGGGTTGCGTTACATCGTCGGTCGCGGTTTACGCGCCAGTGGTGTGGTGG
>JBFWQT010000144.1:0-13473 GCA_050249295.1 Planctomycetota bacterium
AGGGCAAGGGCAAGGGCAAGGGCAAGGGCAAGGGCAAGGGCAAGGGGTGAAAGGGGCAAGGGGTGAGAGGGGCAAGGGGTGAGAGGGGCAAGGGGTGAGAGGGGCAAGGGGTGAGAGGGGCAAGGGGTGAGAGGGGCAAGGGCAGCACGGGCGGGCCGTCCTGCACCGGTAACAGCCAAGGCGTCTCACAAACTGTTATCCAATAGCCGCTTATGGCGGGTATAATCCGGGTGCGGAGTTCTAATGGCCGGCTTCCCCCGCCAGGAATAATGTTCACTACAAGTGATAGCTGAACGAACGCTACCGAACGGTGACAGCCATGGTCCTACCCGCCGCCCAGCCCGCCGAAGCCCGCACCGGTCGAAAGACCCGGCGCGCGGCCGCGAGCCAGGCCAACGCGGGCACGCCCTCGTGGTGGGACCCGGCCGACCTCGCCCGGCTCGAGCGCTTCGCCCTGGCCTTCCGCCGCGGCAGCGAACACACCGGCGAGTTCCGCAGCGTCCGCCGGGGTGGCCAGATGGAGTTCCTCGAGCACCGGCCGTACGCCATCGGCGACGACCTCAAGTTCCTCGACTGGAACGTCTTCGGCCGCCTGCAGTCGCTGTTCGTCAAGACATACACGGCCGAGGCCGGCAGCACCGTGACCGTGTTGGTCGACGCCTCGCCGAGCATGCACGTCGCGGCTGAGCCCGGCAACCCCGGGCGCACCCGTTACGAAGCCGCCCTGCTGGCCGCCGCCGCGATCAGCTACATCGCATTGAGCGGCGGCACGAAGGGTTCGAACTCGCGCCACCGCGTGCGCTTCGGCATCGCCGATCGCGCCGACCACAGCGCGATCCGCTTTCTGCCCGAGCGCAGTGGTAGCGCCGGGTTCCTCGCTCTGCTGCGCGATCTCGCGCGCGACGAGACGTCGAACCACAACAAGGAGACCGCCGGGCGACCCCTCTTCGCCCACGCGATCTCCCGCCTCGCGGCCGTGCCGCGGCTGCGAGGCCCCGTATTCCTGCTGTCCGACGGCTTCCAGGCTGTCGAGCAGCGGCACGAGGTGGCGCGCCTGGCCGCTCGCCCCGACGTGCATGTGACGTACATCCAGCTGCTGACCCCTCAGGAGCTGGACCCCTCGGCCGACGCCTTCGCTGCCACCGACGGTGCGGCCACCCTGATCGACTCGGAAACGGGCGACGAGGTGACCGTGCCAGGCAACGATGGCGGCCAGCCGGGGTGGCAGGAAGCGTACCGCGATGCCCTCGGGCAATTCGTCGACGCGTGGAAAGAAACCTGTGCCCGGCACTCGGTTTTCCACGTTGTTGCCAATGCAGGATCTGGATCTGCGTTGCTCGACACGTTGCTCACCGGGGTTCATCGCGCAGGAGTTGTGAGCTGACCCGATGTAGCGGGAGCTTACTCCAACCGGCCATGCAGCCGGCCCCGTTCGCACGACGTTCCGCCACCCACACCAACAACGGGCGGCCGGGATCGATCGAACGACCGGAACCTGCTGCATCGCCAACCGCTGGCACCATGACGCCAGCGGCCACTCGGCCCCTCCGGCACACGCACACACACAAGTGCGCGGCCGGCTGAGACCAGGAGAGTCGTCAGATGACGAAGCACATCGACAAGAGCCAGACTGCCACCGCCGTCTCGACCCCGGGCCAGCTGTCGCAGATCGAGCGCCTGCTCGAGCAGCACCACTCGCTGATCTATTCCTTCCCGGTGAAGGTGATGGGCGCGAGCGAGGATGAATGCGCGGACTTCTACTGCTACGCGATCGAGCAGATCCGCCGTCGCAAGATCCTGTCGGCCGAGAAGTACGTCGAGCGCGAAGGCGCGCGGTTCGAGACGTGGCTCTCGGTCGTGCTGCGCCACCTCTACATCGACCTCAAGCGGGCGCAGCGCGAGCCGCGCATCGACCTGAGCGATTCGCTGGAGAGCACCGTGGCCAGCCCGCGCACCGCCGAGGTGCAGAGCATCCCCGAGAACGTGGCGATGGCCGAGGCCGCGCTGAAGGTGCTCAAGCCGGAGTGCCGCGTCCTGTTCAAGCTGCTGCTGCTCAACGACCTGTACCTGACCGCCGACGACCTGCAGGTGCTGAGCAAGCGCAGCGGCCGTCCGATCCCCGAGCTGCTGGAGCTGCTGGCCGAGCTCGAGACGCAGGTGTCGGGCCGTTCGGTTCGCGAGCAGGAGCGCCAGGAAGAGCTGACCCGCGTGTTCTGGTGGGTCGAGCACTACCGCCTGAAGCTGTCGCAGTTGCTGGACATCTACGGTGACACCCCGGCGATGTACCCGCCGCGCGTCGCCGAGCGGATCATCGAGGTTCGCCGCAAGCTGCAGAAGCGCCGCCGCCAGCACGCCGAGCTGGTTCGCGCCTACCACGCCGCCGGCATCACGGTGAAGGCGTCGTACGAGATGATCGCGAACATCCTGAACACGACGCGCGACGCGGTGAAGATGGAAGCCTACCGCTGCCGTCGCGCCTGGCTCGAGCGGGCCAACCCCGAGCTGGTGGCCGACGACGCTGAGTAAGTTTTACGATGAACATCCCCGCAGAGTGAGTAACCGCCTAGCGCGCCTTTTCACGAGGCGCGCCCGGTTGCGTGGAAGAAGGTCTAAAACGTGGCGTTGGACTGCCTGAGTACTTCGATAAAAGTGTGACATGGAATCGTCACTGATGCCATGCCGCAAACGGCCGGGATCTTGTATTTTTTTAGTGACTTCGGCAGGTTCAATTGTCGGTTTTCCTGAGTTATCATTTCGTGCCCGTTGACCCATGCGGTGGCGATGATGAGGATGTCGTTTTCTCCGACTCCGCTTCCGTAGTCGTCGTTAGCGATCCCCAGATCAGCCTTGATCGCAACAGCTTTCATCAAGGCATCATTCGTGACCTGAAAGATGGCGATCTTCTTGGATGTGAGCCACGCTGCCGCGTCGGGTTGGTGCTTCACGACCTCGTCAAATGCGGTCTTCGCGATAACCAGCTCTTTTGAACCGATCTTGCCGGATAACCAGTGCCAGACCTTGGGAAACTGCGCCGAGGGGTAGTGGTACCAAGCGTAGATGACGGCAGATGCATCAAGCGTGAGTACTGGCACAGTAACTCTCCAGCTGATGCAGATCCCGCATCTTCAGGTTGTCGAGATAGGCTCCCGCCTTGTGCATAGTGACGAGTTGCGAAGACATTGCGTCAAGCACGGTTTGGACGAACGGGCGCCCCAAAATGTGGATAGGCTCGCGATGGCGGTATAGGCGGGGTGCCGCCTCATCCTCTCGGGGAGGCAGAGTTCGCTGCCAATTCTTGTAGTCGCTGTACACAGTCTTGGGCAGTCGCCCTGCTGCCACAAGGCGAACCAGTATCGACTCAGTACTTACTCCCCAGTCGGCCCGATACCGCTTTAGCCAGTCGTCCAGCCTGTCGGCCCTAGTCGGGGCACCATCTGGTATTTCAGCAAGAAGCTCGTCGGGCATCAAAAAATGTCCGGCAAACTGATTCGCTTCTCGCTCCCGGCCAGTTGTAGAATAAAAGTTATCTTCATCGTCTACAAAGCTGGATTGATGTAGAAGAAGGTGCCCAAGCTCGTGCGCCAAGGTAAAACTCTGCCGGGCGCGCACACGCTCGGCGCGCACGAGGATGACTGGAAGAATGCTGTAATAGATAGAAAGGCCCGAGACCTCGCTATCCTTGGGTATTTGCCACTTCCCGGCATAGCCACTGCTGCGGAATACCAGCACTCCTTTGGACTCGATAGCTTTTCGATACGAATCGAAGTCGTTGCGAATGCCGAGCCCGAGCCACCGTCGAACAGAACGAGCGGTTTCAGACGGGTTGTCGTACATCTTCGGCGGCTTGAACTTGGGCGACTCTGTCTCCAGATCTTCAAGGAGTTCCAGGTAGAGCTGTCGATACTTCTCAACACGATCGACGATCGACTTCACCTTGGGCGCAAGGGTCGGCTTCTGATTTGTGATCGTCCGAAAAGCCGCTGAATGTGCCGTTGTAGCGTCTACCGGACCGGGATCGAGGAAGAACAGAACCCCGCGGTTAAAAAACGCCGCGAGTTTCTGAAGCTGTGAGAAAGTGAGTCCGCCGCCAACGCCTGAGACAACCTTCTTCAAGGTGGCAAGCGCAATGTGAGTGAACTCGGCCAGTTCATCGACCGTAATGCCGCGGTCTTGGCACGCCCAAACTACACGCTGCGCGTTCACAAAGCTGATTCGCTCCACGGGCGGCCTCACTGCGACGTGTTGTCGATTTATATCATTTACAACGTGACGAGCACATCGAATTACTCATCCACCATGTAGCTCGCGCCATGGCGCAGCACTCGCACGCGCCGGCCGAACAGCGGCGACTCGCAGAACCCTTCCTCGTCCGGGTTCTGGCGAACATAGCGAGAGCCGGCCAGCACGTGCAGGAACAACTCGCACGACACCGGATCGACTACCCAGTACTCCTGGATGCCGGCCTTGCGGTACAGCTGGTACTTCGTCGTGATGTCCGTCGAACCGGTCCGCGGCGACAACACCTCCGCCACGGCCAACGGCGTGTCTGCAATCTCCTGTGCGCCAGCCGGGACCACACCCGCCGCCAGACACAGCGCGTCCGGCTGCAGCACCTGCTCGCCCAGCCGCAGGTCGATCGGCCCGCTCAGCACCTCGCGCTGCGCGGATGACGGGTCGGTGCGCTGCCAGGCGGCCACAACTGCCGTCACCACTCGCTGATGGTCAATCGACGGCGCGTTCATCCCGGCTCCGTTGTCGTCATCATCGAACACCATCAACGTCGGATGGTTGTCGATCAGCTCCCAACGCGTGCCATCCGGGAACGGAAAGCGCAGGAACTCGTCGGCCGTCATGCGATCCGGCGCCGTCGACGGCTGTCCGTCCGGCCGGGCTGGTGATGTGCGGGTGGTCATGCGCTGCTCACGACGGCGGTTCACGGCACGCCGATTATGACCGCTGCCAGCGAGTCAGGCAACGCGCGCCGCGCGACCGGAGACGGCCGGTGCGCGACGCCGCACAGCCCTGCCGGTTCTCCTGGCTTCCAGCCTGCGCGGGCCTGCACCAGTGCTCTGCAGGCTGGAAGCCTGCACCACATGCTCTGCAGGCTGGAAGCCTGCACCACATCCTCTGTGTTCTCTGTGCCCTCTGTGTCCAATCATCCGCAGCAAGCGCGCTGCCTGATGCGGGCAAGGGCAAGGGCAAGGGCAAGGGGTGAGAGGGGCAAGGGCAAGGGCAAGGGGTGAGAGGGGCAAGGGCAGGGCAAAGGGTGAGAGGGCAAGGGCTCCGAGGGCAGGGGGCGACCTCGCGCCGCCCGGTTCCGCGTGCCTCGCGGCCGCCGCTCAGGTAACCTTCGGCCTCACTGATCCTCACGGCCGCGCAACTTCCGGCCGGACGCGCTCGTTCAGACAACAGCAACGCAGCGCCTCCCCGGCCACACACAAGGAGCGGGACTGGTGCGACTCGACCGACTCGTCAAACTGCATCCATCCACCCAGCGTGAACTCCAGTCGTTCAAGCTGCGGCAGATGATCCGCAAGCACGTCTACCCGTTCTCGCCGCACTACCGCGCACTGTTCGACCAGCACGGCATCAAGCCGGAGCAGATCAACTCCGTCGAAGACCTGCGCCGGCTGCCGTTCACGACCAAGGCCGACCTGATCACCAAAGGCGAGAACGACCCCGGCTACCGCAACATGATCCTCCAGCCGTCGCCGGAGCTGATCAAGAAGCACTGGCCGCTGTCCAAAAAGCTCGGCCTGCTGATGCGTGGCCTGATCAGCGGCAAGGCCGCCGTCAAACAGCGGCTGCAGGACGAGTACAAGCCGGTGTGGTTCACCGCCACGACCGGCCGCTCGGCCGAGCAGGTGCTGTTCTTCTACACGCCGTGGGACATCACCAACCTCGCGCAGTCGGGCCGCCGGCTGATGAAGATCGTCGGCTGCAACCCCGACACCGACCGCGTGATCAACATCTTCCCGTACGCGCCGCACCTCGCGTACTGGCAGACGTACTACGCCGCGCTGGCGTCGCGCGCGCTGGCCGTCAGCACCGGCGGCGGCAAGGTGACGCCGACGCTCGCGCACATCAAGCTGATCCAGCGCATCAAGCCGGCCGTGCTGGTTGGCGTGCCCAGCTACACCTGCCACCTGCTGCGTTGCGCGGTGGAAGAAGGCGCAACGTTCACCGGCCTGCAGCGCATTGTGCTTGGCGCCGAGAAGGTGCCGGCCGGCATGAAAGAGCGCATGCTCGAGATGCTCGGCAAGCTTGGCTGCGAGCCCGACAAGATGTTCATCATGGGCACGTACGGCTTCACCGAAGCGAAGCGCGCGTGGGCCGAGTGGCCGGGCACGATGCAGCAGGAGTCGTCGGGCTACTACACCTGGCCCGACATGGACTACTTCGAGGTCATCAATCCCGACACCGGCGAGCACGTGGATGAAGGCGAGACCGGCGAGCTGGTCTACACCTCGCTCGACGCGCGCGGCTCGGTCGTGCTGCGCTACCGCACCGGCGACATCGCGGTTGGCGGCATGACGCTCAACGCGCCGTGCCCGCACAGTGGCTGGCGCGTGCCGCGCATCAACACCACGATCACGCGCAGCAGCAACCAGAAGGACGTGCAGCTGACCAAGGTGAAGGGCACGCTGGTCAATCTCGATGCCGTGGCGCACGTGCTGATGGGCTCGAAGGAAATCGAGGAGTGGGCCGTCGAGATCCGCAAGGTTGGCGGCGACAGGTTCGGCCTGGACGAGGTGGTGCTCTACGCGGCCGCTGCCGATGGGCACACGCCGGACGACGAGCTCAAGCGCCTGCTCTCCGATCGCATGACGCAGGCGAGCGAGATCACGCCGAACGTGATCATCTTCCACTCGCTGCGCGAGATGATCGAGAAGATCGGCCTGGAGACGGAGATGAAGGAGAAGCGGTTTTTCGACACGCGGCCGACCGACTGACCGGATTCCCCGTTGAAGCCCACGGGCTGCTGCCCGTGGGCAACGTTGCAACTGCTCGCGCGCCTCGCCGTCCTCATTACCTGCGCACGCGGGAGGTCAGTGCCTCGCGCCGCGCGCACTACCGCTGCAGCCGCTGCCGCACCGCGCACAGCACCACGAGGCCCATCAGCCACACCAGGCCCCACGTATCCAATGCCGCCCCTGCGCCGGGCGGCGCGCACCCGCACGCGTTGGTGTTCGGATTCGCGATGTCGTGGCGTTGTCCGCTGACGTCGATGGTGTACGGGTCCTCGTTCGGATCGTTGTTGGCAATCTCCATCCGGAACAAAAACGTGGAGTCATTCGTCGTGCCATCGATGCTGATCGTGTAGAGATGCGACGTGCCGCTCACGAGGCCCAGTGCGACCGACCCGTTCACGGAGGGCGAACAGTCACCCGCGTTACTGAACGTGATGTCGTTGATGATCAGG
Source organism: Planctomycetota bacterium (assembly GCA_050249295.1). GTDB lineage: Bacteria > Planctomycetota > UBA8742 > SKZP01 > SKZP01 > JBFWQT01. The sequence goes on from JBFWQT010000144.1 coordinate 7,424, forward strand.
TCCGCGTCGCCAGCGTTCTCGACCAGCACCCGCACGAAGAGGGAGGACACATCGAGCGACCCGGTGTAGATGCTGCCGTGATCGGGAACCTCGTTCCCGTCCTTTCGCACCACGATCTCGGGCACGCCGGTGAGGCCGTCGCCGGTCAGCGTGAAGTCGTGCAACGGCAAGTCCGGATCGTTCGTCATTGCGTGCACGGCCATCGAGAACGGCCCGTCGGTGATGATCGTGTATTCGAGGCGGACCTGGATCGAGGTCCCTTCCGGCACCGAATCCGGATCGCCGTTGACCACCGTGATGCTGTTCACGGTGACGTTCGACTCGCCATCGACAGTCAGCGGCGGGTCATTGAGCACGAGGTTCGCGCTGCCCTCGTTGAGGTACAGCAGGTCCAGAGTCGTCGGGTTCCCGGTGCTCACGTTGCCCTCGGCCTGCGTCGAGCCCGGCGCGACTGCCTGCCCGTTCAGCCGCTTCACCGTGAGCTTCGGCTTGAGCGGGAACTTCAGGATGCGCGGCTCGTCGTTGGTCAGGTTCGGCGTCTTCTTGCCCTTGCCGCACACGAGGCCGTTGTGGAACTTGCCGATGAACTCGGCGATGGCGTGCTGGCTGCCGTCGATGTCCTTGATGTCGGTGCCGTCGGTGCCCCACGCATTGGGGTTGCCGCCAACGCCGGCGCCCTCGCCCGGCCCGAGCAGGCCCGGGCCCGCCACCTGCCCGCCGCCGCCGCCAGCCAGCGTGAGGAAGCACACCACATCACCCAGCGAGCGCACGAGCGCGAAGCTCGAGCCGGTCGGCCCCGGATTGAAGTCGGCCAGCTCGCTCGTGCCCGGCACCGTGCCGTCAGAGGTCTGCGGCTCCGCGCCGTTGCCGGTGTCCGCCACAAAGAACAGCTTCGAGCCGAGCTGCGCCAGGTTCGTCGGTGCCGACGGGTAGCTCTGCAGTTGCACGGTGCTGGCGTCGCTCGACAGATCGGTCGCGACCCAGATCGCGTTGCCGTTGCGGAAGAACAGCTTGTCGGCACAGAACGTCGGGTCGGCCGGGTTGATCGCCGCGCCGCTGCCCGAGATCTCGACCGTGTTGCCGATCGTGCCGTCGGTGACGAACAGGCGGTCGGACGCCTTGATGAACGCGCAACGGCCGTTATCGGCCGCGACCAGCCAGTCGAAGGACGTGCCGGTCGCGCCGGCCGTGAAGTCGAGCGCGGCGTAGCTGCCGTCCGACGAGTCGAAGACATGGATCTCGGTGCCGGTCGTGTCGTCGTTCGAGACGACGAAGGCCATCGTGCCGCTGACCACGATCATCTGCTGGTCGCCGAACGAATTGCCGCCGCCGAAGGTGGTGCTGTCCTGCACGAGGAGTGCGTTGCCGGGCGTGCCGTCAGACTTCCAGAGCTCGCGGCCGCTGATGCCGTCGTCGGCCGTGAACAGCAACGTGTCGCCACCGACCACCACGAGGCCGGAGAACCAGACTGCGTCGCCGGCCAGCAGGTCGGACTGCACCATCGAGGTGCCGGCGGAAGTGCCGTCAGACTTCCAGAGCTTGAAGTCGAGGCCATCGGTGGTGGCCATGAAGTAGCAGGTGTCGCCGATCATCACGAGTTCGCGCGGCTCGGAGCCGTCGATGCCGGTGCGGATGTCGAGCACAAGCATCGTGCCGGCGTCGGTGCCATCGGTGACCCAGAGCTCGGCACCGTTGGTGCCGTCGTCAGCGACAAAGAACGACTGCGTTGCGCCGGGCACAAGGTTGCGCGGCTGCGACCCGGTCGTGGCGCTCGGATTCACCTCGTGCAGCAGCGTGGGTTCGCCCTGCGCGGATGCCTGTCCTACAGGCCCGACGAGGCTGACAACCAGCAGAATCGAGACGGCAAGTGCATGCGGCAGCAGATGGCGAATGGGTGACATGGAAACACTCGTCGGAGCGGCGTTGGTACGCCGTTCGGGGCTTTGTGGGGCTTGACCGGATCAGGAAACGGCAAGCATAGGACAAGAGTCACCAATTCTTGCCCATCAATTTGCTTTTTGTCTGCCAGACGCCACCGCCCGGCCGTCGCGGCATCGGATTACTTGAACCTGCCGGGGTTTCCGGTTACTCCAATGTCAGTGCCGCCCTGAGCGGTTCAAGAACGTTCCCCAGCGGGTGCCAACTGTATGGCCGACCTAAAGCTGTCCGAAGATCTCGACTTCGAAACCTCAATCATCGAGATCGAGCGCAAGATCCAGGAACTCGACGCCCGCATGCAGGCCGGCGAAGAGGGCCTCGAGCACGAGATCAAACAGCTGCGCGAGAAGCGCGACAAGGAAACGAAGCGCGTCTTCGCCGAGCTCACGCCGTGGCAGCGCGTACAGCTTTCGCGCCACCCGCAGCGGCCCACCACGATGGACTACGTCGAGCACATGCTCGACTCGTGGACCGAGCTGCACGGCGACCGCGCCTTCGGCGACGACCCCGCGATGCTCACCGCGCTCGGCTACCTCGGCAAGCGCCGCGTGATGGTCATCGGCCATCGCAAGGGCAAGAACCTGCGCGAGCGAATCGACTGCAACTTCGGCTGCGCCCACCCCGAGGGCTACCGCAAGGCGCTCCTCAAGATGAAGATGGCCGAGAAGTTCGGCCTGCCGATCATCACGCTGATCAACACGCCCGGCGCGTACCCCGGCATCGGCGCCGAGGAGCGCGGCCAGGCGATGGCGATCGCGGTCAACATCCAGGAGATGAGCCTGCTGCGCGTGCCGATCGTCTGCATCGTGATCGGCGAAGGTGGCAGCGGCGGCGCGCTGGGCATCGGCGTCGGCGACCGCGTGTACGTCATGCAGTACAGCTACTACAGCGTGATCTCGCCGGAAGGCTGCGCGAGCATCCTCTGGAAGGACGCCGGCCGCGCCAACGAAGCGGCCACCGCGCTGAAGCTGACCGCCGACGACCTGCTGAACCTCGACCTGATCGACGGCCGTATCGACGAGCCGCTGGGTGGTGCGCATCGCAACCCGGCCGAGGCGCTCAAGATCGTGCGCGCACAGATCGAGACGGCGCTGGACGACATCTGCGCCAAGCCGATCGACGAGTTGCTCGACGAGCGCTACGCCCGCATCCGCACCTTCGGCAAGTACACCGAAGTCGCGGTCTGACTACGCTCGCCGTCGCGGATTGAATGTTGCCTGCGAGCCCACGGGACACCGTGGGCTCGCGCACGTGTGCGCGAGTTGTGCCAGGACGCGAGGTGCCGATGCGATCCGTTCCAGTCATCGTTGCATGCGGCCTCGCCACGCTGCTCTGCTTCCCCGCTGGTGTGCCGGCCCAGGACCTCGAACTACCCGGAAGCGGGAACGCGCAGCGCGAGGCGAGGCGTGAGCCGACCGAAGACGGTTCGTGGTTCCCGCCACCGGACCCGGAGTCCCGGACGAAGGCAGTCACGCTGCGAGTCGGCGGCGAAGTGCTGCAACTCCAGGCTGACCCGTTCGTGGCGCTGCCGATCCGGCGATGGTTCGAATACCACGCCGACCTCCGCTTCGACCCGACCGCCAGCCACGTGTTGCGCTGGAACTCGAAGGAGGCCGGCAGCTACTCGGCCACGCACATCGCCTCGCTGGCGCAGGTACCCAACCTCGTCGAGTTGCACATCCCGTGGTGGCGACTCGAACCCGGCGCCGTTGACGAACTGGTGAAGATCCGCACGTTGCGTCGCCTCTCGCTCGGGCCATTGTCGGCGGATCAGCTCGCGGCGCTGCGCGCGCTGCCGGAGCTCGACTACCTGGCGGTCGAGAAAGGCGTCCCTGCCGAGCCGGAAGTGGACGCTGGCGATGCGTACGCGCAACTCACCAACCTGCGCGAGTTGCGGCTGCATGTGACCGGCCGCCTGGCGAGTGTCGCGCGAATGCCCTCCCTGCGCCGGCTGTGCCTGATCCAGCCGACGGAGGCCCAGCTGCTGGACATCGCCGCATCGTCGTCGATCGAGGCGCTGGAGGTGCGGTTCCCGGACTCCCTGTCGAAGGCGGTGACGAACGCGCTGAAGGCGATGCCGGCACTGCGTGAGCTAGACCTGATCGGGCTTCGATCGCCGGGCAGCTGGCCGAGCGGGATCGAGACGCTTCCGCTGCGACGGCTGGACGTCGATGTCCCCCGCGACAAGGCCGCTGCCAGCCAAATGCTCGCGCCCGTCGCGTTGTGCCGGACGATCCGGAGCCTCACGCTCCGCGGCGCGACCGATGCGAGTCTCCAGCTCTTGCTGCCGCTCGCCGACTCGCTGACCGGGCTGACGTTGGGGCTTTCTCACGGCGACCTGCCGACGCTTGCTCGCTTCGGCAACCTGCGCACGCTCTCGCTGAACCGGCTCGCGTCAGGCGCCGACGATCGGCCGGGGGATGCCACCCTGGCGGCCATCGGCCGGCTCGAGTTGCTGGAGTCACTCGACCTGCGCGGTATCAACCTGCGGCCCGACTCACTTCGTCATCTGCAGGGCCTGACGCATCTCCGCGATCTGGCGCTGGCCGATGCGACCGGCATTGATGCCGGCACCATCCAGCTGCTGACCGGACTGCCGCTGGAGCGTCTGGCGCTCGCCAGGTGCGAGTGGCTGGACGACCGCGTATGCGAGCCCGTCAGCAAGATCGCAACGTTGCACGAACTCGACCTGTCGCTCGCCCCGACCTTCGAAAACTTCCGCCCCGGCGAGTACGTGCCGCAGTCGGTGCTGCCGGAAATGCCGCAATGGCTGGGCCCGTCGAAGGGCATCACACGCGCGGGGCTCGAACAGATTCTCACGTTGCCGAAGCTGAGCCGTCTCGGGCTGGTGTGGCACAAGCAGATAGACGACACCTGCTGCGAGTTGCTGAAGGACCACCCGCAATGGCAGCGACTCGACCTCTGCGATTGCGGTCTGAGCGCACGTGCAGTCCGCGATCTGCGCCTCGCATTCCCGCGCGCGCAGATTCTCTGGTAGCCGGGGCGCGTCGTCGCCTACAGTCGTCCTGGCTGATCCACGATCGCGAGCGCGGACGCATGCCGGAATTGCCGGACGTGGTGGTCTACCTCGAGCACATCGAGCGAGTTGCGCTGGGCCACAGGCTGGATGCGCTGGAACTGCACACGCCGTTCATCCTGCGCAGCGTCGATCCACCGGCCGCCGAGTTCGCCGGCAAGAAACTCGTGGCGACGCGGCGGATCGGCAAACGGCTGGTGCTGGAGTTCGAGGCGGGACCCGACCGGTCGGACCCGCTGTTCGCCGTGATCCACCTGATGGTGGCCGGGCGACTGCACTGGTATCCGCCGAGTCGCAAGGCCGACCGCACGCGCAGCCAGTTCTCGTTCCGCTTCGGCAACGGGCAACTGCGACTGACCGAAGCCGGCACGAAGCGCCGCGCGTCGCTGCACCTGGTGCGCGGCGAGCAATTGCTCTCCACCTTCGACCCCGGCGGCATCGAGGTGCTCGGCCCGACCGGCAAGCCGGCCTGCAAGCTCAAGGAGTTTGCCGAGCGGCTGCGCGCCGAGAACCACACGCTGAAGCGCACGCTGACTGACCCGACCGTGTTCAGCGGCATCGGCGGCGCGTATGCCGACGAGATCATGCACCGCGCGAAGGTCTCGCCGGTGGCGCTCACGCAGAAGCTGGACGACGCCGAGGTGAAGCGCCTGCACGTGGCCAGCGCGGCCGTGCTGCACGAGTGGGTGGTGCGCTTGCGCGCGGAGTACGACGGCAAGTTCCCCGAAGGCGTCACGGCGTTCCGTCCGGAGATGAACGTGCACGGCAAGTTCGGCCAGCCGTGCCCGGTGTGCGGCACGCCGGTGCAGCGGATTGTGTACGCCGAGCGCGAGACCAACTACTGCCCCGTCTGCCAGACCGACGGCAAGCTGCTGGCCGACCGCGCGCTGTCGCGGTTGTTGCGCAGCGACTGGCCGAAGACGCTGGAGGAGCTGGAGAACCTGAAGCGCAAGGAGCCGTAGGCGTCGACAGCGGATTCGGGATTCGGGCAAGAGCCGCGACTGCAAGTACAGCGAATCACAAGTCATCGTCCCATCGAGGAGCCCTCCGGGCGAGCCGGGGGTGTAAGCCCCCG
>JBFWQT010000145.1:0-13469 GCA_050249295.1 Planctomycetota bacterium
GGGAGCGGGCCCCGCGGACGTTGCGACTGCGAATCCACCCTTGGTGTTGTCGCGAGTCGCGGTGCAAAGAAGAGATTGGACACAGAGGGCACAGAGGACACGGAGGATACGGGCTCTGGTTCCTCCCTCCGTGTCCTCTGTGTCCTCTGTGTCCAATCCTCGATTCTCCTGCGGCATCCGCCGTCAGCGAGCAACGGATCCGTCTTCGTGCAGCCCGCGGGCCCGCTCCCTTGCGGTCGCGGCTCTTGTGCTGGCACAGCGGACTCGCAGTTGCCGGGTGGCGCGAATCGGGTTGAACACGGATTCGGCCTTGACCCTCGCCACACACGGACGGTAAAAACCCGCCTCCTGCCGCCGCTTGCCGTACTACGCGTCGGCGCGATGGCAGGCGCAGACGATCTTCCGGGGCGTTAGCTCAGCTGGGAGAGCGCATCGCTGGCAGCGATGAGGTCAACGGTTCGATCCCGTTACGCTCCATCCTCTCAAACCAAGCAGCCATCGGCCTTCCGCCGATGGCTGCTTTCGTTCACGAGCCCAACGTCCGCCCCGGCACACCTTTGGGCACACCCGGAAGCCCATTTCCGGGCGGCGCTTTTTTCTGTTCCGGCGAACGCGTTCGGCGCACCCCGCAGCCGGTTTGCTCTGCTCGGGAAAGTCGCGCTGGACCCCGCTCGCCACCGGCTCATGCGGGTTCGAAGATTGCTCGCAAGCGCTCGCGTACTCGCAAGAGTCACCTGCGACTGCGCTGCGATGGCTGCCGCCGAGCCCGATTCCATGGGCCGGGCGCGCAAATCGACTCGCAAGACGCTCGCAAGAGTGCATCAGTGAAGGGCCATGTCCAATGCCGTCACAAGGAGAACCACCGATGCCAGACGCGAATGATGTTGCCTACCTGACCGACGCAATCGAACGCGAGGCAGGCGGACCCGTGGTCACGATCGCGCAGGCGGCGCGCGTGGCTCGCTGCTCGATCATGACAATCCGGCGCGCGCTGTACCGCGGGCAACTCGTCGGTATGCGCCGCGTGACCAACGGCCCGATCCTGATCACGGTCCGCCGCCTGGCCGAGTGGCTTGCGGCCGGCACAAGCCGCTCGCTGCCGGTCAACCGCAAGCTGGAACGCCGCGCCGCCAAGGCGGGAGACGGAGAGGGGGTGGGCGATGAGAACTGACCTATCTCCCTCGCGCGAGTGGGCACGCGTCACGCGCGCCAATCCCTGCATTGTCTGCGGTGGACCAGACTGGTGCACCTGCAGCATCGACGGCCGGGCGATCCAATGCATGCGGTCCGACGTTCCACCACCCGGGTGGCGAGTTGGCAAACGCAGCCCTGCCAACGGCACCATCTTCTTCCCGTCCGATACCCGCATCACTGGCGTCGCCCGCGAGCGTGTCTTCCTGACGCCACGACTCAATCGACTCAATCCCCGTGACAAACAACCTGCTGTCGACTGGGCTGACGTGCACGCCGCCTGCCTGGCCAAGTTGTCGCCGCGCCGGGCCGACCAACTCGCGTGCGAACTCGATGTCTCCACCGACGCGGTGCGCGCGCTCGGCGCCGGCTGGTATCCCCTGTGGGCCTGCTGGACCTGGCCGATGCGCGACGCGACCGGCCGGGTGGTCGGCATCTCCACGCGTGATCGGCGCGGCCAGAAGCGTTGTCTCACCCACTCGCGACTCGGCCTGTTCGTCCCGGACAATCTGGCCGAGCTACCCGACCCGGTGTTGATCGTGGAGGGTGCGAGCGATTGCTGCGCGGCGTGGGACGCCAACCTGGCTGCCGTCGGCCGCCCCTCGGCCCGACTCGGTGTGGATGCCCTTTCGCGTCTGCTCCTGCGACGCGAAGTACTCGTCCTTGCCGAGAACGACCGCAAGCCCGATGGCCGGTGGCCCGGCCGCGAAGGCGCACATCACGTCGCGACCTCATTGGCGATCATCTGGGAACGTGATGTGACCTGCGTCCTACCACCCAGCGGCAAAGACCTCCGTTGCTGGCTCTCGGGGCGGAAGCGGGGTGGCGAATGAAGGGGCCCAATGAGTCCGGAACCCACAATCGGCCCGAAATCGACCTCCTGATGGCCGCGGCAGAGACCGTCAGTTCGCCGCTGGATGTTGCGCTTGACCGCGTGCGCTCGCTGCCAGGCGGCGCCACCCGCAAGGAAGTCAGCGACGCGCTCGCGACGCTGGCCGAAGCCGCCGCGGACATCGATGGCATCCAGCTCGCCGCGCTCAGGTCGGAAGCGACCCGCGCCCTCAAGGTGGCCGGTGTTCATTCACCCGGGCGGCTGGTGACCGCCGCCCTGCCTGGTGGCTCGAACGGGCAGCGGCGCGAGAGTGCGGCCAAACGACTGCTGAGCCTGGTCAGCGAGGAGGGGGCCGAGCTGTGGCACGACACGCAACGCGAGCCACATATCTCGTTCCCGAAGGATGACCACGTCGAGCACTACCGCCTGCGGACCCCGCCGGTCCGGGAGTGGCTGGCGTGGCTCCTGTATCGCCGCAGTGGCGCGGTGCCCGGAGGCGACGCCGTGGAATCGACTCTCAATGTGTTGTCGGCGAAGGCGGCGCACGACGGGACTACACATCCGGTGGCGGTAAGACGCCACCACGATGGCTCCGCGTTCTGGCTGGACCTCGGTACCCCGGACTGGTCAGCCGTCAAGGTGACGCCCGATGGATGGATCGTGGAACCCGTGCCGGACGTGCGTTTCACTCGACCAAAGGGTTTGCTGCCGTTGCCGTTGCCCGCCGCCGGCGGTTCACTCGACGAGCTGCGTCAGTTGATCAACGTTGCCGACGAGCACTGGCCACTGGTGTGCGGGTGGGTCGTCGGGGCACTGGCGCCAGGCGGGCCATTCCCTGCACTCCTGCTCACCGGGTTGCAGGGCTCGGGCAAGAGCGGCGCTACGCGTCTGCTGCGGCAACTGCTCGACCCCAATTCGGCGCCCGTGCGAAGTGCACCACGCGACGAACGTGACCTGGCGATCGCGGCTCGCAATGGAGCGGTGGTGGCGCTCGACAATGTCTCGCGCGTGCCGGACTGGCTCTCGGACGCCCTGTGCCGACTGACCACCGGTGCCGGCATGACCACTCGCGCCCTCTTCTCGGATGATCACGAGGCGATCTTTGCTGCATGCCGTCCGGTGGTCCTCAATGGCATCGCGGACGTTGCAACGCGTCCCGACCTGCTGGACCGTTCCATTCGGGTGCAACTTCGCCCGATTCAGGTCCGTGGCGAGACTCCGATTGATGGCGGCAAACGGCGCGTGACGGAATCGGAGATCATGGAAGTGTTCGGCGTTGCGCACCCTCGCTTGTTGGGTGCGCTGCTGGATGCCGTGGCCTGTGGTCTCCGCCGGCTTCCGGAGACTGTGCTCGACGATCCGCCTCGTATGGCCGACCACGCCCGCTGGGTGGTCGCCTGCGAGCCGGCATTGCCAATCCCGGCTGGCAGCTACCTGGCGGCGTGGGACGCGGGAGTGGGGTCGATGCACGAGGTGTCCATGGACGCCTCGGTGGTCGGCAGCGTGCTGCGCGCCTGGTTCGCCAACAAACGGGAGTGGCGCGGAACGTCGAGCGAGTTGCTGGATGAGCTGAACCGCCAACGGGAAGATCGGCCGCCAAAGGGGTGGCCCTCGCAACCCAACAGCCTTTCGAGCGAGTTGAATCGACTCGCCCCGAGCCTGCGCGGCGTAGGCATCATGCTCAAGCGTGGTGAAGGCAGCACGGCACAGCGCCGCTTGTGGACCATCACACGTGTCGATGAAGGAACAGGGGCGTAATTCATCGTCCTCACCGTCCCCACCGTCCTCACCGTCCTCACCGTCCTCACCGTCCTCACCGTCCTCACCGTCCTCACCGTCCCCACCGTCCCCACTGTCCCCACGTCCCCACGTCCCCACGTCCCCACGTCCCCACGTCCCCACGTCCCCACGTCCCCACGTCCCCACGGTCCCACGGTCCACGGTCCACGGTCCACGGTCCACGGTCCACGGTCCACGGTCCACGGTCCCCACGGGGTCCCCGCGAGGGGGACGGCGAGGACAGTCAGGACGATGGAATGCGCTGCATTCCGGAACAGTTGGCCAACGACCGGTTGGTTGGTTGACGCAGGTCGCAGGGACACACGGCTGGAAGGCGCAGTCGGTGCGACGCCTGCACCGGGTGCGGCCCGTGCCCGCCGCTCGTCAACCGGCGCCCTCGGTATGGCGATCGGCGTGCCCGCGATGGCAATCAGCATGGAACCGGCACGGCATCCTGTGTGCAACCGGCGCACGTCCAGCACGCAGCCCTTACGGCACCAGCATGTAACCCGCACGACAACCAGCATGTAACCGGCGCGACTCTCTGCACGCAACCGGCGCGACTTCCCGCATGCAACCGGCGCAACTCTCTGACGCAACCGGCGCGACCTCCGGCATGCAACCGGCTCGAATTCCCGCATGCAACCGGCGCGACCTCCGGCATGCAACTGGCTCGAATTCCCGCATGCAACCGGCGCGATTTCGGCATGCCACCGCGCAAACGTCCACGAACGGGCCACGACGGTCCGCCTCAGTATGCCACACGACGAGGAGCCGGGACACTGGCCACCGCGATGTGGAAGGCGTCGGGCTCACGAATCCCACGCTCGCGGCCAACGCGTAGCCAATGAGACACAAATCTGTCGAATCCGCTTGCTCATCTCACAATCTATGCTGTAGAGTCCTGTGTCATGAAAGATCATACTAGATGCTAATGCTGTAGTGTTGGCATTGCTTATGTGCGCGATGCAAGTCATCGCGCAAGACAGGGATCCTATGACGCTTCCGACCTATCTCGGTTCACTCGGACAGACCAATCCCTACGTGTCGGTCGACACGGTATTCGGATTCGAACCCACCAGTGCCAGCCCCAACCGCCTGGTCGATCAGACGCTGTTCGCGGTGCAGTTCCTGCGGTTGAAGGGCGGCAAGCTCGTGCGCTTCCTGCCCGCGCTGGGCGACCCGTGGCCAAACGCCGCCGAGATCGACTTCACGGCGCTTGTTCCGTCCATCACCGCGACTGACCCGTACAGCGTGCAGCCGCTCGGTGCCGGGTCGCGGTCGCGCGAGTACACGCTCGCGGAGATCGGTGGCACGTGGCAACTCGCCAACATCGAAGCCGATGAGTTTTCCGATCAGCGCAACCAGGTCGCGGACCAGACGGCCGGGAAGCAGCGCGCCGTGCGCACGCGCTTCGGGCAACTGTTCATCGGTGGCAACGCGGCGATCGCGGGCCAGTTCGACGGGCTGATCCAGCTCATCGCGCAGGGCTACGGGCAGTCGTTCGCCGCGTCGCTGACCAACCCGCTGGATGAGCTGCGCAAGATGGTCGGCCTGCTGTTCAGCAATGATCGCGACCGGCGCGAAATCGTGTTCCTGATGAACACCGATGCGTTGAACGTGATCGAGAGCCTGATCGGCTTGAAGAGCGACCCCGAGCAGGCATACCGCGAATGCCCGCTGCTCGGCGGCGCGCTCAACCTCTATCAGTGCGGCTGCCCGATCCTGATCAGCGATCACATCGAAACCGACACTCAGACCGGGCTGACCACGATCTTCGCATTCAATCGCAAGCAACTGCTCGGCCTCGCTGGCGAGAAGAACTTCGACATCACCACGGTCAAAGTCGAGTCGCCGACGCTTACCGCCCACAACTTCCTCACGTCGTGGCGCGTTTGCATCGCCTCTCTCACCGGCCTCGGCCTGGTGAGCTGCACCAACTTCCCCGCCGTCGTGGCCTGATGTTTCTCCGACGCGCCGGACGCGCGTCGCGCTGTCGCCGCTCGACACCCGACGCGCGTCCGCTCGTCACCGCGAGTCCACGCGAGCCGGGGATGTCAATCCCCGAAGGGGTGCGCCGAACGAGTCCGCGACATTGCTCGTGCCACGCTGATTCTGAAGGACTTCATCATCATGCCCAACGGCACATCAACAAGTGGCACCAGCGGTCCGCCACCCGGCACGGGCACCGGTTACGCCACCGGCGTCCCCTACCCCGGCACCGGCCCGCCCGCGACCGCTCCTCGCGGCGCGCCCACTTACTACGACTTCGTCACCTTCGGCGAACCCGTCCTGATCGCCGACCCCGACGAACCGAAGCTCAACGGTTGCGCATGCAACGGCACCGGGAGTGGCACCAGCAATGCCACCGGCGACTGCGGTTGCGACGACCGCGTGTCGGACGTTCCAGCCATGGGGGATGCCACGGACACGGATACGGGCACCGGTCCGCCAGACGCTTCGCCGGAGGGTCAATGGAGCCATGGGGATCCCTCGTACCGCTTCACCGAATGGACGTTGGGCGGCTTTCGCGCAGATGGGCAGGGTACGCCCGGCGGATATGTGGTGCCCGTGTCGTGGGACTCGCCGGACTCGGCCACGCGCGCCGGCTGTCGGTGCACAGTGTGGACGGATCGATCTCGCTCGCTGCAGATCCGCTACCAGCCCGAGCCGGAGTTCGGTTCGTTACGCGCACACGTGCAATCGCTGCTGGACGCCGCGCGCATGCGGCTTGCAGGCGAGGTCGGTGGGGGTGCGCACATCCCGACGCTACAGTCCGATTGCGCGCAGCCAGCGACCCTGTTGCCACTGTTCGACCGGGACGACCTTGCGAAGATCCGTACCGCAGTGGACAGCCTTCGATCAAGTCTCGCCGGTCACGGGCTCGACCAGGGCTGCATCCACGTTCAGTTGGAAAACACCTTCTATGTCACTGTCTTGGAACAATGCCCTGACTGGTCACGGGAACAGCACTATTCGATCCGGGGCGTAGTGGAGTTGGCGTTGCGCCTTCCGGGCGACTACCGGATCTCGTTCACGCTGGCGAACAACAATGGTGATCAGAAACGGTTCGCCCCGCTCGTGCCGAGCGAAATCATCGAACCGTGGCAGCCTGGTGTGGTTTCTGCCGAGTGCGAGGACGTGAGCGGCGGAGGCGGCGTGCACTCGTGGACGTATGCCACTCCGGGTAACCGCATCCGCATCCAGCCGACTCCGCCCACGCAGCCGACGCCGCCCGTCGCAGCGCCGTGTCCGGATTGCACCGGCATGTCCGAGGTCGAAGTGGCGCGAGCAATGGAGGATCATGCCCGCCGCGCACGGGAAGCAAAGTCGGAAGCGCTGCGCAGCCACCACGCAAATTGCCAGAGCCTGCTCGCGCACTGCCTGCGAAACCTGGTGGGTCGTGCCAGCGCCAGCGGTCCAGCATTGTTCCTGGACGACAGTACCGTCGCGTTCCCGGCTGGCATCATTGGCTGTACGTGTTTCTATCGCGCCGAATCACACTTGATCTTCGAGATTCTCGATAGCGCGGGAAACGAAGTAGTGATCCCCGCACACTCGTACAAGCAAGTTGCAGACGCGATCAAGGCGGCATTCGGCCGTTACGACCTGACCGGGCAACAGCACACTGTATCGGCAGCGGGGTGGTGCGACACCGGTGCCGTGCTCGACGTTTCGGGCTGGCTGGACCTCGACGCGCGCCAGTCGAGATGGCTTGGCCAAGCGCTTGCTGCAGCGGGCCAGGCAGCCGACAAGCAGTTGCATGACGCCTTCGGCGATCCGTGGCGCATGAGCCCGGTCACAAACCAGACCATTGCAGGATGGGCCATCTGCCTCGTCCTGCAACTCAACATCACGTACTCCTACGATTGCCCCGGCGGTGTACTGCTCGGCACGAACGAGAAGGGATTCTATACGGCGTCGCGCTCGTGGTGCACCCACATCGGCACCGCATCAGCCGCAGCAAGCGCCAGTGGCGTCCCCGGCCTGATCATCGTTGGCGTGCCCCCGGCGAACATCTCGACCTCTACTCAGGTTTGGCAGCACTTCAATTTTGGCGCATTCCGGGACTGGTATCAGAGGGTCACAGGCTGCGAGTGGTACGGCGATACCTCGATTCTCGACGTCGATGCCGCGTTGGGGTTCATGGCCCAGTTCGGCCTGTCAATCATCACCAACTGGGCCGATATTCTGCCCGCTTTGTTCGTTGCGGCTGACACCGGCGACTGGAAGCCGCTGATCCAGACCCTGCTGATGATCGCGGGTGTTACCGTCGCGATGCTCACCGCCGGCGTGCTGCTGGCCGTCGCACTGATGATCTGTCGCCGCTTGGGCAAGACGGCGCTGATGCGCAAGTTGTTGGCCAAGTTCGGAAAATGCCCCTCGAAAGGTGCCGACGAAGCGATCCCGGGCACACCCGCCCGCAGCGCCGACGCCGGGGGAGGCGCCGGCGGCAACGCTCGCAACCCCGACGCCTCCGGCAACGGCCAGGGCCATTCCAGCGCCACGCCCGAGTCCGCACCCGCATCTGCAAAAAATCCGGAACCGCCGCCTGGAATGACCGGCGGCGCCAAAGGTATCGATCCCGATCCTGTCATTCGCCGAGAGAGCGAAAGACTAGAAGCCGAACTAGCGGACCAAGTCGAGCAGCGCATGAAGGACATTGGAGTCCCGGAAGCAGATATTGGATTGGAGAACTTCGGCGATGGGAGGGGCTTCACCTTGGACAACACAGTGCGAGGGGGAGCAAACGGACCACACGCCACGTACGGACGCGGGATTTCCATCGACGATGCGTTCAGAGATCCTGATTTTGCAAGGAAGATGATTCAGCAAGCGGAAAAGGAAGGATTCAAGATCGACAAGAAAGCTGCCCAAGAGTACATTGATGCATGGGACGCAGCCAGCGAGGTCGACCGAATGGACGCCCTGATCGCGCATGAGTATGAGGAAATGCTGTCCCGGGCATCCGACCCCTCCGGTGCTATCGGACTGTCACCGCACTATGACGCGCTAGAAAACGCCGCGGACACCGGATTGAACATCAGCAAGAAGGCCCGGGAACTGGCTGAACTCCAAAAGAGAGCATTCGGGCTGTAGCGGAGGAAACTCATGTCGTTTATGCACTGGATACTTGCCGGCGATTTCATCGTGGACGGTAGTGGGCTTCCTTCGAGGAGCACAAGGGGGTTTGAGACACTTACCCCTGTCAACCTTGACGTGTTCAATGCCGTGGTCAAACAGTATGTACCCGAAATCGAGGATCCAGTAGCGGCCGCCGATTCTGTGGGCGTCAGCATTAGCGAACATGGGTACATCGCCACCACATGGCTTGCCACTACGGCACTTCGAGTCCTTGCTGATTATGCATCTATGTCGGGCGCACAGATCGTCGACAACAACTCCTTGAGGATTCTGTCACCCGCCTATTTGCGAGAGTTAGCGGATTCAAACGAGCACGATGACAAGCTTGGCGTTCCTCGTGGCTACAGGAAGGGTAGAACGCAATGAATAGAGGCTTGCATAGCGCGCGGCATGAGCCTCCGATTGGGGCACGGAGCCCGGTTGGGCGACCGGAGGTGGAGTTGTTGGCCGCACCGGGAGGTGTGGCGGGCAGGCGGGAGGTGGCGGGCGATGGGCCGCGAGGAGTTGTCGCGATGCCGGTCAGAGAAGTGCTGCGCGGGATCGACCAGCCGATGCTCGGCGGAGCGGGTATGGTCGCGCCGGTGCCGCCGGCTGGTCTGGCCGTGCGCGCGTTGCCGATGGAGAGGGGCGATGCTGGCATCAACGTCGTTGAGATGCCGCGCGCCGAAGTGCAGCCGCTGGCGGGCCGCGGAAACGTCGTGGAGGTAGCTGCACTGCGGCACGGGGCGAACCGGTTGCGCCCCCCACAACCGGCGCCGTTGCCGGTCCTGCGGTTGCCTGCTGCGGCGCAGCCGCGCCGGGCGGTGGCCGCTGCAGCAGCGGCAGGTCAACTCGTTGCCGTTGGCGGCGAGCGCGCCGCGGAGCGGATCAACGGCGTCGGCGGAGCGCCGGGCGATGGCGCGGGTGCTGGAAATGGCGCCGATGCGCGGGTCGAGGCCTTCCGGATTGTGTCGATCACGCCGTGGGGCGTGGGCAACTACGAGCCGATCCGGCTGCCGCGCGATCCGTGGGTGACGATTCGATTCAACAAGGAAATCGAATTGTCGCCCGCGCCGGAAGGCGACGGCACCGAGCCCAACCGGGTGCAGTTCCTGTTCCCGAAGCATTGGCTCCGCCCCGGCCAGCCGGTCTCCGGCGTATTCAACATGATGCGCATCAGTGAGAATTTCCTCAACGTGCCGGGCACCGTCTCCGACTATCGCGACGCGCAGGGTCGGCTCATCCGCAACGGCCAAGTCCGCTTCCCACTGAACAATCCCGGCCCCTACGGCTGGCTGCGCCTTGCGATCACGGCCAGGGCAAGGCTCAACGGCGGCCGGCCAGAGGTGATCTTTACAGACCACAACGAGTATCAGTGGGCGTAATGACTTCCGCAGATGGGCGGGTGCTGGCGCTCCGCAGCGGGATCCAGGCGAGCCTGGGGTGTTTGAAAGCCCCGGAGGGGTGCCGCGAACGAGCGCATGCCCGTCGCTGAATCCTGGTCTGCCTGGTCAGTCTCCGAATCCGCTGAGCCAATCGCCTGTTGAGGCAGAACACCGAGGTCGCGATGCCGAACGGAACATCCCCAATCGGAGTAGGTGGCCCGGGCACCGGCACTGGTACGCCCACGGCGCCCGGCGTTCCGTACCCCGGCTACGGTTCCACCGCCACCGGCACCGGCACCACCACTCCGCGCTCCGTACTCACCTACGCCGACTTCGCCACGCGTGGCAAGCGCGTGGAAGTTGCTGCCCCTGCACAGCCGGCCCTCGGCTCCTGCGGCTGCAATGGAACCGGAACGACCGGATCCGCTAGCAAACAGAGTTGCATCTGCGACGACACGGTCCCTTCGGATCAGCAGCGGTTTCAGGTTGCCTGGTCGTATCCTCCCCCGCTGGTCGCCTCGTCGGAGTCGGGCTCATTTGGGGATGTCAGGCCTGAAGTCAGCGACGACCCGGCAGCCAAGCCGACGATCCCCTACGTGCGCGTCTGCCCCAAGTGTCCGGACTTCCCGACGGTGGAGGACATTCGCGCCGCGTGGCAACAGCTGCAGCAGTTGATGCCGTATGACCCGGAGTTCTACCAGGAGTGCTTGAACAATCTCGGCGAGTGTTGCCGAAAATGCAGAAGCCTGGACCCTGACCTGGCAGAAGCGCTGCTGTCCCGGATGCGGCGCGCACGAGAGTTCGAGCAGGATGCGGCGCTCAAGGCACTGTGGGACAAATGCATCGTTCAACTGGAGCCTTGTGCGCGGCGCACCGGCGTGTTCACGGAAGGAATCCTGGGGCTGTTTCCGCGAGAGGTGGACAGCCGGCGCAGGAACTGCACATGCTGGGCAACGGCCGAAGTGATCATGCTGCCAGTAGTCATGACGCGTTTGCGGCCAACCGATCCATTCACCGAGGACGCTGAACTTACGGAACGCGTGATGGCGTTCATGCAACTTACCGGCAAGCGAGGCAGCCAGTCCGATCCGTTCTACATCGAAGATGACATCGGGCTGTCAACTCCGTCCCGAACGTACTCGGATTGGTGCGAAGATGGTCTGGCAATCAATGTCGACCAGTTGATGAAACTCAAGTCCGCGCCTGTTGGCTTCGACAGCGATCCGATGCCGCGCGCGCTGCAAACGCTCCTGCGCCTGGCCGAACGCGAGTTCGTCAAGACACACCGGTACCGAAGCCACGAACAGATCAAGGTGTGCTGGCGTCGGCTGGTCGTGGTCAACTACTCCATCACCTGCCCGGACAACGGTGGCGAAGTCATCGACCAGGGCTTGTACGTCTTCACCCGCGACTTCTGCATTGACGACCAGGGCAACCTGACCGTCGGTCCGATCACGCAGCAGCACGTCGGCTTCCCCGAGGCCAGGGCCGTCTACTACGCGCTGCTGATCGCCGCGAATCGGCTGGGTGGCGAGACCCAGATGAGCGCGTTGCTGGTCAAGCTGATCGGCGCGGCGATGGAGCAATTGCCGGGGTATGACCTCGGAGTGATTGCCGGGGCCATTGCGGACTACGAACAGGGAAAAATCGGAGAAGACAAATTCTTCAACGTGCTCTGGGACATCGGCCTCGGCCGCGTGATCGGCTTTCTCGCCTTGCTGATCGGCGGCCCACTGATCGGCGGCTTGCTGGCGCTGATTTTCTGGCGCTACCGCAAGCAGATCTTGCGCTTCGTGATGGACATGTTGAAGGGCATGCTACCGGGGCGCAAGGCCAAGCCCGACGTCGATGTACCGCCCGGTCGCACTCCCGACACGCCCGAACCACCAGGGCCGAACACCAATCCCCGATCACCCGATCCGCCACAAATCGACCCTTTCACTGGGCAGCCGTGGTACCACAATTATCCGAACGGGCGTACGCGAGCACCCGACGGTGCAGCAGGCCGGAGTGCGCCCACCGACTTTGTAGGCAAACTCAGGGGTGAGCTGGTCGAGTTCGGGATTCCCATGGACTCCCGCCGATTCACCAAGGTGACGAAAGAAGCCAGGGACAAAGCGCGAAGGGAGTTCAACAGTTCTGGTCGAAAAGAATTCCTCACTGACTTGGCGGATAACGACGATGCGGTTAGAAAGCTGAAGGCTGCGGGGCTCACCGACGACGACATTGTGCGAATGAAGAATGGCAACAACCCGGATGGGTATCAAGTCCACCACAAAATCCCTCTAGATGCAGGCGGGACCAACGCTGCCTCGAATCTGATACTTGTCAAAAATGAGCCCTATCACAAGGCCATAACAAACTATCAAAACGAAATGATGCGGAGAATGAATCCAGGAAAGACAGTGGCGGTTGAGTGGCCCCGCTTGGATGGTATCATCTACCCATCCTGACAGGAGCAATGCAAATGAGACATTGGCGAGATGCTTTGACGGCCCTCTTGGAACGGATTCGAACTGGTGGCGGCGAAGCCGCTTCGCCAGCTAGCGACGGCGACATTCGTGATCTGGACGCATATGCCGGCAGCGAAGGGATTGAACTACCAAGCGAGTATCGCGCCCTTTTGAGGGTGGCGAATGGGCTTCACTGGAACGGATTGACACTCTATGCTTCACGACCCCGGCGACACAGATCCGGGGGATCCACTATCGACGGCGTCGTCGAAGCCAACATGCGCTGGAGGCGGTTTGACGAGTTGCGGCACCTGGTGGTGCTCGCCGAAGACAGTACTGCACTGTTCGCACTCGACGCACGAACGGGGAGAGGGGTCGTCATCTCACAAGTTGGACTCGACGAAGTCGCCGAATACCCGGACCTCACGGAAATGCTGGCCGTGGAAATGGACCAGCATCTCTGATCGACGAGGAAGAACTCTGTGTGTTGCTCTCGTGATCGGTTTTGTTGCACTGCTGATCGGCGGCCCGCTGATTGGCGGGATTCTGGCGCTGATCTTCTGGCGCTACCGCAAGCAGATCATGCGCTTCGTGATGGACATGTTGAAGGGCATGCTGCCGGGCGCAAGTCCAAGCCCGATGTAGACTACCGCCCGGTCGCACACCCGACACGCCTGAACCACCCGGCCCGAACGCCAACCCCGG
>JBFWQT010000146.1:0-13409 GCA_050249295.1 Planctomycetota bacterium
CGGTTGCGCCGTCTTGCTGCTCACGCGCGATGCCACGGTCGCCACCGAACTGGCCGACCGCATGGACGTGATGCACGACGGCCGGTTCGCCGGCGCGAGCACAGCAGCAAATCTGGCACGGCCAGGCGACGGTCCATTCACTGTCCAGACTTCTCGAGCCTTTGAGTCATGATGCGCGCGTTCTACCTTCTGGTGGCGACGTTCCTGTGGCTGCTGCTGACGGCCTGCTCGCCGGGTGACAGCTCGCCGGGCAACAGCCCGTCGTCGGGGAACGAGCCGGCGGCTGACACGCCGGTTGATCCGCAAGTTGCGCTCGAGAGTCTGCGCCAGCAAGCCGGGCAGGCTGCCGATCGCGAGTCGGCGATCCTCGTGCTGGACGCGCTGGACAAGCTGGAAGCGACTCATCCTGGTCTGGTCGCTGCCGGGCGCGAACTGCGCGAGCAGCTCTGGAAGCTGGCGGCACCGGTTCCCGCGTCGATCAAGCTCGGGCCGATCGCGGGTGTCCACGAGGTCACGGCGATCAGCCCGTCTGCCGACTGGAGCCGTGCGGCGATTTCCAGCGCGACTGGCGACGTAACCCTGGTGTCCAGCAACGGCGTCGCGGTTCCGACGACGTCGCTGCAGTTCTCGGCCTGTTCGCGAGACGTGACCAGCAGCGTGGTGCTGAAAGGCGGGAGAGCGTTGGCCACCGCCGACGTGAACAAGGCGCTGCACACCTGGCGGATTGACGACGGCGGCAAACCTGCCGAGGCGGGCATCGCGACCCGTCAGCAGCACTGCAACCTGATGGCGGTCACGCCAGACGGCGCCACGCTGGTGGCGTGCCAGGACCCGGGTCCAGTCGTGGCGTTCCGCGTCTCCGGTGACCGGCTCAACATCCAGGAGTTGCCGCAGTCGATCGCGCCGGAACGCTCGAATACCTATTGCAGCGGGCTGGCCATTTCGCCGGACGGCACCCACGTGGCGATCGTCACCCTGTCGTGCAAGCTGCACATTCTGCGGCTCGATCCTGCCAGGGGGCTGGTCGAGTTGCTGTTCAGCACCGAACTCGACTACAACGCGGCGCACTCGGTGGCATGGTCGCCCGACGGCAAGTGGCTGTCCACGGCCGCGTACCACCACCTGGCGCTGTGGGAGATGTCGGAACCCGCGAAGCCGGGACTGGTGTGCGAGTACGAACTCGACCATGAAGCCGGTGTGCGCGCGATGGCCTTCTCACCCTGTAGTCGGTACCTGGCCGTCGGGTGCCTCGACTTCGCCGCGCGCGTGCTGCGTGTGGGCGGCGCAGGTGGCCTCGAGGCATGGACAACGCTGACGTGCGACGCCCCCGTGAACAGCGTCGCATTCCTCGGCGACTGCCGCGTGCTGCTGGCCGGTACGGCGGGTCATCCGCAGCAGGCCAGCCAGACCTGTGCGTGGCGCGTGATGCAGACCGCGGACCGCTTGCCCGGATCGCGCAGTTTTTGGGCCCCGGCGGCCGCGTGGGAGATGCGTGTAGCCGACGGCCTCGCGCAGCTGGATGCCAATCCAGCAGATCCCGCCGACACCGATGCGGTACGCGAGCAGCAGAGGGTGCGGGCACAACTGGCCGGGCGAGCCAACCCGACGGTGGCAGTCGAGGTGTCCACGCTGCAGCTGAAGACAACTTGCAGCAGCGTGGTGATCGGGGCCGACGGCACGACGGTGGCCACCGCGCCGTGGTCCCCCTATTCGTCGCCTGCGATCCTCACGATGGATGCCGCTGGCGTGCTGACACAGACCGCGGCCGCGCGCGGCGAGGCTCCCTCCCTGCCGAAAGGCGTGGCGCTGTCGCCCGATTGCTCACACCTGCTACTGGCATCCGGTGACGGCAGCACCGGCGCGCTCGGCTTGTTCCGGATCGACGCCGATCACCAGCCAGTGTTCGAAACCGCCGTGATCGAGGACCGCTTCTGCTGGAGCGTGGCGTGGGCCTCCAACGGCAAGCTGGCGGCGGTTTCGTTGCGCAACTCGGTCGAGCTGTTCGCGGTGGATACCACCGCTGAAGGCGCCGTATCGCTGCGCAACCTCGCGAAGCTGGAAGTCGGTGTGTCGCCGACGCCGCAGGTGCGCTTTTCACCCGACGGCACCCGGCTGACGGTCTGCGGCGATGCGACACTGCGCGTGTTCCGGGTGTCGGCGGATGCGGAGCCGCATGCCACGCTGGAGCACAGCCTGACGCCGGTCGCGGAGCACAACTCCAACATCGGCGTGGTCTCGCCGGATGGCCGCTGGCTGGTTGGCGGGTTCGGGCCGAAGGTGCGGGCGCCCGGCGATGCGCTCTACGTGTGGCGGCTGGAGCAGGGCAAGGATCCGCAACTGGTCGATGGTCCGGTGGCCTGCGACTCCTGGATCCGTGACGCGGCGATTGCGCCCGACGGCCACACGCTGGCCGTCGCCACCAACGACCAGCTCTGGCTGTGGTCGCTGGGCAACGACGGCAAGCTGGCGCTGCTCGACTGGTGTGTGCAGAGCGACACCCGGACGATGCGGTCGGTGGCCTTCTCGCCCGACAGTTCGAAACTGGTAGCTGGAGGCGAGTACGGCTACGTGACGTCGTTCGTTGTGGTGCGGCCCGGTTCGACCGGCGCTCCACGTGACGCGGCGCTCGCAGCGGCGTTGCGATCCGCCGGCATGGTGCTGGACAGCGAATGGCCGTCGGACGACTTCATTGGAGGTCCGATGCGCCCGATCGGCAATCAGCTTGCCGTGCTGCAGCAACTCGGCGCATGCTTTGGCGCGAACGCGCCCGACGAACTGACGGTTGCGCTGAAGCGCCTGGAAACGCTGTGGCACGTTCGTCAGTTGAGAATCGCGTTCGACAACAACGAACTCACCCCGGCCGCCGCGGCCACGGCGCTCGGCAAGCTGGTACCCGACAACGCGGAACCGGTTGCGCCGTGGATTGCCGGCTGGAAGGCCGACCTCGCCGCACCGGGCATGCTGGTGCAGGTGGGGCAGTGGAATGTGGCGAGGGCCAGTGGGATGGCGGTCTCGGCGGACGGACGGTTCGTGGCGATCTGCCGGCAGTACACGGCCCGTGTCCAGGTCTGCGAACTGGTGGACGGCCGGCTCGAGCTGCGGCGCACGATCCGATCCCGGATGCTGAACCGGGTGCCGATCGCACTGGCGTTTTCCCGCGACGGGCACGCGCTTGCTGCACGCACCGAAAGCCAGACGATGGTCTGGCACTTCGACCCCATAGCCGTCTCCACTACCGACTGGCTGATCCAGGACGGGGGGAGCGAGTATCAAGCAGACCTCTTCGCGTTCGGACCCGGCGACGTGCTGGCCAACCGCGACCGACTGTTCCGGTTGCCCGCCGCGGGTTCCACCAGCGCTGCACTCTCGAGGCTCGAGCAGACGTTCGATGGCGCCTGGCGGATTGCGCGCTCCGCGAACCGCTACGCAGCCAACCGCTCCGGGAGTCCGCACGAAGTCACGGTCGGCTCATTCGGCGAGGACGGTGTTCCGTCAGCGGGTGTGCTGTTGCAGGCCGACGGCAAGAACTACGAAGGCGTGGTGCTGGCCATCAGCGACGACGGCACCCGCATTCTCACGACGAGTGAAGTGCTTACGCTCGACGGCGACTCGATCGTGCAGCGCAGCAAGCTGGGCGGACCTTACAACGAGGGCACGTTTGTCGGGCGAGATGCGATCTCGGCATCGCGGAGCAACGGGATACACGATGTCTGGTCGCTGGATACCGACGGCACGCCCGATCGCCTGTTGCGCCGCTACTCCGGACCGCAGGTACAACTTGCTCTCGCCGATGGCCGCTACCTGCTGACGCTATACGATGGCCGGCTGATCCTGTGGGAGCTCTGCAGACGCTGATCCACTGGTAACCTGGCCGATTGGTTGGCCTTCCGCGACTGCGCGGTGGCCATTCTCCTGTCGACGGTTGAATAGTCGCATCGCGAGGTACGGTATGTCGGTCGGCAGAGCGAGTCGCTGCATCGGGTCACCTCGAGAAGTCGGCGCGGGCGAAGTCGGCGCGAGCGAAGTCGTCGCCGGCGTCGGTGCGGTACAGGCGCACGACACGCCGACCGAGGCCGCACGTGATGTCGTACGGAATTGTGCCGGCCCACGCCGCCAGTTCCTCCACGCCGATGCGCGCCTCGCCGTCGTGGCCGATCAGCGTGACGACATCGCCGACCGCGGCATCAGGCACGCCGCCGACGTCGATCATCGTGTAGTCCATCGTCACGCGGCCGACGACGGGACAGCGCTGGCCGCCGACCAGCACGGCTGCGCCACCCGCGCCGCCGATCGCCGACGGTCGCGAGAATGCGCGGCGGAAGCCGTCGTTGTAGCCGACCGGCAGCGTGGCGATCCGCGTCGTCGTCGGCGTGTACCAGGTGCGGTCGTACGACACCGGCGCACCCTCGGGCAGTTCCTTGATGAACGCGATCTGCGTGCGCAGCGACAGCGTCGGCTCGAGCCCCGCGTCGTCGGCCTCGCCGTGGCTGTTGCGCGCGCCGCGCGGATCAATGCCGTGCAGCGAGAGGCCGGGGCGCACCATCGTGAGATGCGCCGCGGGATAGTTGAGCAACCCGGCCGAGCTCGCGGCGTGGAGATGCCCGGGCTCGATGCCCAGCTCGCGCGCCTGCGCCAGCACGGTGAGGAATCGCTGCAACTGCCGGTGCGAGAACCCGCGGTCGGCCTCGCCGGCACTGGAGAAGTGCGTGCAGATACCCTCGACGCGGAGGTGCGCGCAGTCGGCGAGCACGCGCAGCAACTCCACGGCCTGGTCGTGGCGCACGCCGAGGCGGTGCATGCCGGTATCGACCAGCAGGTGCACGCGCGCGACCCTGGACTGTTGCGCGGCCGCGTCGTCGAGCTGCACCGCGCGGATCGTGTCGTGCACACAGACCGAGATGTCGGCCGCGACCACGCGATCGACTTCGCCGGGCACGATCGTGCCGAGTACAAGCACCGGCGTGTCGACGATCCCGGCGTCGCGCAGCTCGAGCGCTTCCTGGCTGTCGCCGACGCCGATCATCTTCACTCGCGCGACCGGCGAGGTCAGCGCGCGCGCGACGGGAATCGCGCCGTGGCCGTAGGCGTCGGCCTTGAGCACGGCCAGCAGGCCGGTGTCGGGGTTGAGTCGTTGCGCCAGGCAGTCGGCGTTGCGCTGCAGCGCGCCGAGGTCGATCTCGGCCCACACGCGGTACGGTCTCGCCACCGGCTGGTTCATGGGGCAGCTTCGTCGAGCAGTCGGGCCAGTGCGCGCGCGATCGCGGCCGGGTTGTCGTCGGCGCCGAGCGCCGCGAACGGTGGATGCCCGGCCGGTGCGGTGGCGGGCGGTAACCATATCATCGGCACGTCTTGCCCGAACTGTTGCACGAACGCCAGGGCCGGCGCGGTGTGCGCGTCGCGCGTGAGCAGCAGCAGATCGGGCCGCCGTTGCAGCAGCACCCGGCAGGCATCCGGCAGCGTGGCGAACGCGTCGCACTGCACGCCTTCGAGATCGAGCGCCGCCGCGAGCGCCTCGCGCGTCGCGTCGTCGGGGTCGACCAGCGAGACGCGGCCGGTGTCATCGAGCAGTTGCTGCAGTGGGCTGCGGCCCGGGCCGCCGATCAGCGACGTCACCGCGGCGACCAGCGTGGCATCCGCAAACGGTCGGCGCAGCGCACGGAACCCGGCGGGCAGCGCGTCGGCGGCCGGGACATCGTCGGCGATCACCAGCACCGGAAGCGGCGCCCGGGCCGTCTTCTCCTGCAGCGCAGCGATCGTCACTCCCGGCAGCGCCAGGTCGGCGACGATCATCGCGTGCTCGTCGGCGCGAACGGCCAGCGCGTGCGACGCGCGCACCGGCTCGACCGTCATCCCGGCGGCCTGCAACGTGCGCTGCAGCGGGTCGTCGGGGCGGACCAGCACCAGGATCGAACGCGGCGAGTTCATCGGGTGGCGACGTGAGTGGAACCCGGGTGACCGGGTAAACGAGCGTTTACCGGCACCGGTGGCGAACGGCGCTGCAGTTTACGAATCTGCCGCACCGGCAGAGGTAACCTGGCAACCACTGCCTGGACATCGCGCGGCGAGCCCGGTATTGAGGGGTCATCCGGCCGATTGTTTCGACGGTGTTGTTACTGCGTCTGGCGGACACGCGGCATGCGGCTTGCGGGAGTTCCCCCAGGGAACGTTGTGTCCGCTGATTAGCTAATATAGACAATCCGGGTCGACACACCCGATCACCACCCGATCACCCGATCACCCGATCACACCGGGTCGACACCACACACAGCTTCATTCGATTCTGCCGGTTCGCGGCGATCCGGCAATGGAGAGCGCCCCATGACCACCCACACCACCCGCGGCATCACGACGATCGGAGGTGCCTGGCTGTTCCAGCTGCTGGCCGTCGTCGTCACTGTCGTCACCCTGATCGTCGGCTCCGCCCACACCGCCTCGGCCATCGACTGGACCGGCGGCGGCAACGGCACCAACTGGGCGGATGGCGCCAACTGGGCCGGCGGCGTGTCCCCGGGGGCCGCCGACGAGGCGCGCTTCACGACGGGTGCCCTCAACGTCGTCAATGTCCCCGCCGCGGTCGGCAACATCCGCGTCATCGGTGTCGTCGTCAATCTCACCGGTCTCGCCGCCGGCAACACCCTCACGCTCGGTACCAACGGCATCGAGGTCGGCAACGGCGGGTCGCTCACCTTCGGCAACTTCACCGTTGTCGGCGGCTTCGACGGCTTCAACGACATGTTCATCCACGACAACTCGTCGCTGCAGCTCAACGGCCCCTACGAGATCGTCGCCAACGGGTGGGTGCAGTGCTACACGGAGAGCACCTGCGCCATCTCGATCAAGGGCCTGCGCCTGTTCGGCCAGTTCTTCTTCGAGTGTGACACGGCCGAGGCGGCGTACACCCGGCTGCCGGTCACGATCGACGGCAATGTGCTGTTCCTCGGCAACGGCGCAGGCATCGATGCGTTCGAGCTGATGGACGCGACGTGGCTCAACTTCAAGTTCATCGACCTCACGCTCAAGGGCAACCTCGACGCGTCGGCGATCGGCCAGCTCGACCAGATCGCGCTCGGCCTGATCTTCGCCGACGTGAAGGTGCCGGTCGGCGGCAACTGCGTACTCTCGGGCCCCACCGACACCTTCAACTCGTTCCAGTTTGGCGGCCGCAATTTCCTCGGCAACCTGCTGATCAGCGGCACGCTGCGCTACACCGCCGGCGTCAACAGCGGCTACCGCTCGATCATCTGGAACATCCGCAACAGCGGCACGCTCAACTTCGCCGACAGCCCGCTCGGCCTCGGCGGCACGCTCGAGCTGGCCGACGGCTTCATCGAGAACACCAATCTGTTCTCGACCACCGGCAACGTGCTGGCGCCCGACCTCTTCCTGACCAACGGCGCCGTGGCCAACCTGCAGCGCCAGATGTTCATCGGCAACGTGCCGTTCGGCGGCGCCGTCGCGTTCTCCACCTTCCAGTGGCTGGTCAAGCATGGCGCGACTGCCACGTTCAATGGTGGCGCCGCGATGGGCGACTCGGCCTTCGACAACGAAACGCTGCCGGTGCTCGGCTGCGAGGAAGATGGCATCACCGCCACCGGCCGCAGCACGATCAACATCGCCGTCACGCTCGGAAGCACCGCCACGCGCGCCGGCTGCTACAGCCTCGGCGAAGGCACGCACACGCTCACCGGCGGCATCAACCTCACCAGCACCGACAACCAGGTGCGCCGGCCCAACGCCCTGAACGACGAGCCGGTGGTGATCAACATGAACGGCTCCGGCACGCTCAATGCCAACTTCTCGGCCGGCGGCTCGTACTGGCAGGTCGACAACGTCGGTGCCGGCGCGCGCTTCACGCAGGCCGGCATGATGACGCTGATCGGCAACTTCCACACCGCCACCGCCACGGCCGGCACCGCCTGGAACGCCAACGCCGCGGGCGTGAGCATCCGCATCGGCGACGGCACGTTCCCGGTCACCTCGACTGTCACGAGCGGCCCGGCCAACGTGCTGATCGCCTCGCTGACCGTGCCCGAGGTCAACAACGGCATCCCGGCTGACCGCACGGTCGTGACCATCACCCGCAGCCCCGCCGGTGCAGCCGGGTCGATCAACATCAGCAACATGACCGTCGCCGGCGACACGATCAACAATGGCGGCGGCGCCGACCAGAACAACGCGGTCGTCACGTTCGACAACGCGCGCGCCCGGCTCGGCAACGGCACCGGCGGCCAGGGCGCGGGCACCGGCCTGCGCATCGGCAACGGCACCACCGCCAACCAGGGGTTCGGCGGCGTGGTCAACATCCAGAACGGCTCGATCATCACGATCCCCAACGACGCCTCGCTGATCATCGGCCAGGGCGGCTCAGCCACCGAGGTCAACGCCGGCGCCAGGCTGATCACCAACGGCGTCTCGCAGACGATGGGCAGTGCGACGTCGATCACGGCCAATGCCAACACCACCATGACGCTCGGCGGCGTGACCACCACCGCGACCGGCGCATGGTCGATCACCACCACCAACGCGTTCGTCTCGTACATCGACAGCCTGATCCGCACGACCCAGGCGGCCGGGCTCTCGGTGTCGTCCACCGGCGGCACGTTCTCGTCGTTCTACACGCGCTTCGTGCGCATGTACGCGTCGGGCCTGTCGATCACCGGCGCCTACGGCTCGAGCTTCATCCAGAACGTGTGCGCGTCCGGCGTCACGGGTGGCGCGCACCTCACGCTCAGCGGCCTGACCAACGCGCGCCTCAACGCCGACAGCAACGAGTTCGACGACACGGTCGACACCAGCAACGCCGGCCTGCTCGTCAACGTTGCGGCCGCACCCGCGCGACTCACGTTCCGGCACGCCAGCGATGATCACGGCCTCGGCGGCTTCAACATCACGTCGGTCGGCGCCGAAAACAACGGCGACAACGACGGCACGACGGCCACCGACGTCCTGTGGTCGAGCGCGACGCTGCTGACCGCCAGCAAGCCGTCCACGCAGCCCGGCGCGTTCCAGACCGACTCGGCCGATCACGCCGTGCTCGCGTTCGAGCTGACCGCCGACGCCAGCGGCGCCTCGACTGTCTCGGCGATCACGTTCACGTTCAGCGGCACGCCGTCGGTCGTCGGCCGCACGCTCAAGCTGTGGCTCGACAGCGGCACCGTGCTGCGCGACCTCGACGGCAGCGACGTGCAGCAGGGTGCGAACACCGTAGCCGGCAGCACCACCGTCACGATCGGCGGCCTCAGCATCGGCGTACCCGCCAACGGCACCGTCAACATGCTGCTCTCGGTCAACTTCGGCGGCGCGCAGACCAACGGCACGCTGACCACCGGCATCAACCCCGGCGGCATCACCGAAGTTGCCGGCAACATCATCAACGGCCTGCCGATCTCGCACACCATCAGCAACATCACCGGCCCAGCTGCATCGCTGGTGATCATCGTCCAGCCGGCCAACGGTGGCCCGGCCGCGCCGTTCGCCACGCAGCCGGTGATCGAACTGCGTGACGCCAGCGGCATCCGCGTGTGGTCCGACAGTTCGAGCAGCGTCACCGTCTCGATCGAAACCGGCCCCGGTGGTGCGGTGCTCACCACCGTGCTGAGCGTCCAGGCCGTGCAGGGCCGGTCGAGCTTCGACGGGCTGACGCTGGATGTGAACGGCACCTACACGCTGCGCTTCACGCTTGGCGGTGCGTTTGTGATCAGCAACAACCTGATCGTGGCCCCCGGTGGTGGCGGCTCGGCCGGCAAGGTGCGCATCGGCTTCGGCTGCGCCGGTTCGCCGGACGCCGCGTCGTCGTCGCGCCTGCTCGGCCTGATGCTGGCCCTGTTGACGCTGCTCGGCATCGTCCGCGTCCGCGGCTGGCTGCACAGCTGATCGGGCTCCGTCCGCGGCGGCGTCTATTCGACGTCGTCGGGAGGTTCGGGCACCTTGAGCCATCCGTACTGCGGCGACCGGCATCGGCACGGCGGTCGCAGCTCGGGCGGATCGTCCGGCGCGTCCGGATCCCGCTTCATCACGGCCAGCACGCCGCACCGACGACATCGTCCGTCGATCAGCATTGGCCGCACCGGCTTCAGCTTGTACGTGGTCATGGGAACCTGGCGCCGCTCATCGCATCCCGCATCCCGGGCTCACGGTCCCGCGCCCTGACGGTCGCGGCTCGGACCGGATGCTCAACACAATGGCACAAGGGCACACGGGCACAATGGAACAAGGGCACAGTGCCACACTAGTACGGTCAAAGGGCCGTCGACTGGCTACTGATCGATGCTCGCCGCCGGGCGGAAGCCGACGTAGTTGGTGCTGCTCTCGGGGCCGGCGCCGGTGCGGTAGGCGGAGCGGGCGTTGGTGGCACTGCTGCGCCAGTTGCCGCCCTTGAGCACTCGCGCGACCACGTCCGAACGTGGGCCGACCGGGTCGGTCTCCTGCGCGCTGCCGAAGCGGCCGAACCAGTCGGCGCACCACTCCATGACGTTGCCGTGCATCTCGTAGAGGCCGAAGCCGTTGGGTGGCAACGTGCCGACCGGCGAGGTGCGTCCGCGGAACGTGCCGTCGGGCTGCCCCGGCCACGGCTTGCGCGCGTCGAAGTTGACCTGCGCTGCGCTGATGCTGTCGCCGTACGCAAACGGCCCGCTCGTGCCGGCGCGACATGCGAACTCCCACTCGGCCTCGGTCGGCAGGCGCAGGCCGAGGGCGGTGCAGAACTCGTCGGCGTTGCTCCAGCGGATGCGCTCGACCGGGTTATCGCCGGCCTGGAAGCCGCTCGGGTTGGGGGTGAGATCGATGCCGCGTTCCTTCACGCGCTTGCGCACCGCCTCCCACACCTCTTGCGACACCTCGGTGCGCGCAATGAGATACGGCCGCGTGAGCGTGACGTCGTGCTGTTGCTCGTTGGTCGAATGGCCCGGCTCGTTGTCGGGCGAGCCCATGCGGAACGACGCGCGCTCGGTGCCCGACTGCGGGAGCAGGGCGAACTCGATGTCGATGCGCGTCCACGGCCCCTTCTCGTCGATCCGTTCGCGCAGCGAGTCGGGGATGGCCGGCATCCGCAGCGCCTCGGCCATTGCCTCGCAGCGGTACATGTTGATGATCACGGTGCCGGCCGGGCCGGTGCACGACTGCTGGCGCAGGAAGCCGAAGCCGCGGACGTCCGGCGGCTTCTGCGCGGCGAGGCGCGAGATGCGGTCGATGGTGGGCCGCACACGCGAGTCGAGCCGCGGCACGCGCAGCGCGAACTGGCGCATCTCGGGCAGGAAGGCCGCGGCGTCAAACCAGGTGTCGATCGTGGCGGCGCGCTTGAGCAACTCGTCGGCGGCGTTGTCCTGTTCGATGATCTGCCGCACCTGCGCGATCTCGGGCTGCAACGACCTGGCGAAACCGGGGTCGGCGGCGACGAGCTGACCGATGCGCTGCAGCCAGGCCTCGGCGGCGGTGCGGTCGGGCAGTACGCGCGACTGCGTGCGCGCCTCCTGTTCGAGCGCGCCGCGCGTGCGTTCGAGCAGCGAGCGGACGTCGCCGCGGAACTCCTGCCAGTCGGCGGCGGCCTCGTTCTCGAGTTCGCGATAGCGCGCGTCGATCAGCTTCCAGCGATTGAACAGGTCGCGCTCGCCGGCCACGGCCGCGTCGAACCCGGCGCGCGCCACCTCGAGCCGGGCACGGTCGATCTCGCCGAGCACGGCCATGTTCTCGGGATGCTCGGCCGCGTAGGTCTTCAGCGCGGCCAGGCGCTCGGCCGGCTGCGACTTGTACTTGTCGAGCAGCGCGCGCAACGCAAGGCGGTCGCGACCGCGTTGCGCCGCCTCGGCTTCGGCGGTCTTCGTCTCGTCGAGGAAGCGGATCGCGGCCGCATCGTCGGGCCAGCGCTGGAGGAACGCCTCGAGCGACTCGCGGCGGATCGTGATCCGCGACTCGGATTTTGCCGCGTCCATCCAGATGCGGCGCCACTCGGCGTCGGCTTCCTTGAGGGCCGCCTGCGCCGCGCCGTCGGCGGGATAGCTCGCGATGTATTCGGTCAGCGCGTTGACACGCTCCTCGCCGGCCGGCTTGTCGAGCGCAGCCTGGCGCAGGTTGTCCTGCATCGCCGACATCACGGCCATCGCACCGGCCACGATGATCGCCACTGCCACCACGGCCACGACCGCCGTGTACATGCGCTTGCGACTGCGACCGCGGCCCTCGACGCCGGCCAGCACTTCCTTGACGCGGGCGCTGCCGGGGATGACCTTCTTCGCGAGGTTGGCCAGCTCGACGGCCCGCGCGGTGCGTCCGCCGCGCAGCGCGGCGCGCGCCTCCTCGATCAGCTTGTCGTGCTTGTCGATCACCGCGGCCTGCTCGATGCTGGCCATCGCGGCGCGAGCGGCGCGATCCTCGGGCACGACCTGCAACAGCTTTGACGTGACGTGTCGCGCGGCCTGGTAGTCGCGCCGGGCCATTGCCGCGTTGAGCTCCTCGCGCAGCGGTCGTGTCGCGCTGAAACGGTCGCGCAGGCGCTGCAGCGGCGTGAACGCCGGGTGCTCGGCGATCAGCTCGTCGAGCCGCTTCCCCGCTGCGTCGAAGCGCCCGGCCGCCGCGTGCGCCTCCACCTCGGTGATCAGCGCGCCGAGCTTGTCGCGCTCGGCACGGATCTCCTTCAGCACGTCGGTGCCGTAGCCCAGCGGCACGAACTCCTGCAGCTTGAGCACAGCGGCCTCGGCGGTCTCGAAGTCGCCGCGCTCGCGGGCCTCGTAGCCGATCTGCTCGTACTCGATGATGCGGTCCTGCGACTCCTGCGCGCGCTCGAGCGTCTGGCGCAGCGCCATCTCCTGCGGGCGGTACGCAATCAGCGCCTTCGCCTCGGCGATGCAGTCCTCGTAGCGGAACTCGCGCAGCCAGGTGGTCAGGCGCTCGAGGCGCATGCGGTACTGCGCTTCGTCGCGTACCGCTGCGCCGGGCTGGCGCTCCTCGATGTCGTCGGCGTGGATGTCGATCAGCGTGTCGGGCTTCTTCTCGCCCGGGCCGGTCTCCGACATGGTCTGGCCAACCTGAGGCACACCCGCGCCGCCGTCCTGCTCGCGCTGCGTCTTCGCCATCAGCGCCGGCAGGTCGGGCAACACGCGATGCATGCCGGACTCGGCGTAGATCGTCTCGCCGACACCGGCCGCGTCGAACTCGGCGATCTCGCGGTCGAGCTCGGCGCCGGCCTCGGTGCGCGGGAATCCGGGGATCGGCGGCAACGCGCTGGCACCGGGCGGCGACAACGGCACAAGACCCGGAATGCTGGGCGGCGCAGGCGGGGCGCTACGGATGCCGGGCACGGTGGATGCAATCGACTGCCCGGGCATGGGCGCGGGCGCCGGGCGCTGCCCTGCCGGTGGCTGGCCGCCGGGTGGGCCAACCGCTTCGGGCATCAGCTGGATCGACGCCGTGTCGCC
>JBFWQT010000147.1:0-13323 GCA_050249295.1 Planctomycetota bacterium
GCTGGCGCGCAGCCTGGCATGGCTGCTGGTGGTCGGCAGCACCGTAGGCGTCGAGCGCCTCGTCGTCGCCAGCGAGCCGGCCGGGTTCCGGATGCTGGCGATCATCACCGTGCTGCTGGTTGCGATGAAGTCCGTCGTCGGCGTCGAGGCGGCGAGCGACGGCACGCGCATGTCGTGGTGGCGCTGGCTCGGCTTCTGCACGCTCTGGTTCGGCATGCGGCCGCGCATCTTTGCCGGCGAACGCAAGCCGCGCGACGATGCGTGGTTAATCCTGCGCAGCGCGCTGCTCCTGGCCGTCGGCGGCCTCGCGCTGATCGTCGCAGCGGCCGGCGTGTGGCGCGTCAGCGGATCGCCGTTGCTGGCGCTGCCGCTGTTGTTGCCGGGCATCAGCCTGTGTCTGCACTTCGGCGTGCTGAAGTCGGCCACCGCGTTCTGGCGCCTGGTGGGCCTCGACGCGAACCTGCTGTTCCGCGCGCCGATCCGCTCGACCAGCCTCACGGAGTTCTGGGGCCGTCGCTGGAACATCGCGTTCTCGGAGATGACCGCGATCGCCGTCTACCGGCCCTTGCAGCCGGTGGTTGGCAGGCGCGCCGCCACGGTGCTCGCGTTCGCGTTCTCCGGCGTGCTGCACGAGGTGGCGATCAGCGTGCCGGTGCAGACCGGCTACGGCCTGCCGATGCTCTACTTTGTCGTGCACGGCGGACTGATCCTGATCGAGCGCGCGCGGCAGTCGGCGGGTCGCCCGATCGGCGGCTGGCCCGGCTGGTGCTGGACAGTGCTGTGGCTCGCGCTGCCGTTGCCGATCCTGTTCCACCCGGCGTTTGTCGAGCAGGTGTTGTTGCCGATCATCGGTGGTGGTGGCTGAGAGCCGCTCGTCTCCCCGAATGCCATAGAGTTGACGTGATGGCTCCGGAGCCCCGCCGGGGCGGCCTGCAGTAGCCCGGGGCGTGAGCCTGTTGGTGCCAACTCTAGCGGATGCCCCTGCACGGCTGGAGCGAGGCACGTGTGAAACGCAACCACTCAAACCCGACCGCTCAGCGACTCGCCAGGTATTCCTCGACGAAGCCGGTATGCACGTCGCCGGTGTGGAACCGCGCGTGCATCATCAGTTCCTTCTGCAGCGGAATGGTCGTCGCCACGCCCTGCACCAGCATCTCGTCCAGCGCACGCACCATCGTGCGGATCGCCTCGGCGCGCGTCGCCCCGTACACAATCAGCTTGCCGATCATCGAGTCGTAGTTCGGCGGGATGCGGTAGCCACCCATTACGTGGCTGTCCCAGCGCACGTTCAGACCGCCCGGCGCGAAGAACCGCTGGATCTCGCCCGGCGACGGCTTGAAGTCGTTGGCCGGGTCCTCGGCGTTGATGCGGCACTCGATGCTGTGGCCGCGCAGCGTCACCTGCTCCTGCGTGATCGGCAGCCTGTGCCCGGCCGCCACGGCGATCTGCAGCTTGATCAGGTCGAGGCCGGTGACCATCTCGGTCACGGGGTGCTCCACCTGGATGCGCGCGTTCATCTCCATGAAGTACCACGTGCCGGCACTGTCCATGATGAACTCGACGGTGCCCGCATTGGAGTAGCCGCCGGCCTTCGCGAGTCGCACGGCCGCTTCGCCCATCTCCTTGCGCTTGGCCGCGTCGACCACGGGGCTCGGGCTTTCCTCCACCAGCTTCTGGTGGCGGCGCTGCAGCGAGCAGTCGCGCTCGCCGAGGTAGAGAATGTTGCCGTGCTCGTCGCCGATCAGCTGGATCTCGATGTGGCGCGGGTTGACGATGAACTTCTCGATGTAGACCGAGCCGTCCTTGAACGCCGCCTCGGCCTCGGAGCGGGCCTGGTGGTAGCCGTTGATCAGCGCGACCTGGTTGTGCGCCACGCGCATGCCGCGACCGCCGCCACCGGCCGACGCCTTGATGATCACCGGGAAGCCGATGCGCTCGGCGATCTCCTGGGCCTGCGCTTCGCTCTCGACAAGGCCGCGCGAGCCGGGCACGACCGGCACGTCGTTGGCCACGGCCAACTGCTTGGCTTTGCTCTTGTTGCCCATCGTCTCGATCGCGGCGGGCGACGGGCCAATGAACTTGATCTGGTGGTGCTCGCAGATCTCGGCGAAGCGCGAGTTCTCGGCGAGGAAGCCGTAGCCGGGATGGATCGCGTCGGCGTCGGAGATCGCGGCGACGCTCATGATCCGCGAGATGTCGAGGTAGCTGTCGCGAGCCGGTCCCGGCCCGATGCAGATCGCCTCGTCGGCCAGTTCGAGGTAGTGGGCGCCGCGGTCCGCTTCGGAGAACACCACCACGGTGTGGATGCCGAGCTCCTTGCAGGCCCGGATCACCCGCAGCGCAACCTCACCCCGATTGGCGATCAGAATCCGGTTGAACATCGCGGTCATGGCACGAACATCGGCAAGGAGCACTGCGGCCCCGGCTTCGGCAGGTCGCGCATGACACCATGCCAGCCGATTCGGGGAAACCCCCTCGCCGGGTGTCGGCAGGGCGAAAGGCGGGATGTTGTGGTGCAGGCTTCCCGCCTGCATCAGTCCGTGGTGCAGGCCTGGATGAATCACAGCTGCAGGCTGGAGGCCTGCTCATCACAGCTGCAGGCTGGAAGCCTGCTATCACACCGACTACACGCCATCCAGCGCGCGAACCGCGCCACGGCCCGCCAACCAGCCGGTGGCCCAGGCCCACTGGAAGCTGAAACCGCCGATGCGGCCGTCCACGTCGAGCACCTCGCCACACAGATGCAGGCCGGCGTGACGACGGCTCTCCATGCTGCGGATGTCGATCTCGCGCAGGTCGACGCCGCCGGCCGTGGTCTCGGCGTGCTTGTAGCCGCGGTCGCCGATGACGTGCAACGGGAGGCGCACGAGTTGCTGCGCGATACGCTTGCGTTGCACCTTCGTGAGGTTCGCCAGCGTCGAAGCGGCCGCGTCGCCGGCGATCAGCCGGGCGAGGCGCTCGGGCCAGAGCTCGCGCAACGCGGTCGCGACGTCGCGCTTCGCGTGGTCGCGCGACTGCGACTGCAACCACGCGTCGGCCTGCTCGGGCGTGCGGAACTGCGGATGGCCGAGGACGAGCTGCGCGCCGAGGTCGCGGTGCTCGCGGTGCAGCCAGTGGCGCGACAGATCCATCGGGCCGGGGCCGCTGATGCCGAAGTGCGTGAACAGCAGCGAGTGCGTCTCACCAGCCAGGCGCTTGCCATTCGGGTCGAGCAGCGCGAGCGAGGCGTCGATCGTCAGGCCCTGCAGGTCGCGGTAGCGGTGGCCGTTGGCGCCGTCGGCTTCGTCGAGCAGCAGGGGCACGAGGGCCGGCGTGGTCGGCACCATCGTGTGGCCGAGGTCGCGCATGGCGTCGAGGCCCCAGCCATCGGAGCCCGACTTCGGCAGCGCGAGGCCGCCGGTAGCCACGATCAGGCGGCGGGCGGTGATCGTCGCGAGGTCGGGGTTGGCGGTGTCGACGCGCCAGGTGGTGGCGGCGGCGGTGGGAGGATGGATGGCGGTGACGCGCGTGGACGCGTGCAGCGTGGCGCCGACCGCGGCCGCGCGGGCCAGCAGGGCGTCGAGCACGGTTCGCGCCGAGTCGGAGACGGGGAAGTACTTGCCGGAGTCCTCGAGCTTGAGGTCGACGCCGAGCGAGCCCATCCATTCGAGAGTGCGACGCTCGGGGAACTCGCGGAGCACGTTGCGGATGAGCGGCGCAGGCCCGCCCGAGTAGTCGTCGGCCGTGACCTTGTGGTGGGTGACGTTACAGCGACCACCGCCGGAGACGAGGATCTTTGCGCCGGGGCGGGCAGCACCGTCGAGCAACCAGATGCGCGCCGGAGACGCACCGGCGATCGCGGGCTCACCGGCGAAGATCGCCGCGGCGAGACCGGCGGCGCCAGCACCGATGATCAGGATGTCTGGTGAAGGGTCGCCCGGCATGGCGGGAGGTCGCGAGCAGATGAACGGTTGCCCACGGGCGGCAGCCCGTGGGCTTCAAGGGGACTCAGGGACTCAGATGCAACTCGCGCTCGCTCCGACATGCAACCACCCCGCGGTGTGACCCGCAGGGTGGGATGCAACGTTGCGAACGTCACTCACAGACTGATCACTGCGTGATGACTTCCAGCGACAGCGTCAGCGACGGCAGGTTGTTGCCCTCGAGACGGATCGCCATGCCGGTGCCGAGGAAGGCGACCAGGCCGACGTTGAAGTTCAGGTCGGGCAGCGGGATGTCGGCGCCGCCACCCGAGTTGTTCTTGAACTCCAGGCTGTTGAGGAAGGCCTTGTAGAACTGGTAGCCACCGCCGACGAAGATCGACAGCGAGAAGTCCTCGGTGCCGGCCAGCTCCAGGTAGATGCGAATGTAGGCGCGCAGGTGCGTGGTGTTCATCGAGCCGAGGCTGCCGTTCTTGGCGTTGTAGCCGCGCAGGCTCATGCCGAACTCGGGCGCCACCATCTTCGGCAGGAACGACAGCACCGGCGAGAAGCTCAGGCCGACCTTGTAGTTGATGCCCCAGCCGTAGACATCGTAGCCGGCGCCGCCGCGCGAGGTCGGCTGGAAGTTGATCAGCGTGGTGCCGACAGCGAGGTCGAGGCGCAGGTTCTCGATCAGGACCAGGCCGTAGGCGACGTTGATGTCGTTCTCGACGAGCGTCGCGTCACCGGTGGCCGCGTTGAACGTGCCGGTCGATACGGTCTTGAAGGTCACGTAGTCCGAGTTGACGCCGAAGCTGATGCGGCCGCCACGGTAGTAGGCGTTCCAGTAGCGCATCGCGTCCTTGCGGTCTTCCATCTGATCGAGCGGCGTCCACGGCAACAGCGGCGAGTCGGCGCTGAGCGTGAACGACTGCGCGAACGGATCGACGCGGAAGCCGGGCAGCACCGGAGCTGCAGCGGTGCTGTCGTCGTCGGCGACTGCCACGGCGGGGGCCAGAATCACTACCAGCAACAGCCCCGCCAGCACGGCGGTAACGGGCTTGCGAAGCATCGGCATGCGCATGGAACGCGATCCTTTCGTGGCGGTGCGAGGTCGTCAGACCCGTCTGTGTACGTCGTCACATCCAGATTTCGAGTGAGAGCCGGCCGGACACGATGCCCAGCAGACGCGCCTCGGCGGTGAGAGAGAACTGCTCGTTGATGCCCAGCACGAAACCGGTGAGCAGGTTGAACGAGTCCTCGATCGGCTGCCGGAAGGCCAGCGACGAGGTGTCGAGAATGATGCGGTTCCACTGGTAGATGAACGTGCCGCCGACGTAGATGTTGAACGAGCCGCCGTTGCGCTCGCCGAACAGCTCGATCATCAGTCGCAGGTCGACGCGCACGAGGTACGCGCGCAGGAACACCGGGTTGCCGTTGTTGGCCGTCACCTGCGCATTGTTCGCGTCGTCCGCGCGGCCTTCCCAGGTGTAGAACCCGGCCTCGGCGCCGAACGTCGCGAACGTGCCGAGGTTGGCCATGCCGTGCACGGCGCCGCCGACGCGGTAGCTCCACTTGTAGCGGTCGTAGCCGCTGTCGCCGTCCGGCCGGATCTGCTGCTGCGAGATGCCGGCCTCGACGCTGAGCGCCACGCACGGGATGACCACGCCGTGCAGCTTGACCAGCTGCGACATCTCGATGACGTCGGCGCCCTCGAGGTAGCTCTCGTTGTTCTTCGCGTCGGCCGTCCAGTTGGTGACTTCGGTGACGAGGCCGGCCGAGCCGCGACCGCCGCGGAAGCGGGTGTTCCAGTCGACCGTGTAGTCGCGGTTCCAGAGCACGTCCATCGGGTCGAGCCAGAACGGCTTGTCGCCGGTCGAGAACAGCGCGGGCGAGCCGGGCGTCGCGTACTCGGGCAGCGCCAGCGAGGCCGCGTCGTCGTCACCGGCCATTGCCGGCGCGGCGCTGACAGCCGGCAGCACCACCAGTGTGATCAGCGCGATGAGCGCGATCAGCGCGGCGGACGGCACGCTGCTGGAAGATGGACGGAAATGCCGGAAATGCACGTGTGCGGACAACATGGGGAGCTCCGGGAAGCGGGAGGAGTGTACCGATCCCGCCGACATACGGCAAGGTTCGTTCGCCCCGCACGGCGCGCCGCGCGGAACTGCCTTGCAGGATGAAACGCCCGGTGGGCGCCCGGGTTGGAGCGTACATGGAGGGCCTCGGATGGCCCTCCCCGGGTACGAGCTGCGAGCCTGAGCGAGCGGGCCGATGGAATTGCGATCACGAATCCGCGAGACGCAGGACGAAGATGGATTGACCACGGAGCACACGGAGCACAAGGAGGAAGAGGGGCCGGAGGAGCGGATGCAACTCGTCGCGCCTCTCGCCGCTCCGTCTCCGTGTCCTCCGTGTCCTCCGTGGTCAAAATCCTTCTTCGTCATGCTGCGGCGGGGCCCGCTCGCTCGCGCTCGCGGCTCTTGTCCCCGAACAACTACTCTTGCCGGACCAGGCGCCATCCGCTGGTCACGCGCACGCGCTTGCCGTCGGCGAGGTGCACGCGCGGCACGAAGGTGTCGAAGTCCGGCGTGCTGAATACCGCCTTGCCGTCGGCCATCGTCGCCGACTCGCCGGGCGTGGCCGGGGCCGAGGCGCGGTTGGCGATCTCGACGACGGCCAGCTCGGCGTCGCGCAACTGCAGCATCACGCCGCTGACGTTGACCACGTGGAACAGCGGGTCAATCGCGATCTTCACCGACGTCGAGTCGAGCAGGTTCGTCACCTTCAGCAGCTTGCCGGTGCGCTCGATCTCGAGCAGGTCGATCTCCATCGGCTCCTTCGTGACGGCCGCCAGCAGGGCGCTGGGGCTCATCTCGCCGACCGACTCGCCGGCCCGCCCGCCGCCCGCCGCCACACTGCCCGCGGCCGCCTTCCACGCGGTGATCAGCGCGTCGTCTTTGGCCGCCTCGGCGTTGGCCAGGCCGATCAGGCTGGCGGCGTGGCGGCCCGCATTGCTGCGCGCATGCGCGAACTGCTCGACCGCGTTGACCACCGCAGCGTCGGCCGGGTAGTGCTCGCCCCGCGCCGACAGCGACCGCGCCTGTTGCAGCAGCGCCCGGCCGAGCACCAGCGGATCGCCGGCCCGCGCCGCCGCGGCCACCGCCAGCGCGGCCGGCAACGTGGCCGACTCGCCCTGGTCGAGCGCGGCCTGCGCCGAGCCGGTCAGCCCGATGGCCTCCAGCCACGCGTCACCGGCCGACTTGCCGAGCTCGGCCAGTCGCGCGGCATTCACCCCGGCCGCCTTCGGATCGGCCGAGAGCAGCGGTGCGAGCCAGCTGCGGAACGTCGCCTCGTCGAGCCCGCTGGCGAACGCGTCACGCTGCGTCGCCCCGGCGATCAGCGCCTCGATGAACGCCACCGCATCGGCGCCGTGCCCGTCGGCCTGCAGCCGGCGCAGGTAGTCGCGCACGTTCACCAGCGCGAACGCCTGCGGCGACGCGGCCCGGTACGACTTCAGCGCGGCCAGCGTCTCGGCGAAGAACCACGCGGCCGACTGCGGCGTGCCGTTGCGGGTCATCTCGAAGAACGCGTTCTGCGCGCTCCACACGGCCTGCTCGTGCTCGCCCATCTGCTCGTAGTGCGCGACAATCGCGCGGAACTCGCTCGTGCCGGTGTCGGTCCGGCCGAGGATCCACAGCGCCTCCATGTGGTCGTAGCGCGTGTGCCAGCTGACCCGCTCGACGATCGCGACGAATGTGGCCAGCGCCTCGGCGCGCGTGCCCGCCGTGTGGTCGGCCAGCGCCGCCTTGAGCGTGCGATGCATCGCGAGGCCCCACGCGCGGTACAGCGCCTCGGCGTCGTCGCCCTTCTTCGCCACCGCGAGGGCCTTCATCACCTGACACACGGCCGCGTTGCACGAGGCAATCTCGTCGGCCGCGTCGGCGGTGCCGATGCGCAGGGCGGTGGCGAAGAACGGCTCGATGAGTGGCATGAGCGCGTCGCTGCCGCTGCCCGCCTGCGCGTGGCACCAGAAGATTGCGCGACGCAGGATGATGTTCTGCGCGTCGGCAGCTGCGGTGTCGTCGCCGAACCCGGTGGTGTAGGCGGCGATGGCGCGCGTGTAGTAGCGCGCGGCGCCGGTGTAGTCCTTTGCCTCCCAGGCGGCTGCGCCGGCGTCGAGCAGGCCGCGCGCGTCGAGTGGCTGGGTCTGCGGCGGTTGCCCCGGCGGCGGTTCGGGGTCGGGTGCCTGTGCCGCGGCCGGCGCGGTGGGCAGCATGGCCGGCGCGAGCGCCATGCACAGTACGACGGACCAGAAGCTCGATCGGCGCATGTCTCTCTCCGGCACAGTTGTGAGTGAGTACCCCAGTCTAACGCATTGCCCTTGCTCTCGCGCTGCCCCGCCTGCCCTTGTCCCTGCCCCTGCCCCTGCCCCTGCCCCTCTCACCCCTTGCCCCTCTCACCCCTTGCCCCTCTCACCCCTTGCCCCTCTCACCCCTTGCCCTTGCCCTTGCCCTTGCCCTTGCCCTTGCCCTTGCCCTTGCCCTTCCTGCCGGAGCCCCGGCGGCGGTACAGAGGTCCTGGATCGCCCCTCCGGGGCTCATGCGACGCGGGCGCTCGGGCAACCCGGGGCTCACGCCCCGGGCTACTGCAGAGACGCCCCTCCGGGGCTCCAGAGCCTTACCCTTACCCTTGCCCTTGCCCTTGCCCTTGCCCTTGCCCTTGCCCTTGCCCTTGCCCTTGCCCTTGCCCTTGCCCTTGCCTTGCCCTTCCCTCACTCGCCACCATCCACCAGTCGCCCCACCTTCTCCGCAATCTCCTCCGGCAACTCCAGCGCCAACGCGGCCTCACGACGCGCTGCCGCCAACGCCGACTCGTCCGGCAGCGAACCACCCGCCGCCAGCAGCTCGCGCCGGCGGTGCAGCAGCCGCAGGATCTCGCTGTCAGTGAACGCCAGCTCGGCGGTCAACTGCTCGCTCGACGTCGCGGCCTCGACGATCGCCTGCTGGCGCAACGCCGCGTCGGCCAGCACCAGCGCGAGCATGCTCTCGGCCACTGGCACCAGTCGCGGGCAGATGCACGGATCATGCCGGCCCGGCACCACCAGCTTCACCGGCTCGCGCTGCTCGTTGATCGTGTCCTGCTCCTTGCGGATCGACGATGTCGGCTTGACCGCCACGCGCACCACAATCGGCTCGCCGTTGGAAATGCCGCCGAGGATGCCGCCCATGCGGTTGGTGAGGAACCCGCCCGGCGCGATGCCGTCGTTGCTCTGCGAGCCGCGCAGCGAGGCGAGGCGGAAGCCGGCGCCGATCTCCACGCCTTTGGTCGCGCCGATCGAGAGCATCGCGGTGCCGATCATCGCGTCGAGCTTGAGGAACACCGGATCGCCCCAGCCGGTGGGCACGCCGGTCGCCACGACCTCGACGATGCCGCCGACCGAGTCGCCATCCTTGCGCGCCGCCTCGACCGCCGCGGCCATGCGCTCGGCCGTGGCCGGGTCGGCGCAGCGCGCGGGGTTGCTCTCGATCCTCGCGCGATCGAGCGACGCCGGCTCGACATCCGGCGCGATCACGTCGGCGATCTGCACGACGTGGCCGATGATCGTGACGCCGAGCGAGGCGAGCAGCTGGCGCGCAATGCTGCCGGCCGCGACTCGCGCGATCGTCTCGCGGCCCGATGTCCGGCCGCCTCCGCGCCAGTCGCGGATCCCGAATTTTTCGAGCCAGGTGAAGTCGGCATGCCCCGGCCGGAACAGGTGCGCGATGTCGTCGTAGTGCGACGACTTCACGTTCTCGTTGTAGAAGAGGAAGCAGATCGGCGCGCCCGTCGTGCGGCCCTCGAAGATGCCGCTGACGCAGTGCAGCTTGTCGGACTCCTTGCGCGGCGTGACCAGCTTGCTCTGCCCCGGCCGTCGGCGGTCCAGCTCGGCCTGGATCTCGTCGAGGTTGATCTCGATGCCGGGCCGCACGCCGTCGATCACCACGCCGAGTGCCTCGCCGTG
Source organism: Planctomycetota bacterium (assembly GCA_050249295.1). Taxonomy (GTDB): domain Bacteria; phylum Planctomycetota; class UBA8742; order SKZP01; family SKZP01; genus JBFWQT01. The sequence goes on from JBFWQT010000147.1 coordinate 9,904, forward strand.
GCTCTCGCCGAAGGTGGTGATGCGGAAGTTGTCGCCGAAGCGGTTGCTGGTCATGGCGGAGCGAAGCGAGCGAGTCGGCGGGTGGCGCGAGTGGTGGGTTGTATCTCATTGCCCTTGCCCCCTTCACCCCTCGCCCTTGCCCCCTTCACCCCTTGCCCTTGCCCTTGCCCCCTTCACCCCTCGCCCTTGCCGCTTTCACCCCTTGCCCTTGCCCTTGCCCTTGCCCTTGCCCGCTTCCATATGAGCCGCGAGCGCAAGCGAGTCGGGCCAGTGGACGTCTCGACCGCGAATCCGCCGGTCGGCGATGGCACCGACCGCACGCTGCAACGGAAGAAGGATTCACCACGGAGACACGGAGGACACGGAGAAGAGGAAGAGCCGAGGCTAGAGCTGCGCTCTTTCATCCCTCTGTGTTCTCTGTGCCCTCTGTGTTGAATCCGTCTTCCAATGGAGCAAGGGCCAGTGGACGTCTCGATCACCGCCGCGCGCTGCAACCGAAGAATGATTCACCACAGAGAACACAGAGACCACAGAGGGTGAACCTGCGAGAGTGGCTTGCCTCCTCTCCGTGTCCTCCGTGTCCTCCGTGGGTGAATCAATCTTCTTCGTCTGCTTTTGCGCGAGTTGGCCAGTGGACGTCTCGACCGCGAATCCGCCGATCGGCGATGGCACCGACCGCACGCTGCAACGGAAGAAGGATTCACCACGGAGACACGGAGGACACGGAGAAGAGGAAGAGCCGAGGCTAGAGCTGCGCTCTTTCATCCCTCTGTGTTCTCTGTGCTCTCTGTGTTGAATCCTTCTTCCAATGGAGCAAGGGCCAGTGGACGTCTCGATCACGAATCCGCCGATCGGCGATGCCACCAACCTCAACAGCTCAACCTCTCGACGCAGCCGGCGGCGCGTACACCGGCACCACAAACCGGCACGCCCAGCGCTTCGCCGCGCGCTCCGGCTGCGTCATGCGACTCACCACTCCGCGATGCAGTCGCCACCACAACCAGTGACTGCGTTCGCCGTCGGCGTCATCGCCGGCACGCGGCGGCGCGTCGATCTCCACCTCCCAGTACCACGGCGGGCTCACGGCCCATTGCGTCGGCGGCACGCCCGGCGGCAGCTCGAAGTGAACCTCGGCCCGGCCAGACTCGTCCACGACGATCGCGTGCTGCGCGGAGTAGCGCACGCGCCCGACCCGCCGATCCGCATGGCCGCCCTTCGGCGTGCGCCGCCGGTCTGTTGTCTCCTCGACGCAACGCAGCGTGGCGACGAGCGGCGGCGTGGCGCGGCCGACACGCGGCGCGCGCGACCAGCGCACCACGCCGTCCAGCGACCGGCCGGGCACAAACGGGAACGACCCGAATGCGAAGAACGGCTCGCGATACCCCGCCACGCGGCGCAACGAGTCCACGATCAGTACGAGCCACATGCAGGCGGCCAACGCCCCGATGCCGGCCGCGGCGATCATGAAGAGCCATTCTCCGCGACCGCTCCCGAAGAAGAAGGTGTGCACAAACGGAACGGCGAGCAGCGTGACAAACGCCAGCCCGGCCAGCTTCTCCCACAAGGCGGCGTGGCGTGAAGACGTGCCGGCCGGGTTCCAGCGCCGGTCCTGCCACGGCTGATCGGCGAACTCCGCCAGGCGGGCGCGGGTGCGTGCAGCACGCACCTGCTGCACGATGAACGCGACGATCAGTAAGACTCCGACCCCACCGAACAGCAGCCCGATCGCGCCGATGACCAGCCGTGGGACACTCGACCGGATCGCAATGACATCGAACGCCGCGAGCATCACAGAGATGCCGATCGCGAGGAATGGAAGCGCGAACAGCGTGATCGGCCACGGCATCGGCGCCGACGTGATGGCCGCGCGTGTCGCATCGCGTCCGATCCGGCGCGGATAGTGGGGGAACGGGTCGTCCGCTGGCGGCGCAGACGCGTGGCGCTCTGCGTCGTCGGCCAGTTGTTCATATTGCGCCCGTGTGTGGGCGTCGGCGGCGCGCGCAGCGGCCGGCCAGGCCCAACGGTAGTGCAGGCGGCGAATCCATCGGCTGGTGTCGCGGACGCCGTCGATCAAGATCGACAGGCCGAGGACGGCGAAGATCAACCCGAAGCAGGTCGCGAACAATGCGGTGCCGATGGCTCCGGCCGTCCACGCATGCACCCAACCGACGGCGATCAGGAGTTCGCCGGCAGCGAAGAACATCAGACCGAACAGCGCGGAAAACGGACCGCCATCGCCCGGCCGCGGTGGTGGCGTCGGCGCATCGCGCAGCGGGTCGGGCGCGTAGTGGATGGGTGGTGGTTGCGTGGTCATGCGCGTCTCCTGCAGTTACCCGATGATACCGGCAAACCAGTGCGGGTGTGGGTTGCACCTGCCCTTGCCCGGCATCCGACAAGAGCCGCGAGCGCAAGCGAGTCGGGCCCGGCGGACCTGGCGATCACGAATCCGCCGATCGGCAATTGCTCGCGAGCAGTCGCTGCAACAGAGGAAGAAGACTGACCAGGGAGGACACGGAGAACACGGAGGAGGATCGAGTGGCTGAGCCGTCTCTCGTTCCCTCCGTGCCTCTGTGCCCTCTGTGTCCAATCCTCTTCATTCCTTGTTGCGGCGTGTGCTCGCGAGCAGTCGCCGATCGAAGGATTCGGAGACGAGCAGGGAGAGGGCCGAATTGCATCCGCTGCTCGATTCTCTTCCTCCGTGTGCTCGTCTCCTCCGTGGTCAAATCATCTTGCGTCCCGGTGGAGATGACGGCGTCTCGCGGTCCCTCGACATGCGTCGCCGGGGCCGATAATAGTAACGCCGATTCTAGTTTGACTTTCATAGATTCCGGAGTATTATAGAGACTGGATCGTCCTCGCTTGCCCGTGCCGCCGTGCCGTGCCGTATGCCCAGCCGGCCGAACCCGAAACCGCCCGTTCCAGCCATGCGTAAACTTCGCAATTCATTTATTTCAAACGACTTGCATCATATGGCACCCTCGCTTCACACCACCCCTACGACCCCCTACGACGGCCCTACGACGCTTCTCGACCCTCATACGAGCTTTCACCCCACTTTCACTGCCACTTCACGATTTGAAGCCCCTTGAACACGGGGTTCCAGGGCGATACCCCCACCCTGCCTACCAGGCCGGGCGAGTCTCAGGCCGGATTCCGGGAACATCATCCACCTCCGCTCTTGCATGCGTGAGTTTCTGCCAGGACGACGCTACGCCGTGGTCGTGTTGCCGTTCTTCGCGGCCGAGCGCGTGCTGCCCGACGTGAAGGTCGCCAGCATTCTCGTCTCGTTGGTGCGCGGCCGGCGCGAAGTCATGGCCGTGTCCGCCGCGGCCCACGCGCGCGGCATCCGCATCGGCATGACCGCTACCGAGTCGGCCGCGATCCTGCCCGACGTGAACGTGCTTGATCACGATCCGGCTG
>JBFWQT010000148.1:0-13296 GCA_050249295.1 Planctomycetota bacterium
AACGGCCCGACGATGTCTACCGCGCCATCTGGCTCGCGATTGATCAGCCCGCGCCGGGTCGCGCGTACGATCCGGCACGGCCGTCGCGCGTGGCGGTGCCGGATCGCGATTGCCAGCCGCTGGTGGTGATGGACGAGTTCGCCGCGTTGTCGTGGCCGCTGCAGATGCGCGCGCTATCGGCAATGGTCGACATGCTGCGGCCGTTGTGGCACGAGGCGACGCGCGCGCTCGGCGACAACTTCGCGACCATCAGCGGTCAGCTGTTCGACCGCCTTGCCGTGTTCGTCCGGCGCAACGGCGCGTATGCGGCGCTGCACGAGGCGCAGCAGGCCTGTCACGCGGCACTCGATGATGCCTACACCCGGACCGACGCCATGTCGCACGAGCTGGCGTCGCGGCTGCGGCTGGCCGTGACCACGCTTGCGCACCTGCCGCAGCGGATGGTGATGCTGCTGCTGGAGCTGCTGCACATGGTGGTCGCCCGCCAAGGCCTGGCCGACCGCAACGGCTCGTGGCTCTGGAGTGTGCCGCCCGACGTCCTCGGGCCGTCGCGCGGAACGCTGCGCGCCGTGCTCGCCGAGTGGCGCAGCACGCTGCCGTTCGCGCGGACGACCCATGCGATCTGCGACACGCCGGACGCGTTACCGGTGCTGGAGGCGATGTCGCCGCTCGGACCGTTGGAGCTGTCCGAGACGCGACTTGCCAACGTGGCGGCACGGCAGCATGGACTTCGCCGGGTGATCCCGCTGGTGCGTCAGCGAAGCCCCAACTGGCACGACGAGCTGACGGTGATTCGCGACGCGGGCATGGCGGGCGACGAGGACGCGCTCGACATGCTGCGCGATCTGCTGGTGCCCGGCGACATCGGCCGCCTGCATGGCGTGCACTGGGCGATGCGCGAGCTGGACGGCGACGACGCGGCGCTGGCGATGTTGCGCGAACAGCTCGCGGCCGCGACCGCCAGCACCGGCAACGATGACCGCAGCTCGGACGGCGACGCGCGGCAGTGGCTGCTCACCCTCGTGCAACTCACGGTCCATCATGGCGCACACGCCGAGGACGCGCTCGCCTCGCTGGATGTGCTCGCGCAGCACGCCGACCGCGCGGTCGCGTCGTCGGCCGCCAACGCGGCGGCACAGATCCGCGAGGCGCCGATCAGCGAATGCATGTACTGCCGCGAGCCGCTGCGCCTGCACGCGAACATCTACAACCGGCGCTACATGCCGGGCCGCATGCTGGGCTGCGCGGCGTGCAAACGCCAGAGCGCGTGGCTTCCGCAACACAACGGAGGGCCCGGCGCGATGCGGCTCACGATCACGTGGGAGGGCCACACGCCGAACGCGCGCGAACTGCAGGCGGTCCGGCAATTGCTGCCCGGTCTGCGCGATTTCAACCTCGTCGGTTTGCGCTCGATGTTGTCGGTGCACACGCTGTCGCTCGGCCGCTTCCCGGCCGCGGTGGCCGAGCGGCTGAACGAGCGCGCGACGCAGCTGGGGCTGGATGTCGCACTCTCGCGCCCGACCGGCGCCACCGCCACCCGATGACGCATTCCGGCGCCGTTGCCCACCAACCCGGCCGACCGGATATGCTGCACGCGACATGCCAGGCCACCCTCGACCCGCAGCCATGTTCCGCCACCTCATTGTGTTGCTGCTGCTTGCCCCGCTTGTCGCGCTGGCTGCCAACTGCCAGTCGGGCCCGGATCGCGTCCGCACCGAGCTGACCGCGCGCGCCAACCCGGAAGCGGCCGATCCGAAAATCCGCACCTACGCCGCGATCCGCTTCGAGATGGGCGAGTTCCTGCTTGCGACCAGCATCGAACAGGCGCTGCTCAAGGGCATGGGCGTGGTGTATGGCCTCAAGGGCACGGGCAGCATTCCGCGCGACCTCGTCGAAGCCAACCAGCTGCGCAACCAGCTCAAACAGCTGGTCGAGGGCGGCTTCGTGCCCGACTTCGTCACCTTCGAAGACCTGGAAACCGGCAAGTGCGCGCTCGTCAACATCAGCGCTCGCTTCCCGCTGCAGCGCGAGTCCGGCACGCGCTTCGACATCGTCGTCACCAACGACCTCGGCGCCGTGTCGCTCAATCACGGTCAGCTCTACCCGGCCATGCTGACCGATGCGAGCACGCCCGACGACCTGACCGTGTGGGCGCGCACCCGCCAGGACCTGCAGAAGCGCGTGCCGCTGGATCCGCCACGTAACGGCCCGCCCGCAGTGGGCCCCGACGGCCAGCCACTGCCCGAGCCCGAGCCGCTGCGCTGGCTGGTGCGCGATGCCGGCTACCTGGTGAAGGACCTGCCGGCCAGTCGCAACTCCAACGAGACGCTGTTGCTTTCGGTCAGCGCCTACAACCGCGACATCTTCGACGCGATCGACCACGCGATCCGCCAGCGCTACCCGTTCGAGGTTGCGCAGCGCGCCGGTGGCCTCGGCCGCGGTCGCATCGAGGTGCGCATGTCGCCCGGCTTCTCGATGAGTGCCGAGGAGGTGCTCGATGACATCAGCAATCTGACGTTCGAGCTGATGAACACGCGCGTGCCGCTCGTGATCTTCGACAACCGCAGCGGCGAGATCCAGTTCATCAACGGCACCGTGCGCCTGCAACAGCGCTGGCTCGCCACCGCGCATGTGGCCGACCCGACATCGCCCGACGTGAGGCTCGCGGAACACCACGCCGTGCCGGGCGACCCGTCGTTTCCGTGCTTCTCATGGGGCAACGTGAAGGACACCGGCGGCAGCGGGATGATGCCGGTGCCGTACATCCTGGCCGGGCCGGACGAGAAGTACGAGGACATCAAGAAGGTGATGGAGAACCGCGTGACCGACGCGAGTTCGCGCCGTGGCGCGCTGATCGGCCAGTCAGGCGGGCTGAAGCTGATCACCTGGCGCAACATCTCGCCCGACCCGAAGATCGAGCCCGAAGAAGTGGTGATCGACCTGCCGCACAACGACCTGCGCGACGTGCTGGCCGTGCTGCGCGACGAGTTGCACTTCCCCGGGCCGGAACTCAAGGAGTTTGTGATCGAGGCGCACCGTCGCGGCTTCCTCTCGGATTGCTTCGTGATGGAGCGCTTCCCGGCGATGCGCTACAGCGAGGCGCGCGACATGACGTGGTTCCCGGCGACCGATCAGGTGGCGGTCGGCAACGTGGTGCTGCGCGGCAAGATGGTGCCCAACGCCGGCGGCGGCACGTGGGATTTCCTGCCGGGGCCGATCGTCGACGGGCAGGACGGTATCCACGGCTTCACCACGGCCGACGCGAACCAGCTGCTCAACCTGGTGGCCACGCTGGAGGGCAATCGCTTCCGCTGGCATGACGGCGAGCAGGTTGTGACGCGCGAGATCCGGCTGTCGGAGGCGACATGGACCAGCCTGTTCCGGGCGCGTGCGCAGTTGTTCATCGACGCGTCGGAGCGCCCCGAGGATGCGATCGAACGGGTGAAGGCCGAACTGGAGAAGATGAAGTCGCCACCGCCGCCGGCCGACCCGCATGCGCCGCCGCAACCGGTGAACAAGGACGCGGTACACAACGCGGCCGTGCGCGTGTATCCGGATGCAATCGCCTACTTGAAGCGCGAGGCCGCGAAGGCGCTACCGGTGGGCTGGAAAGAGAACTGGCCGGGCCGGCCGTCGGTGCTCAACGGCATCAAACGGTAGTGCCAGGCTCGGCCAGCGGGTTGGGCCGCCGGTCGCGCACCGGCAGCAGCGTCGGCGAATCGACCGGCAGCTCGACTGACGCGGCGCCGTGTTCGGCCTCGAGCGGCACGAGCGGCTGGTGCAAGCGCCACCACACGCGCGCCACCGCAAGTATCGCGACAAACCCCAGCCCGAACACGATGGCAATCCAGATGCCGACCGCGCCGAGCGGCGTGCAGAACGCAAGCCACCCGGCCAGCGGCACCGCCAGGCCGTAGAAGCCCGCCAGGCCGAGCAGCGCAGCTGCGCGCGTGTCGCCCGCTCCGCGCAGCACGCCGAACGCCACCGCCTGCGTGCCATCCACCAGCTGGAACCATGCCGCGATCGGGATCAGCCGGACCGCGATGACGCGCACCTCACCCGGCGGCGTGTAGAGGCTGGCCAGCGGCCCGGGCAGCAGTGCGAACAGCAGCGTCGAGCCGAGCATGATCACGCCGCCGAGTCCGAATGCCACGACCGCCGCGCGTCGCGCGCCGTCCTCGTCTCGCCGGCCGATCGCGTGGCCGACGCGCACCGATGACGCGGCCGAGACACCGACCGCCATCATGAACATCAGCGCCGCCATGTTGAGCGTGATCTGATGCCCGGCCAGCGTGCTCGCCGAAAGCCACCCGGCCATCAGCGTGAACATGCCGAACGCGCCGACTTCGAGGCCGGTGAGCAGGGCGATCGGAAGGCCGACACGCAGAATCATGCGGAACGCGCGCCACTCCCAGAGCTGCCACGGCGCCGTCGGGCGGATGCGCTGCAGGGTGCCGTGGTGTCGCGCGATGACGTACAGCGCGAGCACCATGTAGATGCGCGCGAGCGTGGTGGCGAGGCCGGCGCCGGCTACGCCCATGGCGGGCATGCCGAACGAGCCGAAGATGAACAGCGCGTTGCCGCCGGCGTTGACGAGGTTGGCGCTGAGCGTGACCCACAGGATCGGTCGCACATCGCCGACGGCGGTCATGGTGTTGCGCAGCGCGCCGAACGCGAGCACCGGGAAGCAGCCGGGGATCAGCCACAGCGAGTAGTTTGCGACGTGCGGCAGCAGGTGCGCGGGTTGTCCGACCGCGCCGAGGATCTGCGCGGTGAGTGCAACGCCGATCATGAGTGGCACGGAGAGGACGGCCGCGAGCACGAGGCCGCGTCGCAGCGTACGCCCGGCAGCCGCGTGGTGCCCGGCTCCCCAGGCCTGCGAAATCACCGGGTCCATTCCGCCGAGCACGCCGAGCGGCACGACCAGCATCACGCCGGTGGCGAGCACGTTCGCAGCGGCCACCGCGGCCAGCTCGTCGGCGCCGTAGTGGCCGAGCATGATGGTGTCGACCACGCCCATGAACATCAGGCCGACCTGCGACACCACCACCGGCCACGCGAGGCGCAGCATCGCGCCGAGTTCGGCTCGCAGGAGTGGCGTGAGCATGGTGGTGCCGGTTTCGGCGCTTCGGCCGGCTACCGCGGGATCGGGAGTGGAATCGCGCAGGATAGTACGACGTCGCTCGCGCGGCCGGGCGTTGTCGCGCCCCACCCGGCACCCTCAGTCGCCGTGTGACACGAGCGCTTGCCACACGGGACGGTCGGGCCCGGTCGATCGTCAGCCACGGAGGCGGTCCGGTTGTGGATCGACGTCGCCTCAGTATCCATGAGTCGCCACGCGTTCCAGAATCCAGTCGCTGATCGCGCGCAACGCGACCGGCGCGAACGTCTCCTCGGTTGTCGCGTACTCCGTCGGCGAGCCGGTCTCGCAGGTCTGGAACAGGTGATTCAGACGCGGCAGGGCGCGCGTCGTGACGTCCGCGTCGTCGCCGGCCGCGGCACGGGCCGCGAGGATCGCCGGCAGGTTCTGCTGCCACGCGACCTGCACGTCGTGTGTGCCGTTCAGTGCGAGCAACGGACAGCGCATGCGCTGCAACGCGGGCGCCGGGTCGTGCGCGAGGAACGCGCGCAACCACGGAATCTCCAGCTGCGCCATCCACGCCTCCAGAGCCTGCGCCATCGGCGGTTGCGACAGGCGATCCGCCATCGGCATCGACGTGTAGAACGTGGATAGCGCGGCCTTCACGCGCGCACGCAACTCGTCGCCGTGCAGGTCGTCCTTGACCACTGCGGCGAACACGTCGTCGAGCATCGTGCGTTGCACCTTGATGAACTCGCCGCTGAAGCCGCTGGCCTTCGAGATCAGACGGTTCTGTTCGATCAACAGCGCATCGCCGCGAACCCCGGGCCCGGCCAGCATCACCACGAACGCCACGTCATCCGGGTGCGACGCCGCGACCATCGGCGCGATCAGCCCGCCTTCGCTGTGGCCGATCAGGCCGATGCGAGCACGGTCGATGTCGTTGCGCGTGCCAAGGAACGCCAACGCCGCCGCCGCGTCGAGGGACAGGTCGTCGGTGGTCAGATCCTCCAGCGAGCCGGCCGAGCGGCCCACCCCGCGGTCGTCGACGCACAGCACCGCGATGCCGTGGCGCGCGAGATGGTCGGCCAGCACGCGGTACGGCTTGTGACCGAACAGCGAGCCGTCGCGATCCTGCGGACCGCTGCCACTGATGATGATCGCCGCCGGGAACGGGCCTTCGCCGTCGGGCACCCACAGCGTGCCGGCCAGCTTCACCGAGCCGGCGTCGTCGGGCGCGTCGAACGTCACGTCGTGGCCCACGTACGGGAACGGCGGCTGCGGCTCCTGCGGCCGGTGCGCCTCGCGCGGCGCGTCGACGCGATCGAGCGAGAAGGTCAACTGTTGCTGGCCGACGTCGAGCAGGCCGCTCATCGATTTGCCGTCGGCGCCGATCGTGCCGGTCAGCGTCTGCGGCGCGGCGCGCGACGGAATCTTCATCGCGACCTTCGCGCCGTCGATCGTGACGTCGAACAGCGGGATGTCGGTGACGCGATCGGCGACGATGTCGAGGCTCGCCATCCAGCCGCCATGGCCGTCGCGCGCGATCTTCAGGTTGATCTCGATCTGCTGCAGGCCAGCGTTGACGTTGCCGTTCCAGTAGCTGCGCTCCTCGGCGTCGGCAAAGGCCGGCACGCGGAGCAGGCGCATGTCGTGGCGCGCATCATTGGCGGCGAGCTTGCCGGTCAGTACGTCGTCGTGCTCGCCACCGATCATCCCGTCGAGTGTCAGGTCCGGCCACGCGCCGCCGATCACGTCGAGACGCACCTTGACGTGACGGCCGTCGATTTCGAACCCGTCGAGCGGCGACATCGCAATACCGCGCGACGGCAGCGCGATGCGTCCGCTCCACGGCCGATCTGCCGTCGCGGTGTCGTGCACGATCTGCACCTCGATGACGAGCGACGCGCCGTCCCATTCGACACGGCCGAGCCAGCGCCCGGCCGCCAGATTCTCCTTCGCGGGCGCGGGTGTCGGCGTGACTGCACTGCTTCCGTTCGTCTTGCGCTCGAGCAGGCGGAACGTCACCGGCGTGCGACCACTCGCGCCGCTGTTGATCGCGCCGCTCATCTCCTTGCCGTCCGGCTTGCGCGAGAGCTCCAGCCGCGTGTCGTTGCGACTGCTCGACGGCACACGCGCAGTCAGCTTCGTGTCGCTCACCACGAGCTCGAACAGCGGCACGTCGATCACATGATCGCCATCGAGCGACGGCAGATCGGTGCTGACTGCGCCGTGCCATTCGCCGGCCGCGTCCATCGATGTGCGGCCGAGCTGCAGCAACAGGGTGATGGTGTTCTCGCCCTGGCCGATCTTCGCGACCCACGACTCGCACAACGCCATCGTTTCGATCGGCTGGCTCAGCGCGAGTTCGAGTTGGCCGTACGCGTCACCGCCGGGCGAGGTGGTCAGCTTGCCGCTGATGCCGCGCTGGTCGTCGGCCACACGCCCGGTGAACTCGATGCGGATGCCGTCGCGGACGAACGCGAACGTCACGTCGCGACGGATCACGTTGAGGGCGAGCACCGGCGCCTGGATGAGCTGCCCCTCGACCCACGTCATGGTACCGGTCAGGTTGCCGCCGTTCGCACCGCGCCGCACGCGCAGTTCGAACACGTCGCGATGGCTGTCGGAGCTGATCCAGCCGATCCAGCGCTGGTACGAGTTGGCCGGGTCAGGCGACGGTTGCGCGCTGGCCGGCGTGCCGGCAAGCAGCAGGGTCAGCGCGGCCAGGGCGGCAAGCAGTCGCAGGTGCATCGTCATCGCGAAAGACTCCGGGTCGGCGGGCGGACCATCAGTATAGGTCCCCCGTCCGGATCCCGGGCGCCGTCACCTGGCGCGCGTGCGGGTGAGTCGACGGAACTCCGTCTCGCCGATGATCGTCAGCGGGTGCCCGGCCTTCTGCAGTGCTTCGGCACGTTGCAGGCGCGTGTTGCGCGGCTTCTTCGGCTTGTGCCCGTTGCTCGACCACGTGTCCTCGCGCACGACCACGTTCACGTTGCGGCTGATGGTGTGCGCCACGCGACCGCCGGCCGCGAGCACCAGCACCTCGGCGTCGAAGCGCGTGATCGACAGCGGCCCCGTGAACGCAATCGTCTTGTCGCGGATGGTCTTCAGGCGCGCTTCGGGCTGCGGCGTGTTCTCCAGTGCCTGCAGCATCTCCCACGCGTCGGTGTACCGCGCGCGCTTGTGCCCGGTGGCCCTGGCAATGATCTGCTTCAGCCGTTCGGGGCAGTCGATCGACGGGATCATTTTCTGCGTGACGATCGTGTCGGCGTCGCCGCGCAGCAGCATGCCGAGGAGCTGGCCCATCTGGTACACGTCGTCCACGGTGGTCCAGTAGCGCGACGCGCCCTTGACGAAGCCGCGCGTGACAAACGCCGGGTTGAACGCGTCGATCGCCGCCGGGGCGCCGGGCAACTGGTGCCGCGCGATGCCGAAGTCGCCGAGTTTCAGCGTGCCGCCGTTGCACACAAAGATGTTCGCCGGCGTGATGTCGCGGTGCGTCGCGCTACCGCCGTGCAGCTGGTCGAGCAGCCGCAGCATCGCGCAGATCTCGCGCACGGCGCGGGCATGCGGCCACGGCTTGCCGGTCTTCACCAGGTAGTCGGCGATCGTGCCGTGCTCGGCCAGTTCCATCACCAGGCAGAACAGCATTGGCCCGCGGCCCGGCCGCGACGGCGCCAGCGGGAAGGAGTCCATCACCTGGATCACGCGTTTGCTCTTGCCGAGCAACTCGCCGAAGTAGGCCTCCCGGTGCCAGCTCATCTGGTCGAGCGTGGTCTTGAGGCAGACTTCCTCGGCCTCGCGCCCCTTCGGCGTCAGCCGCGTCGCGCGATAGGCCAGCCCGAAGCCGCCCTCGCCGAGGACCGGGCCAATGCGGTAGCGCTTCTCGGAGACCGGACTGATCACGATCTGGCCGCGGCGCAGTGCGCGCTTCTTTTTCTGCCCCGATGTCTTCTTCTTCGGTTGCGTCACGATAGTTGGGCCGGAATGGTCGTCTGCGGTTTCGTGCCCAGCACGATGCGTACGTAGTGCCCGAGGATCGACACCTCGCGCACGTTGTCGGATGCGCCCCGCGCCGCGAATTCGCCGGCGAAGTCGCGGTCGACGTGCACGCCGTGCGCCTTGAGCCAGACACGCGTGAGCAAGTGCCGGACGCCGGGTGGCCAGCGCCGGGCATCGGAGAAGTCGAGGCTGGCGACGCGCCCGCCGGGGCGTAGTACGCGAATCGCCTCGTCAATCGCGCGGGTCCAGTCGGGAATCATCGTCAGCGAGTAGGAGAACAGCACCGCGTCGAACTGCGTGTCGTCAGTGGTGCAGGCAAACGGCAGCGCGGCGGCGTCCGCCTGCACGAGGTGGACTTTCGCGCGCGAATCGGCGTTCAGCCGGGCGGCCTTCGGTGCCGCGCGGCGCAGCATGGCGCGCACGTAGTCGAGGCCGACCAGAGTGCCCTCCGGCCCCACGGCCCGCGCCAGGTGCCGCAGGTTCGCGCCGGTGCCGCATCCCACCTCCAGCACGCGCGCGCCGGGCCGCAGTTGCAGTTCGCGCACGGCACGACGGCGACCGCGGATGTACGTCCAGCGGGTCGCGTCGTACCAGAGCGATGCGATGGTGTACCGGCGATTGAGACTGGCTAGCGCGCGCGACATGCGCCCCGATCTGGCAGCACGGGGACAGAGGCGGGTAGCCATACGCCGCCGTGCGAGGGCCGTCAATGGGGTGCGTGGGTTGTGGGTGCACGAGGTTTCAGGACGGGTCTACGCGGCCGGTCGGCGGGGGTGGCGGAGCGTGGAGTGGGGCTTCCGCCCTGTCGTGCCCGGAATCGCAATTCCCGGGCAGGCGCCTGTGGTCGCGGCTCCTGGTGCACATCGGTCGTCGCAATCACTCGCCGGTCTGCAGCCACACGGCGAGGCGCTCGCGGAATGCGCGCAACGCAAGCGCCCGGTGGCTGATGCCGTTCTTCTGCTCCGGCGACATCTCGGCGAACGTTCGGTCCAGCGGTTCCCAGATGAACAGCGGGTCGTAGCCGAAGCCGCGGTCGCCGCGCGGCGCCGTGGCGATCACGCCGTCCACGCGGCCCACCACCGTAAATGCGATGCGGTCGGGCAGTGCGCAGGCAATCGTGCAGATGAAGTGCGCGCCACGTTCGGCCAGCGGCTTGCCATCCAGCGCCGCCAGCAGCTTGCGGTTGTTGTCGGCGTAGTTGCAGCCCGGACCGGCCCACCGCGCCGAGTACACACCCGGCTCGCCGTCCAGCGCGTCCACACACAGGCCGGAGTCGTCGGCCATCGTCAGCCGGCCGGTCGCGGCGGCGTACTGCGTGGCCTTGAGGATCGCGTTCGCTTCAAACGTGGTGCCGGTCTCGTCCACATCGCTGGTCACGTTGCAGTCGGCCAACGAGACCACCTCCATCGGCAGACCACTCGCGCCGAGCATCGCGCGGATCTCGGCGGCCTTGTCAGGGTTCATCGAGCCGACGACAAGCTGGTTGTGTGGCGGAGTGATCGCAGGCATGGCGTAGAGAGACCACAACGAGGTGTGGCGCCGGAGTCGCACGTTGCGCGGTCCGATGCAAGAGACGAACGAGGCCCGCGGAAATCCTCCGCGGGCCTCGCTTGTCACGCATGCGGTCGGGTCAGGCCGGCATCACTGGCTCAGGTCCTTGTAGATGCCGCCGTTCTCCTGCGCCAGGCGGCCCAGCAGGTCGCGGTCGTGCGGGCCGATGCCGATCGTGTGCACCTTCACCTTGCGCACCTGGTTCTGCAGCGCAAAGTCGCCGCAGATCTCGTCGAGGTACGCCTTCGTCCCGTTGGTGAAGATGTGCGAGCCCACGCCGGCACCCTTCACGGTGTGCGACCACGTCGGCGAGCCGTCGGTCAGGAAGAAGATCGTGTCGGCACCCTTGCGCAGCAGGTTCGCGTCGGTCTGCAGCGTCTCGATCGTTTCCTTCATGTTGCCGGCTTCCAGCTTCACGTTGCTGCGGCCATCCTTGAACAGCGCCATCGCCTCGGTCAGCGCGCAGATGATGTTGGTCATGCCCATCGCCTGCAGCTTCTCGACCTCGGTGATGTAGCGCTTCTTGTTCGCGTCGGTCGCCTGCGACATCCGCGGCTCCACCGTCGTCACGGCCGTGTTGTAGAAGACCACGCCGAACCAGACGTCCTGCGGCAGGCCGCTGATCGCGCGCACCAGCTGGGCCTTCGCCAGATCCATCTTGGTGTTGATCTTGCCCCAGTCGATCGGCACTTCCTTCTTCTTCTCCTCGCGCCGCGTCTTCGCGTCCTCGGCACTCATGCCGGTGATCACGGCCTCTTCCTTCTCCTCCGTCTCCTTGTCTTCGTTCTCCAGGCGCGTCTTCAGGTTCGGCGAGATCGGCTGCAACATCGAACCGCTGTTGTCGATGATGAACACGATGCGGCTCGAGTTCAGCGGGATGCCGTAGTACGGCGGGCGGCGCGGCGGAGCCTTCTCGGCCTGCACGCCCGACATGTTGGCGCCGCTGCCGGCACCCTTCTCCTCGCCCTGCTTGGCGCGCCACCAGTACTCCCACTTGCTCGCGTCGTTGCCCCAGTCGCCGCCGGCAATCTTGCTCAGTGCCTCGCGGATGCGCTCCTTCGCGCGACCTTCGGTGCTGCGCAGCGCGTGCAGCAGGCCGGGCATCACGACATCGCGCTCGCCTTTCTGCTGGATCAACTCGGCCGCGGTGACGAGCAGCGTTTCCTCGCTCGAGTCCAGCGTCTGCATCCACTGCACGAGCACCGGAATCAGTTCCTTCGCATCCAGATTGCCGATCGACTGGATGATCAGCATCGGCACGACCGGGTTCTTGCGGTCGTCGAGGAGCGCGCGCACGAATTCGGCGCGACGGCCGTGCGTGCTGCGCACCGCGCCCTCGGCCATCACCATCCGGCAGTTCACATCCTTCTCGCGCGCAATCGACTTCGACCACTCGTCGAGCGTCTCGTCGGCGCGGTACCCGCCCAGCACGCGGGCCAGCGCCACGCGCACTTCGCTGTCGGTATCGTGCTCGGCCACGCTCATCACCACGCCGAAGGTCTTCTTCGAGTCGTCGCGCGTGAGGATCAGCACGGCTGTCGCGCGGGCATGCGAGTCGGCCCCCGCCGCCTTGTAGGCCGCGTCGAACTCCTTCTTCACCACGCGATAGTCGTCGGCCAGCGCAGGCGCGCTGAACGCCGCGACGAGCACGGCAACGAGTGCGAGCAGCGCACATCGGGTCAGGGCGGCGAACATCGGGGAGCGGTGATGTGTGGTCACGTGCGGACTCCGGGAGGAGGTAGGGACAGGTGCGGCGGACGGATCGCGTCGCGGGCAGATCGCGGGGGTCAGCAGGTCGGGTGGGACGACGTGCGCGGAACCCTCGGGGCGATACGTATGGAGTTGGTCGCGGTTCGAGGCCGGATCATTCAGTTTTTTGCCCGAAGGCCAAAAACCGCAAGCGCGGTCGACGTCAATCTATCTACCTACTCGCCCGGTCGGCATCTACCCCTCGCAGCCCGGCCGCAACGGACCGGCGTTGCCAACTGGCCAACGACTCGCGACAATCGGGCACGCTCGCCTGCCCATGGCACAACCATGCAGATCTACTGCCCGACCTGCCGCCGCGAGATCCCGCTCGCTGACGTCAACATGGCAACCGGATGGGCCGCCTGCCGGGCCTGCGACGTACTCCATCCGTTGGCCAGCCTGCTGCAATTCGCACCGACCAGCCCGGCGACTGACAAGCGGGAGATGGGCAGGTCCGGACGCGTCGACGTCGATCAGCCAGCTGCGGACACGCTGCAGCTGTCCGTCCAGCCACACGGCCCCGGCGGCCTCGCGCTGTTCGCCCTGATCTGGAACCTGTTCATTGGCGTGATGACTGTCCTGCTCGTGGGAGTGCGGGTCGGCTGGATCGAAGGCGACCTGCACCCGCCCGGCACCCCGCTGGGCATCATTCTGCTGATGCTGAGCCCGTTCTGGCTGGCCGGCGCCGGCATGGTCATTGCCGAGACCTGGATGCGCACCGGCGCCTCCATCATCACGATCGACGCCAGTGAGCTCGTGCACCGCTGGAAGTGGGCGCTGGGCGGCGGCGAACGCCGCGTGGCACGCACCGACATCCGCGTCGCGCATCCCGGCACTCCCGCCATTTCGCAGGCCGACAAGGAACCCTCGGTCGGTGTCGCCATCCGCCTCGAGCGCGGTCGTCGTGTGTT
>JBFWQT010000149.1:0-13281 GCA_050249295.1 Planctomycetota bacterium
TTGCGCACGTCGTCGGCACCATGCCGGATGTCTCCGGCAAAGCCGTCCATGCCCCTCACCGCGGCAGACACGGCCGACTGCATCTCCTAGACCATCTGCTCGATGTCGGTGCTCGCCATCGCAGTCTGGTCGGCCAGGCGGCGCACCTCGTTGGCCACCACGGCGAACCCGAGACCGAACTCGCCGGCTTTCTCGGCTTCAATCGCGGCGTTGAGCGAGAGCAGGTTGGTCTGGTCGGCGACCTTCATGATTGTGGTGACGACCGACGAGATGTTGCTGGCCTTCTCGCTGAGCACCGACAGGCGATTGGTGATGGTGCCGGCCGACTGCACCATCTGGCCCATCGTGCGCTCCATGTTCTCCAGGCCGAGCTTGCTCTGCGCGGCCGACGAGGCGGTGTTCGCCGTGACGTTCGACACGTCGTGCATGGTCTGCAGCAGTTCGTTGGCGGTCGCCGAGATCTCGGTCGTGGTGGCCGCAATCTCCTTGGCGGTGGCGGCCAGCTCGGCGACCGCGGCCTCCTGCTCGCGCGAACCAGCGGCAATCTCGGTGCTCGAACTGTTGACGATGATGCCGCTGAGCTGGACCTGCTTCATGAGGTCCTGCAGGTTGCCCATCAGCTTGTTGAAGTACCCGGCCATCTTGCCGAGTTCGTCCTGGCTGGTGACGGCGATGCGCTGGGTCAGGTCGCCCTCGCCCTCCGACACGTCGTGGAAGCGGCTGACGAAGTTGTCGAGGTTCTCGGAGATGCGCCGGCCAAGCATGAACGAGAGGAAGCCGGCCACACCGAATGCGGCGACCATGCCGACCGCGGTCCAGGTAATCTCGCTGTTGACCTCGTCGCCGAGTTCCCTCTCGATCAGCTCCTCGTCAGCGATCAGCGCGTTGGTCAGCGACTCGATAGCCTCGATCGGCGCGTCGTCCGCGCTGAAGGTCGTGGCGTCGGCCTTGATCAGCGCGGCATGGTGCGTGCCCTCGGTGGCCTCGACCACACCGGCGGCGCGACCCTTCTCGAGTTCCGCGATGTAGACTGCCTCGGCCGCCTTGATCTCGGTCGTCATCTTCTTGCGACTGCGATCGAAGTCGTCGAGCCAGCGCAGGTTCTTCGTGTCGTTGTTCTTCTGCAGGTCGTTACGCAGCGCCGTGGACATGGTCTCGATCGTGCTGTGCAACTCGTCGATCTGGTCGTGGTAGGCGCGCCGTTCCGAGTCGATGTGTCCGCGGATCAGCAGCTCCTTCCAGGTCTGGATCTCCTTCTTGAGTGTGGTCTCGAGCCGCAGTGCCAGTTCGGTCTCGGCGACGTCACCCTTGAGCAGGGCCTCGTGGCGCTCGTGCAGGTGACTGAGGCTCCAGACAAGGAACAGCATCCCGAGGATCGAGAAGCCGACGATCGAGAAGATCACCAGGTAGATACGGGCCGAAATCGTCAGGCCCTTCTTTTCGGAGTTCATGCGCGAGGCCGTCGATCTGGTGACACCGGGCGTCAGCCCGATGCCCGCGAACCAGCTTCAGAGACAAATTCGGACAAGGCGGTTCTGTGCAACCGGCATGCCACGACAGCCATTTCCCCTACCAGGTGATCAGTCACCGATATCTACTGGCGAATACCACAACTCCCCGACCAGACACCTGTCGCTCAGTGACACGAACGTCACAAGTTGCCCCGATCGGCGCCCAAAATGCACTACAGGGCTGCCTCAACCCCATGCGAGGGCGAGCATTGCGCAAATTGCCAAGTGCGTGACAGCTGCCACAGGGACATTTTCTGCTGTGAGTGAACCTGTATCGGAGACGTCCAAAGGACGTACACTCCGTTCAAACCCTCGAAAGTGGCGCGCTTGTGAAAGCACTACTCGTTGACGATGAGCTGGCAGTCCTGCGCTCGTGCGCCAGGGTGCTCCGTGAGAGCGGCTTCGCCGTCGAGGAGCAGAGCCAGTCGGCGTTGGCGATCGAACAGATCTCGGCGGACCAGTTCGACGTGGTGGTGTGTGACATCCGGATGCCGGACGTGTCCGGCGTCGAGCTGCTGCGCGCGGTGCGCGAACGCGACACCGAACTGCCGTTCATCCTGATGAGCGGATTCCCGACGCTCGACTCGGCTATCGAGGCCGTGCAGTTGGGGGCGTCGGCGTACCTGCTGAAGCCGGTCAACCCGCAATCGTTGATCGACACCGTGCGCCACGCGGTGGAACTGGCGCGACTGCGGCGGGCGAACCGCTCGCTCGAGCGCCAGGTGCGCCGCGACTTCGCGTTCGGCGATCTGGTAGCGGGCAGCCCCGCGATGCAGCCGGTGAAGAGCGCGCTCACGCACCTGGCACGGTCGGCTATCGATGTCCTGATCATCGGAGAGACCGGCACCGGCAAGGAACTGATCGCGCGCAACATCCACAAGAACAGCCCGCGCGCGGCTGGCCCGCTGATTCCGGTCGACTGCGGCGCGATCCCCGAGAGCCTGTTCGAGGCCGAGTTGTTCGGTCACGAGCGCGGCGCGTTCACCGGCGCCACGCAGCGCTCGCTCGGCCTGCTCGAACTGGCCGACGGCGGCACGCTGTTTCTCGACGAGATTCTCAGCCTCTCCGCCACCTCGCAGGCGCGCATGATGCGAATGCTGCAGGAACGCTCGTTCCGGCGGGTCGGCGGCCGCGAGCAGATCCCGGTCGACGTGCGCATCGTCAGCGCCTGCAATCGCGACCCGGCGGAGGAGGTGCGCGCCGGGCGGCTGCGCGAAGACCTCTACTATCGACTCAACGTCGGGCGCATCGAGTTGCCGCCGCTGCGCAAGCGGCCCGAGGACATCCCGGCGCTGGTCAACGAGTTCGTGCACCAGGCGGCGCGCGAAGCGAGCTGGACGCCGTTGCATGTCGATGCCGACACGCTCGACGTGCTGCGCGGCTACGCGTGGCCGGGCAACGTGCGCGAGCTGCAGAACGCGATCCGCCGCGCGGTGGTCATGAGCGACCCCGGCGCGACGCAGCTCGACGTCAGCATGCTGCCCGAGGAGGTCGTCGGCAACGCGCGCAAACCGGCCCCGGATACCGACGCCGCCGACGGCTTCTTCGCGATGCGCGACGAGCGGATCACCAACTTCGAGCGCGACTACCTGACCGGCATGCTGCAGAAGCACCAGGGCGACGTGCCGGCCATCGCCGCCGAAGCGCAGGTGCCTCGCGGCACGCTCTACCGGCTGCTTCGCAAGCACGGCCTCGATGCGCGGTCATTCCGCCCGGCCTGAGCGCAGCGCGGCCTCGACGATCCGCAGCAACTCGTCCGGGTCAACCGGCTTGGCCAACGTCTGCACGTCGCTGATAGTGGCATCTCCCTGGACGTGCTCGGCCGGGTAGCCGGTCAGCATGATCGCCGGCACGCCCGGCAGCAGCAGGCGCATCCGCCTGATCAGCTCGGGGCCGTTGACCTCGGGCATCACGATGTCGGTCATCACCAGGTCGACCATCGCGCCCGACTCTCGCGCCAGGCGCAGCGCGTCCTCGCCGGTGGCGGCCGGAAGCACCTGGTAGCCGGCATTCGCGAGGATCCACATGATCCCGGTTCGCACACTCTGATCGTCCTCGCAAAGCAGGATCACGCTGTTCGGCGGCAGCCCGGAATCGCGCACCGCCGCAGGAGCTGACGACGCAACTGGCTGGTCGGCCATCGGCAGCCAGACGTTGAAGGTCGACCCTTTGCCGGGCTCCGACGTCACCTGGATGTAGCCACCCATCTGCTCGACGATGCCGAAGACCGTCGAGAGGCCGAGCCCGGTTCCCTTGCCGGTTGGCTTGGTGGTGAAGAACGGTTCGAAGATCCGCTGCTGCTGACGTTCGGTCATGCCGACGCCGTCGTCACTCACCGAGACACACGCCTGCGCGCCATCGCGCATTACGCGCACACGGATACGTCCGCCGATTCCTTCGACGGCGTCCTTGGCGTTGACCACCAGGTTCATCAGCATCTGCTCGACGTGCATGCGATCGCCGTTGACGGTCAGCGGCTCCTCCGGCGTTTCGATATCGAGCACCGTCGATTCATCGATCAGCCGGCGCAGCAGCGCGCCCAGGTGCCGCACTGTCTCGGCCAGGTCGAACACCCCGCGCGGAGGCGGGTCGCGCCGGCTGAACGTGAGCAACTGGCGGGTCAGCGTTCCGGCGCGCGTGGCGGCCGCCTCGATCTCCGAGAGCGGATCGAACACGCCGCTGTCGGTCAGTCCCTTCAACGCCGGAGAACCCGGCGGCAGGTCGGCGGCGGTCCAGCCGAGGCGGGCGCGCAGGATGTAGAGGCTGTTGATGATCACCGTCAGCAGATTGTTGAAGTCGTGCGCCACGCCGCCAGCCAGCTGACCCAGTGCCTCCATCTTCTGCGAGTGCCACAGTTGCTCTTCGAGCAGCTTGTGCTCGCGCGCGGCCCGGCGTGCCTCGGCCACGTCGCGCAGGATTGCCGTGAAGAACTTGCGACCGCCCGCGCTGGTCTGGGAGATCGACGCCTCCATCGGGAACACCTCGCCGTTGCGCCGCAACCCGTACAGCGGCCGGCTCATCGCCGAGCGAGTGGCGACGCCCGTGCGGGCAAAGTCGCGGATGTGCTGCGCGTGGACCGCCCGATACTCCTCCGGGATCAGCATCGCGAGCGGCTCGCCGAGTACCTCGTCGGCGCTGTAGCCGAATGTCCGCTCGGCCGCGCGGTTGAACAGGATGATGCGCTGATCGTCGTCGATCGTGACGATCGAATCCATCGCCGAGCCGATGATGCTGGCGAGCCGTGCTTCAGTCGTCGCGTGGGCCTTCTCCGAGAGCACCGACGCGGTGATGTCGCTGACGGTGAACACCACGCGGTAGATCTCGCCAGTCTCGTCGAACAGCGGCTCGCCGTTGATCGACAGGTACTGCCGGCTTCCGTCGGGCAGCGTGATCGCGTGGCGGATGTCGGACACCGGCTGGCGCGTGCGCATCACCACCCGGAACGGCTGGCGCTCATCGGGCCACGGACCGCCGTCGACGTCGGTGTGCTGCCACTGCGGCGAGTCATACTTGCGTGACTCGATCTCGCTGGGTCGCAGGCCGAGTACGCGTTCGGCGCTGGAGTTGGCGAACAGGATGCGGCCGGTCCGATCGAGCACGGTGATCGCCGCAACGCTGGTGCGCATGATGCTCGCGTGCAGGTCGCGCTCGTTCTGGATCTCCAGCAGCATCGGCGCGGATCGCCAGCATGGGCCGACCATCGCCACCAACAGCCCCACCGCCGCAAGGTCGGCCAGCAGCCGGCTCTGAAGCGCGGCATGCATCACCAGGCCGTCGTGGATCATCGCGGCCGCGAGCAGGCACGCCACGAACATGCAGACCGGCACGACAAGGTGCGCGCGCCGCCGTGCCACCACCGTGCCGGCGACCGAGACGACCAGCGCGCCGCCCAGCCAGGCCGCGCCGACGCGCGCATGGTCCGGCGTCTGCGGCACCACCGCGGCCAACACGGCGGCTGCAAGTGCGACCAGCAGGGGCGCCGCGAGGGGCGCCGTCATCCGGCACATCCGCGCCAGCACCGCCAAGGCCACCACCGTCACGCCGCTGCCGACGCACTGGACGACAACATCGCGCCCGACAACGCCCGAACCGGTAATCAGGGCGAACAGCGCGACAACTCCGCCGATCGTGGCCATTGCGTACGCATGCCAACCGTCGGGCCTGCGCGCCATGGCCACGGCCACGCTGAAAGCGATCCCTCCTGCGAGGCCGTGAGCGAGAATTGTGGCGGAGTCGGAAAGACTGACCATTGCGGGACAGTGAACGAAAAAATCACGCGAACACGAACTGTGCAATCGGAGTGCCTGCCGCAGTCCTGGCGGCATCTCTCCGCCGTTCTTCGCCGTACATCGGCAGATATGGCGATGTCGCCGACTGTCAACTGCCATTGCTGTCACACGCGTGGCACAAGCCTGGCGTACCGGTTCGTGGGTACGTCGGTAGTTGCGGGCCGGATCATCGTCAGTCTGCCAACGCACGCCTGGCACAGACCTTGCGCTGCACTCCGTCGCCTCGCACTCACCTACGAAGCATCCCTTCCCATGCGAATTGCGATCGTCAACGACCTGCCGACGGCGACCGAGATGTTGCGACGCACCATCGTGCAGGGCGGCCACGAGCTGGCCTGGGCCGCTGTCGACGGGTTCGAGGCGATCGAGCGCGTAAAGGTTGACCAGCCCGATCTGATTCTGATGGACATGGTGATGCCCGGCATGGATGGCGCCGAAGCGACGCGCCGGATCGTCCGCGACTGGCCGTGTTCGATCCTGGTGGTCACCGCGTCGGTACGCTCCAACGCCCCGCTGGTGTACGAGGCAATCGGGGCTGGCGCGATGGATGTGGTGCGCACGCCCACGCTCGAGAGCGCCAGCCACGCCGCGCTGACCGAACTGATGGAGAAGATCAACCTGCTGCAACGGCGCATCGATATGCAACGCCGTACCAACGCCGAACAAGGCACGCGCAGCAAACGCAGCGACCGGCTCTCCACCAGCCGCTACCTCAAGAATGTGCTGGCACGCAGCGGCACCCCGCACGGTCGCCACTCCCATGATGTGCCGTTCATCGGCGTCGGTGCATCGGAAGGCGGGCCGCGTGCGCTGGCCAGCGTGCTCGAGCTGCTGCCGCCGGAGTTCCCCGCCTGCTTCGTGGTGGTGCAGCACCTCGACTTCCGCTTCATGGAGGGCCTCGCCGACTGGTTCGATCGGCAGACTGCGCTGAAAGTGCGGCCGTTGTGCGACGGCGACCGCCCCGCGGCCGGCACCGTGCTGGTGGCGGCCACGCGCCAGCATGTGGTGCTCTCGCGCGACGGGTCGTTCCGTTACACCGCCGAGCCGCGCGATGCGCTGTTCCGTCCGTCGATCGATGCGTTCTTCAGTAGTTGCGCGCGCCGCCCCACGCCGGACAGCACCTTCCTGTTGTTGTCGGGCATGTCGTCGGACGGCGCAGAGGGCCTGCTCGCCCTGCGCGAGGCGGGCTGTCACACCATCGCGCAGGACGCCAGCACGTCGGCCGTGTTCGGCATGCCGCGGGCCGCGATCTCGATCGGCGCGGCGCGGGCCGTGCTCGGGATCGGCGAGATCGCCAGCGAGCTCTGCGCCCGCTACGGCAGTCACCCGTTGATCGTGTAGCTGCCGGGTTCCACCCGGCGCCGGCGCGATCGACACTGTCGACAGTGTCGACAGTGTCGACGGGGCGGCCCGACGGCCGTCTCTACCGCAAGTTAGATTTTCATCAGGACCATTCACGGAAGCCGATTCCGGGCTGCCTTCAGGGCGAACAACTGTGGTAAGCAGTTGCGAGGTGAACCCGCTTCGCCACCGCAACTTGCTTCGCAACCACCTGACGGGAAAGGCAGAACCATGCCGGAATTTGCGCCGGACTTCGTGCAGCCCCTGCAGGTCCTGGTCACCGCCGGGCCGACCCGCGAGTACATCGACGACGTTCGCTACCTCACCAATCGCAGTTCGGGCCGGATGGGCATCGAACTCGCCCGCGCCATGGCCGCGACCGGCGCGCGCGTGACGCTGGTGGCCGGGCCGTGCGAGGTGCCGCTGCCGTGGGACGAGCCGCGCATCACCGTCGTCGAGGTGGTCAGTGGCCAGCAGATGTTCGACGCGGTCGCCGACCGGTTCGCGCGCTGCGACGTGTTCGTCTCGGCCGCCGCCGTGGCCGACTACCGGCCCACGCACCGCGTGGAAGGCAAGCTCAAGAAGACCGACTCCGCGCTGCAGCTCGAGCTCGAGCCCAACCCGGACGTGCTCCTCGAGATGGGCCAGCGCCGCACCAGCGACCACTTCATCGTCGGGTTTGCGCTGGAGGTGGCCGACGCGGGCGCCAACGCGCGCAGCAAGCTGAACCGCAAGAACTGCGACGTGATCGTACTCAACTCGCCGGCCAACTTCGGCCTGCGCACGTCGGAGCTGCGCCTGATCGGCCCCGAAGGCGAGTTCGAGAAGCTGATCGCGCCGGACAAGACGACCCTGGCCGAACGACTCTGTAGCGCGCTGATGGCGCGTCGCGCCGGATCGCTCGCCAGCGCCTGACCCCATCAGCGTCGGCGCGCTCCAGACGCGGACCCGCGGTGTAGCCCCGGAGGCCGGCGTCCGAATCACCCGCTGTGCGTGCGGTTGTCGGACGCGCGTGGTACTGTCCGCGCCACACTGGCCCCCCGAGCGATCGCCGTGAGCAACGACCCCGCAGCCCGACCCGGCGGCGCACGCGAACCGCACGTCGAGCACCCGACCGCCGTACCGGCAGCTGCCGCGCCGGAGGTAGCATCGGCGATGCTGCCCGGCGACTCCACGCGGCGCCACGGCCTGCAGAAGGTGGTCGACTTCTCGAAGGGCGCGCTCGGCCTGCACGTGCTGCGCTTCGGCGCACCGCTCGTTGTGGCGATGGCCTTCATGGCCGCGTTCAACCTGATCGACATCTTCATCGTCGGCCGCCTCGAGGATTCGCACGAGGCCGTCACGATCGTCTCGGTCTGCGACGCCGTGCTCACGCTGTTCGTCGTGCTCTGCACCGGCATCGGCAACGCGGCCGTCGCGCACATCGCGCGCGCCGTGGGCAACAAGGACATCGCCACCGCCCGCGAGGCCGCGATGCAGTCGAGCTTCATCGTCGGCGCGATCAGCGTCATGGTGTTCCTTGTGGGTGTGCTCGCACCCGGCCCGCTGCTGCAGTTCCTCGGATTCAGCACCGAGAGCCGGGTCTACTCGCTCGGCATCGACTACCTGCGTGTCGCGATGGCCGGCGGCTTCACGATGTTCTTTGTGGTTCATCTCACAGCGGTGTTGCGCGGCATCGGCAACTCGATGTGGCCGACCGTTGTCCTCGTGCTCGTCAACGTGCTCAACATCCTGCTCGCCGTGCTGTTCGTGCTCGGCCCCGACCAGGGCCTCTCGTTCGGATTCGGCTGGGGCGTGATGGGCGCCGCGTGGGCCGCGCTCACCGGCCGCATCGTCGGCTTCACCATCTGCGTGCTGCTCTTCATGTTCGGCGTCGGCCGGCAGTACATCGTGCGCAACCCGGCGCACTGGCGGCCCGACCTCGCATGGATCAAGAAGCTGCTCGTCATCGGCCTGCCGTCGTCCGGCCAGCTGATCGTCCGCGTGCTCGCCATGCTCGGCCTCGTCGGCCTGATCTTCTCCAACCTCACGACCAACCACGACACGACGATCGGCACGGCCTTCGCCCTCTGCAGCAAGCTCGAACTGATCGCGCTGTTCATGGCGCTCGGTTGGGGCCAGGCCGCGTCCACGATGGTCGGCCAGTTGCTCGGCGCCGGCGAGGCCGATCGTGCCGCGCGCGCCGGCTGGATCTCCACGGTGTTCTGCAGCGGGATGGTCGTCGTCATCGGTGCGGTGTTCTTCTTCAATGCGGCGCCGATCGTCAGCTTCTTCTTCTCGCCCGAGACGCAGGCGCCGCCCGACGTCGCGCGGGGTGCTTCCCCCGAGCGCGCTGCCGCTGCCGAGGCCGCGTTGCCAGCCGTGATGGCCGAAGGCATCGCGCACCGCGAGACCGGCCGCCAGGCGCTGACCGTCAACCAGGTGGACAAGGAAATGCCCGACGCGCTCGCCACCTGGCATCGCTTCTTCACCGACGAACGCTACCGCGGCACACCGGCTGCCGGCGAAGCCTGGAAGGCGTACAAGCACACCGAGCACGAGCTCGTCGTCTACCACGGGTCCTGGTACATCAAGATCATGGTCTTCGCGTGGGTGATGATGGGCATCGGCATCGTGCTCTCGCAGGCGATGACCGGCGCTGGCGACGCGCGCACGCCGGTGCTGCTCGACTTCTCGATCCTGATCGTGATCATGCTGCCGGTCGTGACCCTGGTCGTGAACTTCACGATGTTGCGCCAGCGCACGGTCTGGGTTGCAATCGCCCTGTCGTACCTGGTGCTGGCGGTCTGCTACGCGCTGGCGTTCCGGCGCGGCAAGTGGAAGACGCACCCGGTGTTCAGCCCTGGCCAGGCGGCGCGCAACACATGGCCGGATGGCGCGCCGGCCGGGACCCCGGCCCCGTCGGCCCCGTCCGCCCCATGAGCAGCGACAGCGATCGCCACGACCCGTCGCCGCCGGCCTCGCCGGATCAACCGGCCTCGCCGTCCTCGCCGTCCTCGCCGTCGCCGCCGGCTCCGCGCGCGCCCGCCCTCCCGCCCGGCGGTCGCGAACCGAAGCAGAAGCCGGCCACGCCCCAGCTGCCTCCAACGGCGCCGCCCACCGACGAAGTCCGCGCCAGCGACAGCGCGTTCATCTTCTCCGACGAGCCGACGTCGATCCGACTCCCGTGGGTGATCTGCACGGCGGTCGCCAGCGAGCTCACCCTCGTGCGCCGCGCGCTCGGCAACCCGAAGGTCACGCCGCACCCGGAGTGGCCGGACTTCCTCGTCGCGCAGGTCGGCGCGCATCGCATCAACCTCGGCGCGATCGGCATGGGTCGCGACGCGTCGGCGCACCTCTCCGAACTCTTCATGCCGTCGCCGATCGCCGGCGCCCTGATGATCGGCTTCGCCGGCGGCCTCGACCCGGCCCTTCCGATCGGCTGGCTGTGCCTCTCGCAGGAGGTTCGCAGCACGCTGGCCTCGAAGGAGTGGACCTGCTCGCGCGGCCTCCTCACGCGCGGCCTGGCGGTGCTCCAGCAAGCCGGCTTGCCCGGCGGCGCCGGACGCGTGCTCACGGTCGACGACGTGATCCATCACCCGTCGGGCAAGGCCAGCCTGCACAAGCGCTACGGCGCGCACGTGGTCGACATGGAGTCGGCCGGGTTCGCCGCCGCATGCCGGGCCGCGGGCGTGCGCTGGATGTGCGTGCGCGCCGTGTTCGACCCGGCCAACGAGTTGCTGCCGCCGTTGCAGTCGCTGGCGGAGGCCACGGGCAGCGGCCTGGCCGTCGAGCTGTTGCGCCTGCTGCTGACGCGTCCGCTGACCACGCTCTCGTTGCCGCGCCTGGCAATGCGCGTGTCATTCATCGGCAAGCGCCTCACGCAGTTCCTGCGCGGGTGGTTCAGCGACCTGCCCGACACCCGGGTGAAGATGCCGAAGCCCGGCCCGGAGCCCCTGCCGTGGGACTCCGACGCGCACCTGCCGAACCCGCTGGACTTCTGATTTCCCGCCACGCCGGCGGCTACAGGCTGACGCGCCGCTGCGTGCCACTCATGTCGATCAACTCGACCAGCGCCGTGTTCAGATCCGGCGCGAAGCGGAACACCTCGCCGAAGCCCATCATGTCGAGCACGATCTTCACCGTGCCGTCGATCTCCAGGAACAGCATCCGTCCGCCGCGCGCATCGAACGCCGCCTTCAGCGAGATGAACGTGGCGATCGCGTTGCTCGGTGCGTGCGACACGTCGGCAAGGTCGATCACGACGGAGTAGCACTGGCGGTTGAGGCACTCCTCGACCGCCTTCTGGACAACGCTGCCCTCGAGTGCGCCACAGAACGCGATCGTCGCGACATTCTGCGGATAGATTGCAATCTTGTAGGAGGATGGCATCTGTCGGTCTTCTGCTGTGCTCCGCGGTTACCTTCGGTCGTTGCAGGTCTTCCCGACTCTGCGCACCCCGTGACCCGTTTCCGGAGGGGTGGCCCACCAGTGATACGGCGGGTATGGTGACCAAAGCAAATGTCATAGCGGGTTTTTTACCTCTCGCGTCACCAGAATGATCCGCCGGGCGGCGGTTTTCGCGGCCGCAACGGCATCCTGCGCGGCGCCCCGGTCCACGTCCGCGTTGCGGATTGCTGCGGCTGGCGGTACGTCACCTCCATGCCCGACTACCTTTCCAGCAACACCCGCTACGCATCGCGCCCGGCCCGTCCCGACGAGGCCGCCACCGTGCGCGCGCTGTGGCGGGAGTTCATCGCCGAGCAGATCGCCGGCGGGTACTGCGAGAACGACTGGGAGTTGCCGGACGTGATCGACGCGTTCGACGCCCGGCTCGAAGCGGCTGTGGAGTGCGGTTGGGTGGCCCTGCTGATCGAGCGTGCCAGCGGGTCGGCGGTCGGGTTCCTCGCTGGTCTGGCGCACGAGGCCGACGCGCGCATCCCGCCCGACGCGCTGTTGATCACCGACCTCTACCTCCAGCCGGCCCACCGCCTCGGCGCGACCGGCCTGCCGTTGTGGCCTTGCATCCGCGAGCAGGCCGCCGCGGCCGGCAAGTCGCGTCTGGTGTGCAGCACGCACGAGCGCAACCGGTTGATGCTGCTGGTCCTCGGCCGCCTCGGCTTTGCGCCCGCGCCTCCGTTACCCTTCGAGGTGTCCGGCCACTCGTGGTGGCAACTGATGTTGGAAGGTTCGTCCAGTGTCTCCGGCGAGGCGGGGGCGTGAGTCGTGTGGTGCCAACACAAGAGCCGCGACCACAATGGAGCGGGAGATCGGGGACCCTGCGACTGCAGGTCCGCCTCTCGCTGAATGCATGGTCGACGGGTTGATCGAAGGCGCGAGACCCGCGGGGCACGCTCCCTTGCGGTCGCGGCTCTTGTTTGCGCATGGACCGTCTGCGCTCGACACCGTTTCGGGGCCGTTTCGTCGCCATGTGTTGCAACACGATCGCTGGTCGGTCGGTCATGCAACCACCGGTTCCGGCTTGCGAGCCGTGCTCGTCGCCTCCGTTTCGTCGGCCGCGACGTCCGTGTCTACGGGATTCTCCGGGCCGATTGGCTTCGTTTCGTCGTCCTCGATCTCCGGCCCGGCGGTCGGCGGCGTGTGTCGCCGCGTCATCCGCTCGTGGTTCGCGCGGATGTACTCGGCCATCGTCATCGCGGCGATGCGCTTCAGGTCCATCGGCTTGTTCAAGAGATAGTTCGTCGTCATCACATCGGCCGCGTGACCCTCGGCCTGCAGATGCAGCCGCCGGTCGCGGTTCTTCTGTAGCCGATCGAGGTCAGCCACGCACTTGTGATACTCGCGCTCGATCGACCCACGGTAGCGCAGCAGGACGTTGAATTCCTCGATGCGGAAATCGTCGGTGGTGAAGAAGTGCATCACGTGCTTCTCCATCGCCTCCAGGCGACGACGCTTCCAGCTCGCGACGATGATGCGCTCCGCCACTTCCTCCTCGATGTCGGTGGCGAGCTGCATCGAGACGCGCATGTGGTAGCGGTACTCTTCGAATTCCTCGCGATCCTCGTGATCCATGCAGATCTGGTTGGCGGAGAGGCCATGCTTCCAGGCATTCGTCCGGCTGCGCTGCTTGCCCCTGGCGCTCTTCGGGCCTGTGGAGCGCTGCGCATTGCGCCGGTTGGCGGCGATCTGGGCTTCGGTTG
>JBFWQT010000150.1:0-13245 GCA_050249295.1 Planctomycetota bacterium
TTGTCGGCGAACACGCACCACGCCATGCCGTTGGACGGCTCGACGCGGATGTCGCGGATGCCCGGTGCGGGCGCGCCGAGGTACTGCGTCTTGTTCGTGTAGTCGTAGACCTGGCCGGTGGTGGCGAGCACGATCAGCTCGTCGAGGTCGGTCACGGCCATCTGCTTCACGCGCACGCGCTCGGACGCAAAGTTGACCCACAGCTCGAACTCGACGCCGGCGCGAACCTGCAACTCGGCCGGCAGGGCGTCGGCCGGGGGCTGCTCGGGGAACGGATCGACCGGCGGCGGGGTGTTGTCCGGGGTGTTGTCCGGTGTGTTCGTGTTCGCCGGCGGCGTGTTGTCCGGCGTGTTCGACGGCGGATTCGTCGTGCCGTTGTTGCTCGTCGGGTCGGGCTGGTTGAACAGCGGGTCGGCGTTCGCGTTGTTCGCGACGTTGTTGAACGCGTTGCCGCCGGGGTCGGCGGTCATGTTGCTGCCGCCGTCATTGGCGGGCGCGGGCGTGGGCCCGGCCGAGCAGGCGTGCGTGGCGGCGATCAGGCCAACCACCACCACCAGCGCGGCGACGGTGCGCAGCGAGCGGAACAGGAGAGGAGTCGGCACAGCAGTCGTGGTCATGGGTCAGCGGCTCCGGGCCATGAAGAACTTTTCCCACACGGTGGCGGCGTCGCTGCGCAGGGCCGGCGGCGCGAGCAGCGGGCTGGCACTCGCCTCGCCCGTGATCTCGCGGTAGCGCTCCTCCAGCGGCCGCCACTCGATGCGGTGGAAATTCACGGTGCGCTGCAGCGAATCGGTCTTGATCGTCTGCATCGGCGCTTCGTCATCCTCGGCGACCAGCGCGTTGATGTTCACCGGCTCGGGGTTGCGCTCGTAGTCGCGCTGCCCGGCCGCCGAGTCGATCGTCGTCGTGTTGCTGGCCAGCGAGAACACCGGCCGCGAGTCCACCGGCGTGAGCGTCGCACTGCCGATGTCGCCGTTGTCGTCGGCCTCGACGAACGAGGTCAGTTCGTCGAAGGCGGCGGTGGCGCGTTCAATCACGCTGACCTCGGCCTCGTTGGCCGCCTCGTCAGGCTCGAGCAGCGTGGCCGAGACGAGGCGCGGCGCGGCGCCACTCATCTGGCCGCGGGGGCGGATGGCGGGGTCGCGACCGGACCACAGGCCGAGCGTCTGATCGAGCAGCGCCACGCTCTCGACCGCGCTGGCCGCGCCCTCGCGCACCAGCGGGCGCATGTCCTGTACCAGCGACGCGGTGAACTCGCCGGGCGACTTCTCCTTGCCGACAGCCTCGAGATCGGGCATCGGCATGCGCGAGTAGATGCGGGCGGGCACCCGGCGCGACTCGTCCTCGGGGTCGGGCAGGTGGCGCGACGCGAGGCTGGCGAACACGCGGTCGGCGTTGGTCAGCACACCGGTGGGCTGCTTCTCGATCGCCGAGCCGGTGTAGCGTTCCACGCCTTGCAGGCGCGCGGCCAGCTCACCGATGTAGTCGACCATTGGCGGGCCGGGCTGGCGCAGCGTCTCCTGATACTGCGAGCCGAGCGCCTGCGCCTGCATGTAGTTGATCGCGGTGGCGTTGTTGTAGCCGGACCAGCACGAACCCCAGCCGATGGAGTTGTTGACGAAGATCACGCGCGTGGTGGCGTAACGCGATGCCTGGTACGGGCAGTAGTTCATGTTGTAGTTGAAGCTCGAGCCGGCGTAGAAGCCGTAGCGCGAGCCGTACGACACGCTGGTCGTGTAGCTGATCGTTGGCGGCGGCGGGTACCAGCGCGTATTCACCGAGACGGTCGTCATCGGCGGGTTCCAGGTCGGCGGCGGCGTGGTGACCAGCACCGGGCGCGGCGGCGGCGGCGGTGCCGGGTTGCGACGGCGCACGGCCGTGAGATGCAGCGGAATCAGCGCGCTCTCCGAGCAGCACGGCCAGTTGTGGATCGCCCACGTGCCGACGCGGATGCACGGATCGGGCCGGTTGCGCGGCGTGTAGTTGTAGCCCTGCTGGTACGTGCGGCCGTCGGGATACACGTAGCGGAAGTGGTACCAGATCAGCGAGTCGTGATTGAAACCGCTGGCGCGCGTATCCCAGTCGTCGATCACAATGCCCACCGCGCCCCAGTGCAGGCGCGTGTCGGAGTCGTCGCAGACCCAGTAGTCCACGTCGTCCGGCGGGTCCAGGTACACCACGGCGCCGCCGGACTGCGCGGACACGGTCGTGGCCGGCAAGGCGAGCAGCAGCAGCAATAGCACAACGGTCGCAACGGTCGTCGTTGTCGGCAGGAGGTAGCGCATGGTCAATCGCAGTCGCAGGGTCACTTGCCGTCCTTGTTGTCCTTGTCCTTGTCTTCCTCGAGGCCTTCCGGCTTCGCGTCCGGATCGTTGCCCGACAGCATGTCGGCCGGCGCATCGTCCGGCGGCGCGGCCACACCCGCGGGCCCGCTCGGCGGGTTCTCCTCGCGGTACTTGGCCTGCAGCTGGAGCAGTTCGGTCTCGACGGTATTCAGCTGGCCGTACGAGTCGAGGAATGCCTCGGCCGCGGCCGTGTCGTCACCGGCCTCGGCGGCCTCCACCGAGCGCGCGATCGAGGCCTTGAACTCCTCGAACGACGGGATGTTCTGCAACTCGGGGATCGTGCCGACGCGGTTGACGAAGTTGGAGATGCCGCCGATGCCCAAGGCGAGCTGCCGCAGGCGGATGCTGGCGCGCATGTTGTTGTGGTGCGCGATGATCGCCCCGAACGCGTGGATCGAGAGCAGGATCGCCGCAGCCGTGCCCATCAGCCGGCGCGCCGTGCTCGCGGCCACCACCAGCAGCACGAGAATCACGAGGATCTTGAACGCCGTCTCCATGTCGGTCAGGAACGCGTCGTCATCGGCCACGTAGCTCTGCCGCTCGTAGTTGACCACCGCGTCGGCCTCGCCGAGCGAGATCGCCGAGTCGAGGTACAGCTTGGCGTAGCGGCTCTTGATGTCGTAGACCGTGGCGAGCGCGCTGTTGCCGGTCTGGCGGGCGATCTCGCGCAGCTTGAGGTAGGCGACGGTCTCGATCTTCTTGCCGCGGAAGTACGCCTTGACGGTGCGGAACACCTCGGGCGTGGTGTTGGTCACATACTGGATGTGATAGCCGACCCACTTGTTGGCGGCCTCGATCGACTTGAGGTAGGCGTCCTCGGCCGCTTCCCACGCGCCGATCTGCGCGTTGCACTCGCCGATCGTCATGTAGTTCTGGCACATCGAGAGCGCGAAGCGGTCGGCGTAGTAGTCGCCGCGGAACTTCTTGAAGACCTTCTCGTCGACGATGCGCGGGTTGGTGAACATCTTCTGGATCTTGACGATCTCGGCGGCGGCGCGCTGGGCGGCCTGCTCGGGCGCGCTGTAGGCCAGGTCGCCGAGGTAGTTGGCCGTGCTGACCGTGCCACCGGCCGGATGGCAACCGGCCGTGACCAGCGAGCCGCAGAGGATCGCGCAGATCGCGAGGTTGTAGATCGCGCGGCGCAACGCCCGTCGCTGGCGCTGGCTGCCCGGAATGACCGGGGTGATCGTGGTCGTGTCGTGCAGGGTCATGTCAGGAGTCGGGCTGGGTCACCGGATGCCGGAGCCGGAATGTGTGGTGGATGGTCGCGAGCAGTGCGGTGGTCAGTTGCCGTCGCCACCGGTGCCAGCGCTGCCGCTGCCGGGGAACTGCCCCAGTGTGGTGCGCCCGGCCTGCAGCAGGCGGATGTCGCGGTCCATCATGTTGAGCAGGCGGTTGTAGGCCTTCCACCAGATCTGCGGCTTGAGCGGATCGGGCGCCCAGTACTGGTTGTCCCACATGAACGTGACCGGCTCGTTCACGAACCACGCGTTGATCGGCTGCATGTCGCGATCGTAGAGCATCGCCGAGAGGTGGAAGTCGGCCGACGACTTGTACGTCGGGAACCCCAGCACGGCGTACAGGTAGAGCGTGAGGATCTTCGGCAGGTCGGCCGCGCGGCTCACCTGCGTGACGTAGTTGATGTCGAGGTTGAGGCTGATGAACGCGTCGGCGCCGCTCGCGGCCGGGTCGGTGACCACTTCCACCTCGAACGGCGCGTTCGGCCCGAGGCGCTGCATGTAGTCGGCGAACACGACGTTCTCGTCGAACTTCGCCATCTCGGCCTTCTCGGGGTGGGTGAGCACGCCGATGCGGAACTGGCGCAACGGCGTGTCGGCTTGCACGTGCAGGCCGGTGCCTTGCGCGCAGCCGACGGATCCGAGAATGCCGAGCAGGCCGAGGGCTGCCACGAGGAAGGCAGAGGGGCGGAAACTGCGCATTCGACAGGGCTTCTGACGGAGTCTGTGGGGAGCGCGGAAGTCGCGTATCTTCTGTCGAGTTTAGCCATCCGTCGGGCGAAAGGATCACACTTTTTCGGGCCGGGCGAGCCGGGACGTCAGTCTCCGGAGGGTGTCTCGCGTCACGTGCGGGGGCAAGCCGCGAACGTCATGTGCCGGGCACAACACGCAGCCTGCCAGTCGTGCGCTTCAGCGCTGGCGCACCGGGCCGATCGGCACGAACGCCGTCGGGAAGCCGGCATTGTCGGGCTGGCGGGTCACCAGCTTCTGGCCGATCAGCTCGACCCGCACCACCGACTGGTTGCCGGACTGGAACAGCGTGTAGCCCTCGCGCGCGTTGCGCTCCAGCAGGTCGCCGGCACTACGGATCGGAATCCGCTCGCCGATCTCCTGCTCGTGCGCCGTGCCCGCACGCAACCGACCCGAGACCTGGATCACCATCCCCGGCAGCGCCGGAACCTGCGGCAGCACGCGCTCGGCCATCGCCGAGTCCTCACCGTCGCGCCCTACCGGCTTGTCAAAACGGAACTCCAGCACCGAGCCCATCGGCGCGCCGGTCTCGGGCGAGAGCACCGTCAGCTGCACACGGATCGGCCCGAACTCGCGGAGCGCCTCGGCCGAGAGCAGGAACTGGTACTCGGCAAACAGCTCGCGCTCGTTGTGGCCGTCGATCTCCCACTGCACCCACGCCACCTGCGACGCGAGCCGCAACAGATCGGGCGGCCACGAGGCCGGGGCGGTCTCGCCCCATAGTGAGCGCAGGCCGGGTCGGAAGAACTGGACGAAGTCGTCGTAGCGGCGGCGCACGCCGGGGTCGCCGATCATGCCGCGCCAGGCGCCGGTCGCGCGCCAGCGCTCGTCGAGTGCCTCGGGCGTCCAGGCTTCCGGCCGCATGTCGCTGGGGTGCCGGTTGGTGTTGCCGTTGCCCGTGGCGTCCGGCGGCTGATTGCGCACCGGCGGGAGGTTGCCGGCGTCGGCCGGATGGTTGGACGGGTGCGCCGATGGCGAGTTGCCGCCATCGTTGCCCGACCAGCCGCGCGGGCCGAACACCAGGAACACCAGCGCAGCGACCAGAATCAGGCCCGACGCGCCGCCGACAACCGGGTGCGCGAGCAGCCAGTTCGAGCCGCTGCGCGACCAGCGAGCGAAGGCGCGGGTCTGGTCGTGGGTCGCGTACGCGGCTCGCGACGGCGGCACATGGGTGGCCACGCGGCCCGACGCCGAGACCTCGGCGTGGCGCAGTCGCACATCCACCGCGATCGGCTCGAGCCCTTCGGCCACCGGCTGCCACGCGGTGGCCAGATGCCGCCACTTGCGATCGCCTGTCGGCGCGTCGCCGGCGGCACCGATCAACTGGAAGCGCGTCGCGCTCGTCGTCGGCCGGAACGAATGCGTGAGCATCGCCACGTCGCGCCGGATGTGCGGCGGCAGTTCGCAATGGAGGCTGCGCAGCACCGCTTCGAGCGCCGCGTCCGGCTTGTCGGTCGCGGTCGCCGGCGTGATCAGGATGCAGTGGCCATCCACCAGTGCCGCGATGATCTGCTCGCGGATCGGGTCACCGATGATCCGCGCGACATCGGCATCGCCGCCGGCACCCGTTGCCGCGGTCCCGCTGGCCGCATTGCTGAACCAGGCGGCGGGCAACTCGGCCGCCGTGAATGTGTGATCGAGCGTGTCGACGAACGGCAGCATCTCGTCGGTCGTCGCCGGGTCCTCGAACAGCTGCCACGGATTGTGGTGCATCTTCGCGGCCTGCTCGTCGCTGAAGACCATCGCGCTGTAGTTGAGGATGCCGTGCCGTCCGTGGCGGTCCGGCCGGTCGGACGGGCGCGCGACGCCGGCCACCCACACCGGCCGCACCGTGTCGGGGAGCGGCTGGCTCAGCGGCGCGAAGAAGCATCCGCGCGTGAAGCCGGTCAGCGAGTCCGGCTGCCCGAGCAGGCTGCGGAAAAATCCGTCCAGCGCGGCATCGGTGACCATCGCGCCGCAGTCGGGCGACTTGCCGAGCACCTGGTAGTCCGGGTTGTCTCGCGCCTCGACGCGCGTGTAGCTGACACGGGGAACCTGCATGCCGCTCCTGCGGGTGTGCTGCTCTCGCGAAGATAACGTAGCACCGGCGGCAGTCGTCACCGAATGCGAACCGGGCTCACGAGTTGCGAACATGTTGGCGCCGCGTTCGGGTCGCCACGGCGTGAGCGCGTCGCGCTCTGCTACAATCCTGCGTCGCTGCCGTTCGCCCATCACCCCGCCATGTCGGCACCCCGCCAGCCACGCCGCTCGCCCGAGTCCACCAATCGTGGGCTGCGGCCGCCGCGTCCGCGGGGTGGCAACACGCCGAGCGGCGCGCTCGTCGTCGTGCCGAAAGCGGCCCGGCGTAACAGCGATCCGGCCATGGTCGAGGCACCGGTCGGCGGGTCGTCGCGCGGCCTGCTGGTGCTGATGCTGATTGTCGTCTGCATTGCACTGCTCGGCGCGGTGGTGATGCTCGCCACCGGCAACCGCAACAGCAACCGCAATACCTCCACAGCCACTGCCAACCACAACCCCGGCACCGGCACCGGCACCGGCGGCGGCCGCAACATGGACCTCGGCCTCGGCGGGCCAGACGCCGGCAACACCCCTCTGCCCGGGCCGCCGACCGACAACCAGGCCCTCGACGCGCGCCGCCGGCTCGACGAACTCACCCGACAGCTGCGCCAGCTGATCCAGCGCTTCGACGCGTTCCAGGATGCCACCCCGCCGGACGAGCCCGACACCGACGCCAGCGTCGCGCGGCGCGCCGAGTCGATGGCCGGCTACCACGACGCGCTGCGCCTCGCGGCCAGTTTCGCCGGACTGATCGAGAGCGGGATGCACCCCGACCCGCGCGTGAAGCTCGACATCGACGACATGACCGAAGCCTGGGCCGGCGCCGCTGTCGACGCGCACATGGCCGAACTCGAGCCGCTCGCCGATCCGCGCACGCGCAAGGGCGAATCGAAAGAAGCCACGCTGACGCTGCTGCGCGACGTGCTGTCTGGCAAGCGCGAAGACCTCATGCCGGCCGAGTTGATCAACGTGTCCGCGACGGCGCGCGCGCGCCTCGCCCGGCTGATCGTCACCGTCGACCGCGAGGTGCCGGCACGGCCCGACCCGGCTCGCTCCGACCGCTGGTGGGAACCCGGCCCCGGCTCGACGTTCGTGCGTCGCGAGTCGGCCCGTTACGAACTGACCACCGATCTGCCGGAGTCGTACGCGCTGCTGATCCTGCGCCAGCTCGAATCGTTCTATCCAGCCTGGCAGGCCATTCTGGCGCCGGCGATCAAGGTGCCGGACACGCCGCCGCGTCGTCATCGCGTGCGCATCTTCGCCACGATGCGCGACTTCCTGCGCTTCCGCCACGACAGCTGGAACGAGCGGCAGCCGCTGAACAACTTCGTCTATCGCCACAGCAACGATCCGTCGCGTTGCGAGATGATCGGCTACCTGATTGCGCACGACGCCTTCTTCGCGACGTTGCGCCACGAGGGGTTCCATCAGGTGTTGCGGCAGCAGATTGCGTGGCCGGCGCATTGGCTCAACGAGGGCATGGCCGAGCTGGTCGAGGAAAGTGACGTGGTGGACGGCCGGTTCGTGCCGCGTCTGCACACCGGCTGGGCGCGCCAGGTGCGCCGCTTCATCGCCGCCGATGGTCGCTACCGGATGGTGCCGATGCCGGAACTGATGCAGATGACGAAGGCCGCCTGGCTGCGCGAGACCGGCGCAACGTATCCGCTCTCGTGGGCGCTCGCCTGGTACCTCCAGCAGAAGTCCGGCCCCGACGGCCGCGCGATCCTGCAGCGTCTGCTGGCTGCGCACGATCCGACGGCCAGCGAGGCGGTCAATGTCGAGCGGTGCTGGAAGGCCACATTCGGCCCCGGCGGCCCGTTGTCGGCACAACTCGCCAGGGTGCAGCACGGCTACGAGGAACTGCTGGGCACGATCAAGCCGGTAGCCGACTACGAGGGCTTCGAGCGGGCCAGTGAGCTCGTCGCCGACCGCAAGCCATCCGAGGCGCTGCCCACCCTGGAGAAGCTGGTCCGTGATGAACCGCGGTTCGAGCCCGGCTTCTTCTACTACGGCCTCGCGCTGGCGCAGACCGGCAAGCGACGCGAGGCGCTCGACGCGCTGTTGCGGTCGGTGGACCTGTTCCCGCAGTACAGCTCGGGCCTGTGGGAGGCGGCGAAGCTGGCCACGGCGCTCGGCTATAACCGCCTGGCAGCCTGCCTGCTGGAGGAAACCATCGTGCACAGTCGGACCGCGGCGAACCAGGCCGCCAGCTTGCTCGAACGCGTGCGCGGCAAGGCGGATGCGCCGGGCGTCGCGCCGCTGCCAGCGATGGGTGAATGGCCGGTCGCGCTTGGCGCGGTGCCGGGTAGTCGGTTCGCATTGGCGGTTGGCGGTGGTGGTGGCGATTGAATGAGCAGCAGTCTGCGTGGCCCGGATGGTCCTTGTCAGCGAGTTCCCGGGCCGGTCCTCGGAGTACAACTGCCCGGACGTGGCTGCGGTAGCGGTCTCGCTTGCAACGCCACCATGCTCGTGCCAGACTCGATTCACTTCCAGCGAGTGCGATGAACCCGCACGGAGACGCGAGTGGCCCGCAAATCCGCAAGCAGCAAGACCGGCAACGGAAAGAAGAAGACCGGAGCCGCATCCGGCAAGGCCGCCAGCAAGCGAGCCGCCGCGGCCACCGCCACGAAAGAATCCGCCGGCAACAGCAGCACGGGCGGCAAGAAGAAGCCGGGCCGGTACACCTCCAGTCGACTGCACTCGGTTGATACCCGCGCGTTCGAGAACGACCTGCTCGTGCCCGAACTGCTGCCGTCGGACTATGACGACGACGATGATGACGACAGCAGCCGCCGGTCGTCGAGCGGGCGCGGCAAGCAGGTGCGCGAGGCGCGCGAACGCTTCCGCGACATCACCCGTCGCATCACGCCGGACGATCGTGGCCGCGGCAGCAAGAAGCCGGGAGGCGTCGGTCTGGGCACCGGCATCATCAATGGCATCTTCAACCGTGTGCGCCAGCTCAAGTCGATGCATCCCGACCTGGCGACCGAACTCGACCTCAACGAGTGGAAGATCAAACAGCGGCTGCAGAACATCCGCTCGTTGCTGGATCATGCCGGGCTGGCCGACGAGGATCGCGAGCTGTTCCTCGTGCTGCAGGTCAACTACATGCAGCGCATGTGCGAGGAGATCCTGGTCGATCCGGAGCCGCACGAGTGACGTGACGCGGGGTCGCCGGGATGCTATCGGAAGACGTGACGACGGGCGGAGGACGGCCGCTGGAGCGAGTTGATGGCGCGACGTATTGACACCTACCTGCAGCCGATGCTCGACGACGATCGCTTCGCCTTCTACGAGGCGGTCCGCGACTTCTCCGACGCCGAAGTCGGCGCGAAGGCGCTGGCCTGGGAGCGCGAGCATATCCTGCTGCCCGACAGCTGCATCAAGGCGATGGCCGACCTCGGCCTGTTCGGCCTGACCGTCGACGAGAAGTACGGCGGCCAGGGCGGCGGCCAGACCGAGCTGCTGCTGATGGGCCTCGCGATCGGCTACCACTCGCAGAGCGCGGCGATCACGCCGGGTGCCGCGAGCAGCCTCGGCACCAAGCCGCTGCAGCTCAATGGCAACGACGAGCAGAAGGCCGCGCACCTGCCGGACCTTGCAGCGGGCA
Source organism: Planctomycetota bacterium (assembly GCA_050249295.1). Taxonomy (GTDB): domain Bacteria; phylum Planctomycetota; class UBA8742; order SKZP01; family SKZP01; genus JBFWQT01. The sequence goes on from JBFWQT010000150.1 coordinate 10,002, forward strand.
CGCGCATGTTCGTCTTCGGCCTCTCGGAGCCCGGCCGCGGCAGCGACGCGACCAACCCCGAAGTGACGGCCGTGAAGGACGCGGGCAACGGCGGCTGGAAGATCCGCGGCGAGAAGTGCTGGAGCACCAACGCGCGCTGGGCCAGCCACGTGATCGTCCACGCCATGACCGATGCCAACGGCCGGCCGGGCCATCGCAGCACGTGCTTCATCGTGCCGATGAACGACCCGACCGTGCACTACCAGGAGATGGCCGGCAAGGACGTGTGGCTGCAGAGCAGCACCGGCTCGATCTCGTTCGACAATACGCCGGTGCCAGACAGCGCGATCCTCGGCGAGGTCAACGAGGGCTTCAAGGTGATGGCGAACACGCTCAACGGCGGTCGCCTGTTCATCGCGTCGCTCGCGCTCGGCTCGCTGGCCTTCGCGCTCGACCGCACGCGCCAGTATGCGCAGGAGCGCATCCAGTTCGATGACAAGCCGATCGGCCGGTTCCAGCGCGTGCAGGATGTGGTGCTCGATATGGACATCGCGCTGCACCAGGGCGTGACGTGGCTGATGCAGCTGGTGCGCGAATACGACGCCGGCACGATGGCGCGCGAGTCGGCCGCCAAGGTGAAGATTGAATGCTCGCGCCGGGCGAGCGAGCTGGTGATGCTGGCGATGGAAGTCTGTGGCGGCGTCGCGTGTCTCGATGAGTTCGGCCTGATGCGCCACCACAAGGACCTGTTCGTCACGCGCGTGGGCGAGGGCAGCAATTTTGCTCTCAAGGGCCTGTCGGCCCGGCCGTTGATGCCGGACATCGCGAGCCTGATGCAGTAGCGAGCGAGTCGTCGATCCGGCGTCAGTCGCGAGCCACGTACGGCGGCCATTGGATCGGCAAGCCGCGCAGGTCGGGGCGTTCCACCAGCCAGTAGCGGCGTGCGATCACGACGCGGCTGCCGTCCGGCTGGACCTTGATCGTGCCGACGACCTTGACGTGGTCGAGGTTGCGCCAGTCGAGCAGCCGGCCGGGTGCAGCCAGGCGCGCCGAGCCGTCGGCGTTCTCGAAGCGCACGCCGATCAGATTCTCGCGCACCTCATCGCCCGACGTGCCGCAGTAGTCCCACGGCGTGCGGCAGCCATCCTCGCAGTACTCGAGCGACAGGTCGATCAGTGTGAAGGCGAGCACACGGTCGGGCACATCGCGGATCCGGCCATCGATGATCACATCGCTGCCGTCGGCGCAGGCACGCGCATCGCGCACCGTGATCGCCTCGCCAGCCGGCACCTCCGGCAACAGCAGGTCGCTGCCGGTATCGCGGATCGCGGGTGGCTCGACCGCGAACGGCGGCGGGACGGAGGGAGCCGACTGAACCGCCATGACCATCAGCACCGCGACTGCCACGCCGGCCGCGACCAGCGCCACCACCACCAGCAGCGCGAGCCAGGTGCCGAACCCGATGCTGGCCGACGGCCGCGGCCCGGCGGAGAGAGACACCTCGATGAGGCGATAGCGTTGCATGCGGTGGGTCCTGGTTGCCGATGCCCGGCGCGGGCGTTGGTGGCGATGCAGCGATTCTCGAACCGCCGACTGCCGTTGTCCATCACAGAGGCGGGACCGGCCACCACGCATGGTCACCGGTCCCGCAAGGTCCGTCGTCGTAACGCAGCCGCAGTTCAGACCGGGGCGGCGTGATTGTCGGCCGAGCCGACCTTCTGCGGCTTCTTCTGCATCACGTGCTTCAGCGCGTGGCGCGGATCGGAGAAGGCATGGAAGAAGTCGTCCACCCCGAGCATGCGCAGCACGGTCATCACGGCCGGCGTGACCTTGATCAGCACCATCTCGCCCTCGGCCTCGGTGAAGGCGTCGGCCTGTCGCACCAGCGTGCTGATGCCGGTGGAGTTGATGCGCGTGACCTTCTCCATGTCGAGCAGCAGGCGTGTGGCGCCCTTGCCGCGCAGCTCGTCCATCTGGTTGTCGAAGGCGACGATGGTTCCGCCGTCGAGGACGCCGGAAGCCAGCACCAGGACGATGTCCGGGATCTGCTGGTGGTAGCGGATGTCGAATGCGATTTCGGCCATGTGATGCAGGGGCTGGAGGGTTCGCAGACGCACACTGTGGCCGATCGGAGCGCGGTTGGCAACAGCGGTTTGCTGACAGACCACGGACCCCGGCCGTTGCGGGGCCGCTTCGGAGGAACCGTGGCTCGCAACAACGGCCGGACCGTCTGCGGCAGACCCCTTTTCGGGCCCGTTCCGTCGCCACGTGTCGCGACGCGATCGCTGGTCGGTCGGTCATGCAACCACCGTTTCCGGCTTGCGGGCCGTGCCGGTCGCCTCCATCTCGTCGTCGGCGACGTCCGTGTCTTCGGGCTTCTCCGGCTGGATTGGCTTCGTTTCGTCGTCCTCGATCTCCGGCACCGCGGTCGGCGGCGTGTGCCGTCGCGTCATCCGCTCGTGGTTCGCACGGATGTACTCGGCCATCGTCATCGCGGCGATGCGCTTCAGGTCCATCGGCTTGTTCAAGAGATAGTTCGTCGTCATCACATCCGCGGCGTGACCCTCGGCCTGCAGATGCAGGCGGCGGTCGCGGTTCTTCTGCAGCCGATCGAGGTCGGCCACGCACTTGTGATACTCGCGCTCGATCGACCCGCGGTAGCGCAGCAGGACGTTGAATTCTTCGAGGCGAAAGTCGTCTGTCGTGAAGAAATGCATCACGTGCTTCTCCATCGCCTCCAGGCGACGGCGCTTCCAGCTCGCGACGATGATGCGCTCGGCGACCTCTTCCTCGATGTCGGTGGCGAGCTGCATCGAGACGCGCATGTGGTAGCGGTACTCCTCGAACTCCTCGCGATCCTCGTGATCCATGCAGATCAGGTTGGCGGAGAGGCCGTGCTTCCAGGCATTCGTCCGGCTGCGCTGCTTGCCGCTGGCGGTCTTCGGGCCGGTGGAGCGCTGCGCATTGCGGCGGTTGGCGGCAATCTGGGCTTCGGTTGTCATCTTGGGTTGTTTGGGTCCAGGACTCGGTCGGCGGCGGGTGAGCAACACAACACACCCCCTCTGTAATGAGGATTGTCCTATGTCGGGCCCGTTTTTCCGACGCAAGTCGTTGGGGCGGTATTCTTTAGCCCTGAATCAGCTAAAATGGACCGATGTCAGGATTGGCTTGCCGTCGTGAAAGCTCGTGAAGCGTCGTGGAGGTCCGCAGGTGTCACCCAGCGCACCGTATCGAGGGTGCATTGCATGCCACAAAGGCACGAAGG
>JBFWQT010000151.1:0-13236 GCA_050249295.1 Planctomycetota bacterium
CCGACCTGGACGAGACCGGCCGCTTCGACCTGTACGTCAATGCGCTGGTGGCGGGCGCGATGCCCTTCCGCCTGACCCCGAACATGGGGGCCGGCGGCGATGTGATGATGCTGCAGTGGCTGCCCGACAGCAAGCGGATCGCGTTCCTCGGCGACCACAACGTGGACAACGACGTCTCGGCGTTCGTGGTCAACGTCGACGGGACCCACCTGGTGCAGCTGAATCCCACGCTGGCGGCCGAGGGCGATGTGTACGCGATGGCCGTGGTCGGTGACGGCGAGTGGATGGTGTTCGCGGCGGACGGCGAGACCAACGGTGTGACCGGGTACTACGCGGTGCACACCGACGGCGTCGGCGACTGGATCGCCCTTGCTGGCCCGCCCTCCGCCGTGTCGCCGCTGGTCTGGTGGTTCAACCCGGACGGCAGCATCACGATCGCGAACAACGGTGATGGCGCCGCCTGGACCGTCGAACTGGAGTACCTGCCCGCGGCGATCGTCGCCCTGGCGCCCCCCGCGCCGCCCGCCCGTGGCGACATGAACTGAAGGATGGTTGGTGTGAGTGAGCGAGAGACAGAAGCCGCAGGCCCCGTGCATCAGGCAGTGCGCGGGGCCTGTGCATGTTTCCGTCGCTCGCGCAGCGCCTACTTCGCCAGCGGCAGCAGCGCGCGCGCCGCATCGGGTGCCGTCTGGAAGCGGTCTTTCACGTCGCGCGCCAGCATCTTTGCCATCGCCGCGTCGAGTTCGGGCGACGCCTCCGGCAGCACCGACGACAGGGCCGGCGCAGCCTGGCTGACCTTCTGCGCGACCACCTGGCTGACGTTGCCGATGAATGGCGGGCGCCCGGCGATCACATGGAACAGCGTCGCGCCCACCGCGTACACGTCGGCGCGGAAGTCCACCTTCGACGTGTGGATCTGCTCCGGCGCCACGTAGTGCGGCGTGCCCACCGACGAGCCCTCGGCCGTCAGCACGCCACTCGCCTGCGCCTCGTCGAGCAGGCGCGCCGACGAGAAGTTGATGATCTTCACGCCGCCCGGCCCGGCCACGACGTTGGTTGGCTTGATGTTGCGATGCACCACGCCGATGCGGTGCGCCGCCTCCAGGCCCATCAGCACCGGCAGGATCAGCCGCAGGCCCTGCTTGATGCCGAGCTTCTTCGCCGGCTGCGCCGCGATCAGCTGATCGAGCGACTGCCCGTCGATGAACTCGGTGACGATCAGCACGTGCTTGCCGGCCTCGCCCGCCGTGATCGTCTGCACCACGTTGGGATGCTCGATCAGCGACGAGTACTTCGCCTCGCGGATGAAGCGGCGGCGCGCAGTCGGGTTGTCGGAGGTCAGCACCTTCACCGTGAACGGCTGCCCGGTGGACTTCAGCTCGGCTGCGTAGGTGGTGTGCGTCGCGCCGACGGTCATCACGCCAGTCAGGCAGAACGCGCCGAAGGTCATGCCGATCAGCGGGTCGGTCTGTTTCGCAGCGATGGTCACCGGCCGCGAGTCGGTCTTGACCAGCGCCTTGCTCTGCCCGTCGGCGTGCGGCGCGAGCGTCGGCTTCACCGGCACGTTGTCGTTGGGGCAGTTGATGTCGGGCTTCCAGGCCGGCGCCGAGAAGTTGTTGCGGCACACCGGGCAGAACACGGCCACCTCGCCCATCGCGGCCAGCACCTTGTCGGCATTGTCGCTGGTCAGCATCTCGCGGCCGATCAGCACGGTGCGCACGTCGGCGTAGACCTTCTTGCCGCGGATCGCATCGGCGACCGCCAGCGCGTGCGTGCCATCGTCCTGCGCGAGCAGTTCGAGCTTCACCGCGGTAGCGACGAATGCCTGTTCAAGTGCGGTGGGCATCGCTCGGATCCTGTCGGTGCGGAGCGGGATGGTCGGCGCGGGTATCGTAGTGTGCGGGCCTGCGGTCTGCGAGTGGCACGTGGCCGGCGTAGGTGCAACGGCCGGTCAACGGATCTCCACCTTCACCAGGCCGAACAGCCGCAACGACAGGCGATCCACGCCTGCCGGGGCGCGACCCTGCCAGTACAGCTCGGTGCGGAAGCCGAGCGAGAACATCTCCTCGAGCGCGAACAGCAGCTGGCCGTTGAGCTGCAGGATGTACCGGCTCCAGTCCTCGATGTTCCACGAGTAGCGCAGTTCGAGATGCTCCGACCAGTTCTCGGTTACCTGGTGCCGCAGGATCGCCCCGACCATCACGGTCGCGTACTGCACCTCGTCGGTCGGCCGGACCTCGAACGAGTAGCCGCCGCCGAAGTCGAACAGCAGGCTGGTGCGGTTGTCGATGATCGGCCGCCAGGTGAAGCCGAGCAGCAGGTGGTTGCCGAAGCGCAGGCCTACCTGGTCGTCGTCGCGCGCCCAGTCGTAGGCGAACGCGCCGAACTCGTCGGAGAGGAAGAAGCGGTAGAGGATGTTGCCCTGCATCAGCCGCGTGTTGACCGCGTTCTCCACCTGGTTGAAGCTGAACTCGAACTTCAACTCGAGATACTCGAAGCGCGACTCGCGGATCAGCGACGTGTTGACGCCGATCGTCAGCGTGTCGGTCGTGCCGATGTCGGCCGAGAGCAGGCCGGTCAGCGTGCCGACCCATTCGCTCGCCGCGATCGGCACCGCGCTGAGGCGGAACAGGTGTTCGGTATCCAGCGGCTCGGCGATCTCGCTGTTGGCCTCGCGCACTGTCATGTGGCCGTTACCGCCGACCGACAGGACGACCGCGCGCGACTCGGTGCCGAGCAGTTCCTGCATGTAGAACAGGCGTTCGCGCGCCAGCGAGAAGCGCACCACGCGATCCGGATGCACGTGCACCTCGCCGAGGGCCGCCGACGACACCTGGAACTTGCCGTCGGAATAGCCGGTGATGGTGCCTTCGAGCACGCTTCCGTCGTCGACGTAGACGCGGTCGGTCGGCACGCGCGAGCCGCCGTTGCCGGAGCCGCCCGTGCTGGCGGTGCCGGCGTCGGAGTCAGCGGGCAACGGCTCGAACGGGTCGGTAACGGGCGAGCCGGGCTGACCCGGCGTGGGCGGACCGGGGGCCGGCGCCGGCGTGGGCTGCGGCGCCTGCGCGAACGCGGCACTGTGCAGCGCCACCAGTAGCAGCGCCGCCAGCCCGACGCGCAGGCGACGCCGGAGCGAGGGTCGCCGGCAGAGGCGCTCATCACCGGGCGATCTCTCGCTCCGGCTGCGCCTGCGCATGGGGCTGGCTGCGCTTCGCTGTCGCATGCGGACCTCCTTGCCTGCTACTTGCTCTTCTTCTTCTTCGCGGCGGCGGGCTTCGCGTTCTCGAAATGATCGATGATTGCCAGCCCCAGACGCACGCCAAAACCGGTCGCGCCCGGCGGCGTCCAGCCGTTGCCCTTGTCGGACCACGCGGTGCCCGCGATGTCGATGTGTGCGTAGCGGATCGCCTCGGTGTCCACGAAGTGCTTGAGGAACGCGCCGGCCGTGCACGCGCCGCCGCCCGGCCCGCCGATGTTGTAGAGGTCGGCGATCTTCGACTCGAGCTGCGCCTTGTACTGGTCCCACACCGGCAGGCGCCAGACGCGCTCGCCGCAGTCGGTCGCCACCTGGTAGATCTCGTCGGCCAGCTTGTCGTCGTCGCTCATCAGGCCGGCCGCGTGACCGCCCAGCGCCACCATGCATGCGCCGGTCAGCGTCGCGTAGTCGAACATCACGTCCGGCTTGATGTGCTTCGTCGCGTGCGCCAGCGCGTCCGCCAGGATCAGCCGGCCCTCGGCGTCGGTGTTGCCCACCTCCACCGTCGTGCCGTCGTACATGTGCAGCACGTCGGACGGGCGGTACGCCTTGCCGTTGATCATGTTCTCGGTGGTGGGCACGACGCCGACCACGTTGATCGCCGGCTGGCGGTGACGCACCGCGTGCATCAGGCCGAGCACCGCGCCGCCACCCGCCATGTCCTGCTTCATCGCGGCCATGCCCGGCATCGTCTTGATGCTGTACCCGCCGGTGTCGAACGTGATGCCCTTGCCGACGAAGCAGACGGTGGGCGCGCCCTTCTTGCCGCAGTCGTAGTGCATGATGCACAGGTACGGCGGCAGGTCGGAGCCGAGGTTCACGCCGAGGATGCCGCCGTAGCCGCCCTTCTGCAGCGCGGCCTTCTCGATGATCGTGACCTTCAGCGCGGCCGCACCCTTGCCAGCCTTCGCGAAGCCGCGCGCCGTGTTCGCCAGGTGCGTGGGCGTGCAGTCGTTGGCCGGCGTGGTGACCAGCGTGCGCGCGAGCTCGACACCGGCGTCGGCATGCTGAGCGCGGGCCAGCGCATCCTTGTGCGCGGCCGTCACGGCGCCGGCGAGCCACACGCGGGCCGCGGCCGGATCAATGCCCTTCGGCTTCGTGAACATGTCGTGCCGGTAGTTGCCCAGCAGCATGCCCTCGAGCAGGTGCGCCAGCGCGGGCTGCCCGGCCACCGTCTGCTTGAGCACCTCGTCGGGCACCGCGACATCAAACGTGCTGACCTTCAGGCGACGCGCCGAGCGACTGGCTGTGCCGCCCGCTTCGAGCAGGCCGGTCACGCCGAGGTCGGCGACCGCGCCGAGGCCGACGACCAGCACGCACCCCGCCGGCTCGCCCGGCCGACCGACCACGTCGAGCGTCTGCCCGGCATTGCCCTCGAAGTTCGCGACGTTCACGGCGGCCTGCACGTGGGCGGGAACGCCCTTGCCGAGCACGTGGCCGGGCTTCGCCTTCGCCGGCGCCTTCGCCTTCGACTTGCCGCCGCCACCACCGCTGGCGGGAACGGCGTAACAAACGAGCAGGTCAGACTTGCCGGGTGCGCCGGCGTGCAGCGTCACATTGAGCGCCATGCGGATTCCATGCGGCCGGGGAGAGTGATGTGGAACGCACGGTGTAGATCGGCGCGGCGGATAACTCCAGCCACTACGCATCCGGGTAGTGGTACGTTTTTGGACGGGCCGCTAGAATCAGGCTTTGCAGGCGAGTCTAGTCATGGCTTGGCCGGGCTTTGCCTGGATCGGACTGGCTGGCCTGCGTCCGGGGTGCTTCGGCACCCCGGACCCGTTTCGCAATCAACCGCTCACGACACCGGAATAGTCCAGCAGGTCGCCAATCGACCACTTCCGGTCATCCACGCCCGACGCCATTGCCGGGGTGCAGCGCAACGTCTGGTGCAGGCGGCAGAAATTGTAGTTGGCGAAGTGCATCGCCACGGCTGCGCGCAGCATTTCGACCTTCTTGCTGAACGCGTTTGTCAGGCGCGTGAAGCGGCGCATACACATCCGCATCGTGAGGTTCTGCCGCTCGACGTAGCTGGTGCTGATCTTACTGGTGTCAGGCTTGCCGCTGATGATCGTCTTTTCCGTCGCCACAACCTTCGGGGGCGAGTACCTACCAGCACCAACGGGCTCGGCTTCATACTCCTTTACGATCATGGCGTAGTCCACGTCGCCACCGAAGCCGTGCTCCACGGCATCCACGTAAGACGACAGGCCATCGGTCGAAATCTGAATCCGGCTGCTGACGCGGCTGGCAAGATCGGCCATGAAGGCGCGCGCATCGTCGCCCGTGCGCTTGCCGACACGGTAGGACGCAACCAATTTGTTGTCGGCATCCAGCGCAACCCACGTCCAGAAGTCGCCAGCTTCTGCCGGGTTGTCGTCGGACGTCCTGTGACGCTGCTTCTTGCCGACGTAGGACCAGATTTCGTCACATTCGATCCGCTGGCTAGACAGGCCGCGCACCTTCTCATCGGCCAGTTTCGCGCAGGCGCCGCCGAGTTGCGTCATCAGGCGAGCAATCGCGCCGCGATGGACGTTGGTGATACGCGTCGTGGCACGCATGCCATTGCCGTCAAGCAGTCAGCGCACCACTGATTCCTGCCGCTCACGAGTGAGAATGTTAGCCACTGGCTTATCCTTTCTTATTGCCTTTATGCACTAATTATATTCCATTGAACAAAGAATGTCAAGGAGTCAAGAAGTATTTTTTAGCGTTTTGCGCGAGATAGGGGTTGCGCCGGTCGGCTCGTCGGGGTAGAAACAGAAATCGGGAGAGCCGAAGCTCTCCCGATAGTCTGGTCACTGCGCGTGGATGGTCGGGGCGAGGATTCCCAGCCTGCTGCCCTTCGGGATCGTGTCCCGGCACGCGCTTGTGCCCCGTTTGCAGGATGGGGGCGCTCTGTGGCGGAGACGCTGGGGTTTACACCCGGCGGAGCGGGTTCGAGACCCGTCGCCTCCATCCTGCGGCGGGGACTATATCACATGTCCCCGAGAGAGTCAATGTCATGGCTGACGAATACTTGGCAGGGCTTTACGACACGCTCCGAAAACTCCGTGACGAAGCAATCGGTGTGATGCGTCTCATCAACCGGCGATTGATGGAGGCTGGTGAGCGGCCACCATTCCTTGAGGCGGACATCTCCGGGTGGGAGAGAATAGCGGGGAGCGGATCGGTCGCGACGACAACCACGAAGACTGTTAGTGGCCGATCAAAGACGGCGACTGAGAGCCGATCAAGCAAACTACCAAAGCGACTCCCGGATGCTGTCAGGGCGCTCATGGAGCGGCACGGCGAGCCGATGAGGCCACTTGCCGTATGGCAGACGCTAAAGGATGAAGGGTACGACTACGGCGATGCGAAGGAGACTAGCCAAAAGGCGTATATCCGCAACATCTTGGCAGACGTGCCGTATCGCAAAGTTGGCAAAGGCCTTTACGTCTACGATGCGTCATTTGAGCCCGGCAATCTCGGAGGCGTGCAATGAGTGACGCACCTACCGATACACTCCGAGAAGCCATAGCGTCCACCCACGGATGCCGGGCCACCTCCGCGAGGTGGCTCGCGTCGTTGAAGCATGGCAGGGCCAGACGGTGTGGGAAGGCGACATGACCGTTCGACGTGGACCATGCCAACACCGACACGGCCTATGCGTGGTCCGGCGAACTGGAAGGCGGCCGTCGCCGTTTCTTCGCCGTGTTGAAGATCGGCCCGATTCAGTCGCCGGCCGACGCAATGCGTGTGGTCATCGTGAAGCGGTTCCGCGATCAATCTCAGCAGTAGGCAACGTCGTCGCCTTCAAGACGGCATCAATGACAGACCGGCCGCCGGGTACTAGCGCCAACGTTCCCCGACGACCGGCCAGAAAGACGACCCATGAAATGGTCTGACAAGTCGAAAAAGTTAATAGACGAACATTTGACAAGATTCTTCGGTAGCGACTGCAAAGTGTGTGGTAACGCGAGGACCACACTGGACGAGCGGCCGTTCATTATTCCCGCACTCGGTCTACCCGGCGGTCCCGGCGTGATGTGCGTTCTCGCCGGCTGCCGCTGGTGCGGGAATATCATCTTGGTTGATGCTGGAGTCGTCGAGGGAATCGACGTGCCCGGTCAACGTCAGTGACAACCAACGGGGATAGCGCGGCCTTGCCAAAACAACCGTCTGAGCCAATCAATCATCACTACTCTCCTGGCCGCCTCTCGGGGCGGCCTTGTTTTTCCCCTCTGAACGGGCCGTCTGCCGCCATTCGGCAAAACGTACCGCTACCCGCATCCGAAACGGCACAGCGGACGCGCATCGGCGTCCGTGTGTCCGGCCCTGCAATCGGGGCTCAGCGCTCGAGTCGGCGAGCCAGTGCGCGATCGACCGACCAACGGCCGCCGCCATGGATCACCACCGCGACGAGCAGCGCGATCGCCAGCAGGTGATACTCAAAGCCCTCGCCCGCGGCTGTGCCCGACCAGTTCATGAAGAAGCCGTTGGGCAGGTGGACGGTGACGATCGCGCCGAGCATCACGGCGATCAGGCCGAGCGCCGCGGGCCGGCTCAGGAGGCCGATCGCGAGGAACAGCGCGCCGACCGACTCGAACAACACCACGGCCAGCGCGACGATCCACGGCAGGCCCATGCCGCCGGTCAGGAAGCCCATCACGCCGTCGAAGCCGGGGCCGCCGAACCAGCCGAACAGCTTCTGCAGGCCGTGCGGCAGGAAGACGACGGCGAGCGTCAGCCGCAGCAAGACGGGGGTGAGGTCGGCGCGGGTGGCCAGCAGCGCGCGAGTCAGGCGGGTGGCGCGAGCGCCGAGGGTCGCGGGAGCCAGGGTGGTCGGCTTGTCCGAGGCGGGAATGGTGATGGACGGCATGGTCAGTCTCCGGTTGGTGATGTCGCCATTGCTTTACATGTCAACTATTATGGCGACGGGAAGGGAACGAACGGGAATCGACAGGTCGGTCAGCCGGTTGCGCCGCGAAGCGCGTCCAGCAGGTCCAGCAGGGTGAGATGTTGGCGCTCGTCGAGCGGCGCGGTGAGGCGTTCGTCCAGCGCGTTGATCGTCGGGTCGAGCCGCGACAGCAGGTGCAGGCCCTCGCGCGTGATCCGGCACAGCACACGCCGGCCGTCTTCGCGGCACGTCTCGCGCGCCACCAGGCCGTCGTGTTCCAGGCGGGAGACGAGGCGCGTGATGCCGGGCGACGCCTCGATCATGCGCTCGGCGATCTCCATGGTGGGCAGCGGTGCGCCGGCGCCCCGCAGGATGCGCAGCACGTTGTACTGCGCCGGCGTGATGTTCTCGGCCGCCAGCTGCTGTTCGAGCACGCGCTCGACCCGCGCCGCCGTGACCAGCAGCGCCACCAGCGACGCCTGCCCGGCCGACACAAACGGCTTCGTCTGGCGGATCTCGTGCAACAGCCGGGCTTCGGATGCTCCGGGGCGTCGCGCAGCGGCAGCGTTCGATCGGGCAGCCATGGGTCCTCTCTGTTGCTCGGTCCGGCGTCTCACCCGGTTCGTAGATCAGAACAGTTGACGCGTAAAGTTATTTCGCGATTCACGTTTTTCGTCGAGCCGGTCCCGGCCGGTCCCGACCGACCCCGGCCGGTCCCGCGCGGTCCCGGCCGGGATGCCACACAAACCCGCGGGCTGCCTGCCGGGTACAGCAGACCTCGCGTGCCACAACCCGCGACCGACTGTTACACTTCGCGCCGCCGCCCCGGCTCCGCATTCCATCAGCACACCGCGAGTAATGGCCCTGTTCGGCAAGAAGAAGACCGACGAGGACAAGGACAAGCCGAAGAAGAAGGAAGGCATCTTCCGCCGGCTCGTCCGCGGCCTCGGCAAGACCATCGGTCGCATCGCCGAGGGCCTCGGCTCGCTCGTCGGCCGGCGCATCGACGAAGAACTGATCGAGGACGTGGAGGCCAGCCTCCTGCAGGCCGACCTCGGCCCCGAGCTCACCGAGGAGATCATCCAGCGCCTGACGCAGGCCTGGAAGAAGAAGGAAGTCACCGAAGGCGAGCAGGTCATTCCGTTCCTCAAGGCCGAGTTCAAGGCGTTCCTCACCAGCAAGGGCAACGAGATCAACCTGCAGCCGAGCGGGCCGACCGTGATCCTCGTCGTCGGCGTGAACGGCACCGGCAAGACCACCAGCATCGGCAAGATCGCCTGGCACTACCAGCAGCTCGGCAAGAAGGTGATGGTCGCGGCTGGCGACACGTACCGCGCCGCGGCCGAGAGCCAGTTGCGCGTGTGGGCCGAGGAGCGCGTCGGCTGCCTGTTCCACATGGGCAAGGAAGGCGACAAGCCCGACACCGTGGCGTACACCGCGGCCGAGCGAGCCGTCGCCGAGAACGTGGACATCCTGATCGTCGATACGGCCGGCCGCCTGCACACCGACCGCAACCTGATGGAGCAGCTCGGCAAGATCAAGCGCGTGATCGATCGCAACATTCCGGGCGCACCCCACGAGGTGCTGCTGGTGCTCGACGCCAACGTCGGCCAGAACGCGATCCGCCAGGCCGAGGTGTTCCGCGACACCGCCGGCGTCACCGGCCTTGTGCTGGCCAAGCTCGACGCGACCGGCAAGGGCGGCGTCGTCCTCAACATCCACAACAGGTTCGACATTCCGGTCAAGTTCGTCGGCCTCGGCGAGCAGAAGGATGACCTGGCGAAGTTCAACGCCGACCAGTTTGTCGACGCGCTGTTCGACGATGGCGAAGGCGACGCCGGCGATACGTCGGCCGCGGTGGCCAGCGCCGCAACCTGACGACTATTCATCGGCCCGCGCCTGCTGCGTCCGGGTCGCCACGGCCGTGAACGAATCGATCAGCTCGCGGTCGGTCAGCGCGCGCGGCACCTTGTTCTGCCCGCCGAGCTTGCCGCGCTGTTTCATCCACTCGTAGAAGGTACCCGGCGGCACGGCCACCACATCCGGCGCCATCAGGCCGAGGTCCGCCTTGCGGTGCGAGTCGTAGTCCAGGTTGCGCGAGACCCCGCGGATGTCGGCGTCGAGCGCCTTCGAGAACTGCGCGAGGTCGGGCGAGCCATTGCCGAACTCCACATACCAGCGGTGGCCCGGCGTGGCGCGCTGCGGCGTCGGGAACAGCGGCACCACCGTGTAGTCCTTCACGGTGCTGCCGGTCTCGCGCGACGCAGCCGCAATCGCGCTGTCGAGCTCGCTGAGAATTACGTGCTCGCCGAAGAAGTTGAGGAACGCCGAGAGCCGGCCGCTGAACAGCAGCCGCGGCGGCTTCGTCTCCACGAACTTCACCGTGTCGCCGACCACATAGCGGAACAGCCCCGCGTTGGTCGTCATCACCACTACGTACTCGACATCGGCCTGCACCCGGTCGAGCGTGTGCGCCTCGGGGTGCCGCTGATCGGCCAGCGCCACCGGCACAAACTCGAAGAACACGCCGAGGTCGAACAGCGGCAACATCGCGTGATCGCCACCCGCGCGGCCCGGCATCGGCGGCCGATCAGCCACCGACAGGATCCCGCCTTCCGTTGCCGACCACGTATCGATGCACGCAATCTCGCGGCCGATCTGCGCGGCAAACAGGTCGCGGTACGGCTCGAAGCTCATCCCGCCGTGCACGTACGCGCGCAGGTTGGGCCACACCTCGCCGATCAGCTTGCCGCCCGACAGCGCGCGCACGCGATCAAACAGGATCGCCATCCAGCTCGGCACGCCGCTGATGAAGCGGATGTCCTGCGTCACCGCCTGCTCGGCGATCCGCGTGACCTTCTCCTCCCAGTCGTCGAGCCAGGCCAGATCGCGGCCCGGCGAGTAGAAGCGCTGCACCCACCACGGAATGAACTGCGCGGCCACGCCGGTGTTGTCGCCGTGCCAGTTCGGCTTGCCGGGCCGCACGCGCGACGGGATCTCGGTCAGCGAGGTGCTGCCGCCGAGGAACAGCATGCGCGAGCCGGGCTCGAGCAGGCCCGCATCGCGCGAGTGCCACAGGTACGACGCGACCGAGTCGAACCCGCCCTGCATGTTGGTGCGAATCGTGTCGGCCGAGAGCGGGATGTACTTGTTGCTGCCGGCCGAGTTGCTCGTGCCGCTGCTCATGCCCCAGTAGCGGATGTAGCCCGGCCAGATCACGTCGGGCTCGCCGTGCATCGCGCGATCCCACAGCGGGAAGACATCCTCGTGCGTGCACACCGGCACGCGCGCCTGGTAGTCGGCAATCGACGTGATGCTCGCGAGGCCGCCCGGGCAGATCGTCCGGCCCTGCTCGGCACGCGAGCCGCGCGCGACGAACCGGCGGAAGTTGCGCTCCTGCCAGTGGGCAATTCCGTGGCTGCGCGCCAGCAACTGGCCGAATCGGCGTACGCCACGCCACCGCAGGATTCGGCCGAGGATGCTCATTCGACGGGCTTCGTCTCCGCGACGAATGCCTCCCAGCGGATGCCGCCGAGCTCGCGCACCTGCAGTCGCAGCTCGCGTCCGGACGGGACGTCCAGCGTCATCACCTGGGGTGGGCCATAGATCAGACGTTTGGGTTGGTCGAGCCGGTCGCCGTCCGGGTTGGACGGCTGGTAGCTGATCAGCAGCGCGTGCAGGCCGGGCGTGACGCGCACCGAGAAGCCGCCATCGTTGACCGACACGGGGCCGAGCTCGGGGTACGTGGTGCGCTCGCCGTCGATCGCCTGCAACTGCACGGCGCTCTGGCCGCAGCTGATCTTGCCGAACTCGACTTCCGGATCACCGGCGTCGGGCTGGCCCTTGTAGCTGAGGCCGAACGTGCAGCCGCTGGCGGCCAGCGTGACGACGGCGAGTGCGAGTGTGAGAAGTGGTTGGCGGCGCGTCGTCATGGGCGGTCAGTCTCCGCCGCCGAAGGCCGGGCCCTGGCCACCGCCGGGCCGCTTCGCGCCACCGCCACCAGCGGGGCCGCCACCGCCGGCAGGCCGCGCGGCAGCACCGCCACCGGCACCGCCACCAGCACCGGCTGGCCGTGCACCGGCCGCGGGCGTCGGCATGCCCGCCGTCGAGACGCCGTGTGCCTGCGCGAGTTGCACGAAGATCATCTGCAGTTCGGGCAGCACCTTGGTGAAGAAGGTCTGCTCCTGCGCGGTCTGCGTCGCCTTCGTCTTGCGGTCGAGCGCGCGCAGCACGTCAATCATGTAGCGCGCCTGGTCGGGGTCGAACTCGCGCTGCCGGGTCATCGGGTTCTCGACGAGGCCGAGCGACGACTGTGCCTGCGCGACGATCGACGAGAGGAACGAGATGAAGATGCGGTCGGACTCTTCGTTGCCCGCTTCCTTGCCGGCCTCGGCCTTGGCCGAGACCAGTTGCTTTTCCTTGCGAGCCTGGGCCTTCCAGCCCTCGTCGACCTTTTTCTCGATGTCGGCCATCCGATTGGAACCTGTGTGCGGGCCACTCCGGGGGGCACTGGTCACTATACAACCCGGCGTGCCACGTGGAACCGCTGCGTCCGGGGCATTCACCTGCGCGTTGCCGGCCTCGCTGGCGATTTGACGGTGGGATCACGTGCGGGTTGCGTGGTGGTGTCGCGATTTCACGATACGTTCACGGTCACTTCTCGACGCTTCACTCGACTTCACTGCCTATGGACCCCTGTGTTTATCGGGGTTGCAGGGCGACGGGTCGGGGTTGGTGTGGTGGGCGGATTGTCGGGTTCGAGCCTGCGAAGCAGGCGGCTCGTGCGATAGCCGGCGGGTGGAGGCGCGCAGCGCCGGGAACCCGGGGTTGCGTGAGGCGTGAGGCACACACACGCCGGAGCCTGCGAAGCAGGCGGCTCGTGCGATAGCCCCGGGTGGAGGCGCGCAGCGCCGGAAACCCGGGGTTGCGTGAGGCGTGAGGCGCGATGCGCACACACACACGCCGGAGCCTGCAAAGCAGGCGGCTCGTGCGATAGCCGGCGGGTGGAGGCGCGCAGCGCCGGGAACCCGGGGTTGCGTGAGGCGTGAGGCACACACACGCCGGAGCCTGCGAAGCAGGCGGCTCGTGCGATAGCCCCGGG
>JBFWQT010000152.1:0-13225 GCA_050249295.1 Planctomycetota bacterium
CCCCAGGACCAGCACATGACTGTGTTGGTGGCGCGGACCTGGTGGCGCCGAGCGCTCGCCTCCGAACCAGACTCCGGGGTTTTACCCCCGTTGGGCGCAAAAACAAGCCCCGCGAGCGCGAGCGAGCGGACCCCGTTGGGGGTCACGCCCGCAAGCCCACCGTTTGAACGCTGACGAGCGCGTTCACGAAACTTCCGACGGTTGATCGTAGACCCGGGGCCCCCGGGGGCCCGCTCGCTTGCGCTCGCGGCTCTCATGTTAGCGCCCATCGGGTTTACACCCCCGGCTCGCCCGGAGGCGATGCGGCCGACGTTGGCGGCCGGGTGCTGCGACAGTTCTTGAATAATGCAGATATGAATAATCTGGTTCGGGTGCATCAGGGTACCGCCTGGATCGGCCCAAAGGGCCGCGTTACGAAACACATGCCTCCCTCTGTATTGAGGAATGTCCTACCTTTGGCCCCCAAAACCGCACGTAACCATAGCCCCGGACACAAGATAGATACAATATTAGCTAGATTGGACCGATGTCTGAGGTTATTATCGGTATTTCCGGCCGGCCATGCAAATCCACGCTCGCGAACAAGGAAGTCAGATCGACTGAAAATACACCACCGTCCCGCCGCTACGCGTCCCGCAGCGCCTCGACCGGCGACAAGCGCGACGCACGCCACGCCGGCAGCAGCGAGCCGAACAGACCGAGGCCGATCGAGATCAGCATCGCGATCACGAACACGTGCAACTCGAGGCCCTGCGGGTTCGGGTCGGTCCCGATGATCTGCTCGACAATCCGCAGTTCGATCAGGCCGAGGCCGCAACCGATCAGGCCGCCGATGGTGGCGATCGCCGCGCCCTCGGTGAGGATCGAGAAGATCATCCGCTTGCGCGTCCAGCCGACCGAGCGCAGCAGGCCGATCTCGCGGATGCGCTCGTGCACGTTGCTCGCCATGGTGTTCAGCACCGACACCGCGCCGCCAACGCTGGCGATCACGCCGATCGCAAGGATCAGCAGCTGCAGCTTCGCGTACTCGTCGCCGAACTGGTTGACGAGGTCGCGCGGGTCGAGCGGCATCAGCGTCGGGTGCTCGTCGCGGATCTGCCGCGAGATGCGCTCGATATCGGAGTCGCGATCGATCAGCGCGAGGAACGCCGTGACCTTGCCGGCGTAGCTCGGGTCGATCTGCTGGTACGCGAGCATCGGCACGACCATCTGGTTGTCCATCATGCTGCCGGTGCGATACACGCCGATGACGCGGAACTCCTGGCCGTTGAGGATCGGGCGCGGCAGGCCGAACGTCTCGTCGAAGTACGTCTTGCGCAGGCCGTTCCAGGTCTGGTCGTCGAGGTTGAAGACCGCCCGCATGCGCTCGATCAGGCCGATGGCCTGCTGCCACGCGCGCTCGCCGAGGATGATCTCGCGCGCGTCCGGCGCCGAGAACCGGATCGTGCCCTTCACCGGCTGCATCGCCTCGTTCTCGAACACGAACGCGTCCGGCGGGAACGCGAGGATCGGCGCGGCCTGCGAGAGCTTGTCGAAGTCGCGCGGGTCCTTGCCGACCGTTGGCGCGAACCGGCCGAGGGTCTCCTTGTCGAACCCCGCGAACGACATGCGCAGCACCTGGATGATGTACGGGTTGAGCCGGTGGATGCCCGGCATGTCGCGCAGCTTGTCGCCGAGGTCCTCGTCGAGCCGCGAGTCCGACAGCGCGATGACGTTGTGGTCGTAGATGATCAGGTCGCCGCGGAACTGCTTGAGCATCGAGACGAGGCCCTGCTCCAGGCCGCGCGTGGCCGAGACGACGGCGACGACGACCGAGATGCTGATCGCGATGCCGACGACCGCGTACAGCGTGCGCCCCTTGCGGCGGAACAGGTTGAGCAGCGCGTAGCGGAAGAACATCCGGAGTGTCGATCAGAAGGAGGGCAGCGGCGGGAAGCCCGGCACCGGCGGCACATCGGGAATCGGGAATGACGACGGGTCGATGCCGATGGTCTTCGTGACGGCGTCGAGCTGGTCGGCGGCGGACTTCATCTGCGAGTCCATGTCGTCGATCATCGACTTCAGCTTGTCGGTCATCTCGTCGGCGGTGGGCGGCTTCGGCTCGTCGCCCTCGTCCGGCACGTCGGGCGCGTCGGGCACGTCTGGCACGTCCGGCGGCTTCGGCGCGTCGATGCCGAGCGACGAGTTGATCTGCTGGTCGAGTTCCGGCAGCTGATCGGTGAGCACACCGAACGACGCGCCGAGCGCGGCCAGCGCGGCACTCGCGGCGGCCGCCTGCGCACCGATCGCGGCCTGCAATCCGCCGAGCTTCGTCGCCGCGTCGGATGACGCCAGCGCCTCGACCACCGACGGCTCGAGCGCGGGCAGCGAAGGCGCCGGCATCGGGTCGGCCACCTCGGGCAACGGCGGCAGCTTCTCGGCCATCGCCGACTCGTACTGCGCCATCGCCTCGTCGAGCTCGGCCTGCTTCGCCTCCATGCCCTTCTGCAGCGCCTCGAGCTTCTCCTTCGCCGCGGCCGCGCGCGCCTCGCTCGACGACACGGCCGTGCCGGCCGGCGAGAGCGGATCGAAGCCCAGCGCCAGCAACTGGTCGCGGACTCGCTCGCGCAGCGCCGCGGTGTCCACGCCCGATGCGCGCAGCAGTTCCAGCCGGCTCCACAGGGCCAGCAGGGCCACGGCGTCGCCGTCGCGTGCTCCGTTGGTGGTGGGTGTCGGGTCGGTCATGTCACGCGAGCTCCACCACCAGGCCCTTGCCGTTCAGCTTGGCGGGCGAGCCGTCGAGCGTGATGCCGGCCTTGCCCTTGATCGACACCGGCCCGGCCGTGGCTTCGAGGTCGATCTTCGGCGCCTTGATCGACAGGCCCTTCTGCGTGACCGCAATGCTCGACGCCCCGCTGGTGATCTTGATGTCGCCGGCCGCGCCCGAGATCTCGATCTTCGCGCCGGACATGTGCTCGATCGTGATTGTCTTCGCGGCGACGATCTTCGCGGCGCCGTCAGTCTTCGTCAGCGTGACGGTCGCGCCTTCCACCTTCTTGCCGATCAGCGGGCCGCTGGCGGTGGAGAGCACGATGCTCGGCGCACTGGCGCCGGGGCTCAACGGCGTGGGCCCCTTCGGCGAGAGCAGGTCCATCGGCAGCAGCTCCTGCGTCGAGATCAGCACGCTGCCCGACCGCAACTGCAGCTTGCTGGTCGCGCCCGCCTTCGCCGCTCCACCGGCCTTCTGCAGCGTGAAGTGGCCCTTCGCCATGTTCACGCGGAAGTCGTCCTGGAGCAGATCGGTGAACGCGTCGTCATCGGTGATGGTGGCGACGCGACGCTTCTCGTACACCGCAAAGCCGCTCAGTTCGTCGGCGCCGACGACCACCTTCTCCTTGCCGAGCAGGAACGCCTTCTTGCTGCCGTTGAACAGCACGTTCTCGCCGAACTGGTAGTTGTTGCCGTGCACGGCCGCGAAGACGGCGTGGTTGGCCGACTGCTTGGTGCGCAGCACCGAGCCGCTGACGAACCCCTTGAGGGCGCCGAGCAGGCCGGGCTTGTTGTTGGTCAGGCCGAGCACGCCGACGTCGCCCGGGTTCAGCGACGCCATCACGTCGGCGATGTCGCCGGCGGCGTCGATGAAGTCGTCGTGCGCCGGGATCTTCATCAGGTTGGTGACGAGGCCCGGGGCGAGGCTCGAGAGGAAGAACTTGTTCATGCCCGTCATGATCAGCACGCTGATCGCGAGGTCGGTCAGCTGCTTGGTGATCGCGAGCGCGACGTCGTTGTCGGGCGAGTTGCCCCACGCCGCGTTGGAGGCGAGGCGCGAGCCGAGCACGCTGAGCAGGGCGAGCCACTGGCCCGACATCATCGTGGCCTGGTAGCCGCCGTTGATGTTCACGCCGAAGCCGCCGAGCACGTTGTTCATCAGCATCGCGTTGGTGGTCGTCATGTGGCTGTCCAGCTTGGCGCTGTTCAGCAGGCCACCGAAGCCGAGCTCGAGGAACGAGCGCTGCAGGTCGTTGTCGCCGGTCGACATCAGGATCGTGTGCCGCGCGCTGTGATCCTGGAACTCGAGCTTGCTGCCGCTGCTGGTGCGGATGCCGCCGGTCTGGTGGGCGGTGGGCTTGTCGGCGGTGTCGGCGACCAGGTCCTGGAACGACGGGTTGTAGACGGCGCCGACGATCACGGGGCGATCGGGGTTGCCGCGCTCGAACGCGAGCTTGACCTCGACACCTTTGGGCAGCGGGAAGTGGATGCCGAACTTGTTGCCGGCGTAGGGCTGCACCTGGCGGATCCACGCCGAGTTGCGCGCGCGCGCCGTGCCGCCGGCCCGCTCGGTGCCGATCGAGGCGAACGGCAGCAGCACCTTGTAGCGGCCCTGGCTGTCGAGGTCGGCCCAGCCGTCCGACCCGCTACCGATGGTCGTCGCGCTGATCGTGCCGTGGATCTGCGGCCACGGCGTGACCAGCGGCGCGCGATACTGCACCGCCGCGTTGATCGCCTCGAACGCGTTGCAGTAGCCCGGCGGCCAGGCCTCGACGGGCAGGTGATCGGCAAGATGCACGCTGACGGCGAGGCTCGCCTCCTGGTTGCCGCGGTGCTCGACCGAGCGGATCAGGTAGTCGAGGCCGGGACCGCTGAGCGTGAACTTGCCGCCGGCGAAGAAGCGCATCTCGCGGCCCGCGCCGTGCACCACGTCGGACTGCCACAGCGCTGCCTGCGAGCGCAGGTTGGCGATCCGCGCCGTGCGTGCGTTGGACGGGCTGCCCTCGGCCGGGATCCAGTCCGACGACGCGTAGCTGTGGCCATACTCGGTGATGATGTTGGTCGCGCCGGCCGCCCGCGGGTCGGCGCTGGCCACGTTGTCGTCGCCGGGCTTCTGGTAGTCGTAGCTGCGCAGCGTGAAGCGCTCGGGAATCACCTTCGTGCGCCGCACGAACCTCGTGACGACCTTGTCGCAGGTGCCGCTCGGGCTGGCCTGCGGCTGCAACGACATCAGGTAGGTGGTGTTCGCCGGCGGCGTGTACGCGGTCGCGCTGAACGTCCCGCTGGCCGCCAGCAGGCGATGCCCGGTGGTGTCGCTGCCGATCACCAGGTGTTCGGCGGTGGCGTCCTGCTCGAACCAGAAGTAGAGGCCCTCGTGCTCCATCCAGCGCGTGATGAAGTCGAGCGCGGTCTCCTCGTACTGGCAGCAGTACTCGATCGTCGTGGCCGCCGGCACCGGCCGGAACGTGAAGTCGGCCGTGGTGAAGCCGGCGTCCTGCAGCACCTGCGTGATGATTGCCTGCAGCGTCTGGCCGACGAACACGCGCGTGTCGCGGATCAGCGAGAGCTTCCAGAGGCGCGGCACGAGCACGATGCGATACACCGTGCGATACCCGGCACCCACCGTTGCCGCTTCCACGGCCGTTCCGGCGCTCACCTGGTAGAGCTGCTCGCACTCCGCGATGATGCCGTGGATCGGCATGATCGTGCCCGCCGCGTCGATCGTCAGCTTCGCCCGCGCGCCGGGAGCCAGCGCAGTGATCTGGTCGGCGACCGTCGACTCGTTGCGCGCGACATAGATCTCGTACTCGTACGGCCGGTTGATGGTGTCGCGGCCGCCGAAACGGATCACTTCGAAACCGCTCCAGGTGCGCGTGGCGTCGGCAACGATCTCGAAGTTGTAGGGCTGGGGCATGGCACGTTCCTGCGCGGCGCGCGGAGCGGATCGGGGACGTTTCTGGAGCCGAGAGCATACCGCAAGCGCAGCCGGATTCCATTCAGCGACGCCCGCCGCGAGCGGGTAGCATGTGCGCCGCCTGCCCCAACCGGACCGCACATGTCAGAGCAGCACCCCGCCACCGGTGTCCTGCGCACGTTCCGTGTGCGCACCATCACGCCGCTCACCGTGGCCACGTTCGTTGGCTGGCCCGACGGCGCGCAACCGCATCTCGTGGTCGTCGTGCGCGGCTCGTGGCGCATCGGCGCCGACGGGACGCTCGACGCCCTCCCCGCGTCGTACGCCTGCGGCGATACCTTTGCCGGCGGCGAGCGCGACCTCTACGGCGAGTGCATCCGCGCCAGCGACTTCGTGCCGTTCAAGGCGCGCACCGACGTGCTGCTCGTGGGCAGTGCGTACACGCCCGGCGGCAAGCCGGCGAACGCGGTCGAGCTGCGCGTCGGTGTCGGCGAGTGGTCGCGCGCGGTGCGCGTGATCGGCGACCGCCACGTGCTGCCGACCGGCGGGCTGAGCGAGCCGCTGCCGTTCGTGCAGATGCCGCTGACCTGGACGCGCACCGCAGCGTCGGCCGACAACCCGGTGGGCACCGGCCGTGAGCCCGACGAGTCGGGCATGCTGCGCGCGCCCAATCTGATCGACCCGGCCGACAGCCAGGGCACGCAACCGGCCGGTACCGGGCCGGTCAATCCGCGCTGGCCCTCGCGCGACAAGCGCCAGGGTCGCCGCTACGACGACGCCTGGCTGCGGCAGCGCTGGCCCGGCTTTGCCACCGACTTTGACCCCGGCTACTGGCAGGCCGCGCCGGGTGCACAACAGTTGCCGGCGTGGCTCAGCGGCGACGAGCCGGTGGTGCTGCAGAACCTGCTGCCGACGACGCCGACGTGGACCGGCCAGCTGCCCGGCTGGCGCGTGCGCTGCCTGGTGAGCGCCGCCGACGCGAGCGATCCGGACGGCGAGCCGACGACGCGCGAACTCGACCTCGCGCTCGACACGCTGACCATCAACACCAACGACACTGCAGACAACGGCGAGGCGACGCTGACGCTGGCCTGGCGCGGGCGGATTGCGGCCGACACCGTGTGGGCGCGCAATGTGCATGACGTGCGCGTCGCGCACGAATTGATGACCGACCCGCTGGCCAGCGTCGAGGCACTGGAGCAGCGCTTCGCCGACGCGGATGCCAACAACGAGACCGGTGACGATCTGCCCGCGCTCAACGCCGGCACGCTGGCCGCGCTGCTGCAGACCACGCCGCTGTTCACGCGCGGCGACGGCGAGCCGGTGCTGCTGCCCGGCGTGAGCGACGAGGTGCAACAACTGTGGAACGACGCCGCCGCGCTGCAAACGGCGCTGCTCGAATCCGCCGAGGCCGGCAACCCGATTGCCTGGCCCGGCGAAAACAGCGGCTACGCGCCGATCTCGCACGGTGACGGCGACGGCGAGGCGGGCGACATCGAAGGAGACGCCGAGACGGTGTTCACGCGACTCGCCTGGACGCTGCGCGCCGCCGCTTCGCGCGGGCTGGTGGGTGGCACCGCCGCTGGCTCTCCCGCGGCCGACGCGTTGCAGCGCGAGCTCGACGACTTCCACGCGGCCGGCCGCTTCCAGCCGTACGAGCCGGGCCTCACGCCGACCGCGCCGTTGCCCGAGGAGACCTCGCCGCACACGCGCGACGACGTGATGGCCGCCGCGGCCGAGGGCACGTCGCTGGCCGGCTTCGACCTGCGCGGCCTCGACCTCTCCGGCCTCTCGCTCGACGCCGCGAACCTCACCGACTGCGTGCTCAACGGCGCGAACCTGGCGGGCACGACGCTGGTCGGCGCCAACCTCGCGCGCGCCACACTGGCCGGCTGCAACCTCGCCGGCGCCACGCTCACCGGCTGCAACGCCCGCGCGGCCGACTTCACGGGCGCCACGCTGACCGACTGCGACCTCTCGCACGCCACGCTCGAGCAGGCCACGTTCCGCGACGCCGACCTCTCGCGCGCCGACCTCAACGGTGCGCGCGCCCGCTTCGCGATTTTCAACGGCGCCACGCTGGAGCGCGCGAAGGCCAGCGGCGCATCGTTCGACTCGGCGTGGATGGACGACTGCAACCTCACCTCGGCTGCGCTCGACGGGGCCTCGCTTGCCGACGCGTCGCTCAGCGGCGTCACCGCCACCGGCTGCAACGCGCGCGGCGCGAAAGCGGCCAACCTGCGCGCCAGCAAGGCCGACTTCAGCGGCGCCGACTGGCGCGAGGCCGACCTCACCGGCTCCACCTGGTACGAGTGCCGCGCCACGCAGGCCAACTTCGCGGCGGCCGCGCTGCGCGGTGCCGACTTCATGGCGGCCGACCTGTCCGCCGCGGTGTTCGACCTGGCCGACTGCCGCGAAGGCCGCTTCCTGCTCGCCACGCTGGCCGGCGCGTCGCTGATCAAATGCAACCTGATGCAGGCCACGTTCGAGAACGCCGTGCTCAGCGGTGCGCGCTTCGCCGGGTCCAACCTCTACGAGGCGGAACTGCTCGGCGCGACGCTCGACGGATCGGACTTCACCTCGGCCAACGTGGGCGGCACGCGGCTCGCGCTGTCCGCCGGTGGATGACCCGCCATGACGAAGTCGAAACGCGTACTCGAGCTGGAAGCCCGCGTGCAGGCGGGCGAGTCGCTGGCGAGCATTGCGCTCGACGGCGAGGTGCTGCGCAACGTCGACCTCTCGGGCGCCGACCTCAGCGGCGCGTCGATGGTCGGCTGCGTGCTGATCGAGGCCACGCTCGACGACTGCAACCTGGCCGGCGCCGACCTCTCGTTCTGTGACCTCTCGCGCGCCTCGCTCAACGGCACGCGCCTGCAGTCCGCCAACCTCTCCAGCGCAACGCTGGCCGGCACCGCCTTCTACCCCGACGACGCGGCCGGCATGTCGCTGCAGGGTGCGCGCCTGCTCGGCCCGGTCGGCTCGTTCGCGATGCTGCAGCCGTCGCAGCTCTCCGGCGCCACGCTCGACAACGTCGACCTGCACGGCGCACGCTGGACCGACGCGCGCATGAGCGGCATGCACTTCGTCGGCTGCGACCTCACCGCGGCCTCGCTCGTCGGCTCGGACTTCTCGAAGTGTGTGCTCACCCACTCCGACTTCCGCGGCGCGACACTGACCAACGCGTCGTTCCGTGGCGCGAGTTGCATCTGCACCGACTTCGGCGGCGCGCGCATGACCGGAACGAACTTTTCGGGCGCCACCGCCACGGCCGTCCTGATGATGCGCTGCGACCTGACGTCGTCGGACCTTTCGGAGTGCGACCTGACTGGCGCCGTGTTCAGCCAGTCGTTGCTGGCCGAGTGCCGGCTCACGCAGTCGATGTTGCTCGACGCGCTGTTGATCGGCGCGCAGGCTCCGCGCGCGTCGTTCCTGCGCGCGCAATTGCGCAACGCCGACCTCTCGTACCTCGACGCGCGTGCCGCCGACTTCCGCCAGGCGGACCTGTCGGGCAGCAACATGCACGCGATGCTGAAGGACGAGGCCGACCTCACGCTGGCCGTGCTGGCCGGCGCGCGCCCGACCGACCCGGCACGCCTGGCGGCCGAGCAATGGAAGCCGCGGTAAGTGCCGCGAATCACGAGTCCGTCGTCCCGTCGAGGAGCCCGGAACTCCCCTCTACAGAACGGGCCGGCCGCGCCGTCACCTGGATGGTTACGACGCGGCCGACGCTGTTCATCCCGATCGTGGCGCCGCATCGGCGACAGCGATCACTTCGTGTCGTCGTCCGTGACGGTGTACACGGCGTCGATCACCTCGCCGTCGCCACCGCTGCCGGCATCACTGCCACCCATGTCGGGCGACACACCGGGCATCGGGCCCACGCCGGCGCCGCCAGCGGCCTGCTGCTGCGCGGCCACGGCCTTGTAGATCGACTCGCTCGCGGCCATCTGCGCCTTCTCCAGCGCCTCCTTGGCCGAGCGGATCTTGTCCGTGTCGCCGCCGTCGATCGCCTTGCGCAGGTTGTCGGCTTCCTTCTCGATCGCGGCCTTCTCGGTCGCGCTCATCTTGTCGCCGTACTCCTTCACGGCCTTGCGCGCGGCGTACTCCATCGTCTCGGCCTGGTTCAGCAACTCGGCCTCGGCCTTGCGCTTCTCGTCCTCGGCGGCGTGCGCCTCGGCGTCCTTCTTCATGCGCTCGACCTCGGCCTCGCTGAGGCCACTGCTCGACTCGATCGTGATGTGGTGCTCCTTGCCCGTGCCGAGATCCTTCGCGGTCACGTTGAGGATGCCGTTCGCATCGATGTCGAACGCGACCTCGATCTGCGGCATGCCGCGCGGTGCCGGCGGGATCCCGTCGAGGCGGAAGTGGCCGAGCAGGCGGTTATCCTTCGCCATCTTGCGCTCGCCCTGGTAGACCTGGATGTCCACGGCGGGCTGGCTGTCGGCGGCGGTCGAGAAGGTCTCCTTCTTCTGCACCGGGATCGTCGTGTTGCGATCGATCAGGATCGCGAACAGGCCGTGCTCGACCTCCACGCCCAGGCTCAGCGGCGTGACGTCGAGGAACGTGATGCCGGCGGCCTCCGGGTCAGCCAGGATGTGCGCCTGCACAGCCGCGCCAAGGGCCACCACCTCGTCCGGGTTGACGCTGCGGTTGGCCTTGCGGCCGAAGATCTCCTCGCACATCGACTGGATCTTCGGGATGCGCGTCGAGCCGCCGACCAGCAGCACCTCGTCGATCTGCTTCGCCGAGATCTTCGCGTCTTCCATGCACTTGCGGCACGGATCGATCACCTTGTTGAAGATCGGCTCGCAGAGCTGCTCGAACTTGCTGCGGCTGATGTTCATGTTCAGGTGCACCGCGTTGCGCTGCGCATCCTGCGTGATGAACGGCAGGTTGATCGTCGTGCTCGGCGTCGTGCTCAGTTCGCACTTGGCCTTCTCGGCGGCTTCCTTCAGGCGCTGCAGGGCCATCTGGTCCTTGCGCAGGTCGACGCCGTGCTCCTTCTTGAACTCGTCGGCGATCCAGTTGATCAGCGCCTCGTCGAAGTCGTCACCGCCGAGGTGCGTGTCGCCGTTGGTGGCCTTCACCTCGAACACGCTCTCGCCGTCCACCTCGCTCTGCTCGAGGATCGACACGTCGAAGGTACCGCCACCGAGGTCGAACACCGCGATGACCTGGTCCTTCTTCTTGTCGAGGCCGAACGCCAGCGCGGCCGCGGTGGGCTCGTTGACGATGCGCTTGACCTCGAGGCCGGCGATCGCGCCCGCGTCCTTGGTGGCCTGACGCTGGGCGTCGTTGAAGTACGCCGGCACGGTGATCACGGCCTCGGTGACCTTCTCGCCGAGGTAGTTCTCGGCGGTGGCCTTGAGGTCCTGGAGGATCATCGCGCTGATTTCCGGCGGCGTGTAGTCCTTGTCGCCGATGCGAACCTTGACCAGTTCGTCGGCGCCGCCGGTGATGCCGTAGGGCACCATCTTCTCCTCGTTCTGCACTTCGTTGTGGCGTCGGCCCATGAAGCGCTTGATCGAGTAGACGGTGTTGCGCGGGTTCTGCACGGCCTGGCGCTTGGCCAGTTGGCCGACGAGGCGCGTGCTGTCGTCCTGGAATCCGACGACGCTGGGGGTCAGCCGCGACCCTTGTGCGTTGGTGATGACGGTGGGCTCACCGCCTTCGTAGATCGCGACGACGGAGTTGGTGGTCCCCAGGTCGATCCCGATGATCTTTTTCTTGCCTGCCATGGTGCGCGTCTCCTTGCCTTGCCTGGTGGTGCCAATCGGCGCGCGTTGGATTCAGCCGGCGAATCAGGGGGTTGTCGCCAGGCCGGCGCGCTGCGGTCACGCTCCTGGCTTTGTCCTGCGCAAAGTGAATGCCAAACCGGGCCGAGGGTGGACGCGACAAATGCGGGGCTGGCAGGGGGTTGTGGCGGACACCGGCGAGGCCTCGAGTGACAGCTTGGCAGGGAGGGTCGGCGGCGCCTGAAATGCCGACAGATTGGCAGCCCGGGATCGCCGCGCGGAATCAAGCGGCCATCGTCGTGCCGCGCATCTCGACGCACCCGGTCGAGATGTGGTCTGGCGGCTTCCGTGCTCGCGAGCCCCATCGGGGCCGCTTGCTTCGCGCGCGGCTCTGATCGGTCGGGACGGGCGCGGGCGAGCGACCTCGGCGTCGGCGTCGGCGTCGGTGCAGACCTGCTGGTTGCGACGCGATAGTTGACGATGTGGTGACGAGTGGTTCGCCAGGCTCATGCGTGTGGCATAAGCACACTTGACGAGGCTTCAACCCCACTTCACCCCGCTTCACTGCATTTCTCGTGAAAAGAAGCCCGTGTTCAAGGGGCTTCGCGGGCGATGCCCGCGCAAAGCGCGGCTGGGTCCGATAATGTCCATGGCGGTGAAGGGGTGATTCACGCATGTCGCATTCCATCTGATGGTTGCGTCTGAAATGGGTTCGTTCCGCAGAGTGCGCATCGGTCGAGACGCTCGGTGGGCGGAGGTATTCGTTGCCGTGGAGTTTCGTGGTTTCGAAGAACCTGATCGGATATTCAGCGACCGGCCGATCGCCAGTGGTCGTGGCTCGTGGACAGACTCTGGCTGTTGGCCGCGCGCGGGCACCTCGTTCCATCCAGGCCGAGGCCGTGGTGAACGGAGCCGTGGTGAGCGGACCGTCGTGAGCGGGCCGTGGTGAGCGGGGCGCTGTGGTCCGCCGGCTGTGATGCGCCGGCGGTGGTGTCCGTGCTGTGGTGTCCGTGCCAGGCGGCGCACCAGGAGATTCTCCAGAATCGTGCAGACACAAACGGCGTAAATGAGCGGAGTCAGCGACATGGATCCAGCCTTGTGAAACACAACATCCCCCTCTGTATTGAGGAATGTCCGATGTTTCGGCCCGTTTTCTGACCCAAGTACCTGCGCCAGAAGGAATAGAAAATAGTTTAGCTAAATTGGACCGATGTCAGGATTGGCTGGCCGTCGTGAAAGCTCGTGAAACGTCGTCGAGGTCCGCAGGTGTCACCGGCGCAACGCGTCGAGGGTGCATTGCAAGCCACAAAGGCACGAAGGACACGAAGGACCACAAAGGGGCTGAAGAGTCACCGCCGCCACCACCACGAAACCACAATCAATCAATCCGCCAGGCGAGCCGGGGACGTCAGTCCGCGGAGGGGTACTTTCATCCCTCTGCGACTTGCTACAGCGAATCACAAGTCCTCGTCCCATCGAGGAGCCCTCCGGGCGAGCCGGGGGTGTCAGCCCCCGGAGTCTGATTCCGGGACCACTCCGGGACCGGCCTGCAGAGCCAATCGTGAGACTTCAGAACCAGACTCCGGGGGCTTGCACCCCCGGCTCGCCCGGAATCGGCATTCCCGGACAGGCTCGTCAGGAGCGGATGTGTGGCGCGAACCTCTCATCATCACATCCGCGCCCGGACTCTCGCGGCAAACACGGCGAGCCCGGAGTCAACGGCGACGATCAAGCTCGCGGTTCAGCGCTTCCCACACATCGACATTCTCCTGCCGCTCATGAACCGGCGAGAACAACATCGCGCGGTACGAGGGCGACGTCGCGAACT
>JBFWQT010000153.1:0-13116 GCA_050249295.1 Planctomycetota bacterium
CTCCGCCTTCGCCTTCGCTTCAGCTTCGGCCTTCGCCTTGGCCTCTTCCTCCGCCTTCGCCTTCGCTTCAGCTTCGGCCTTCGCCTTGGCTTCTTCCTCCGCCTTCGCCTTCGCTTCAGCTTCGGCCTTCGCCTTGGCTTCTTCCTCCGCCTTCGCCTTCGCTTCAGCTTCAGCCTTCGCCTTGGCCTCTTCCTCCGCCTTCGCCTTCGCTTCAGCTTCAGCCTTCGCCTTGGCTTCTTCCTCCGCCTTCGCCTTCGCTTCAGCTTCGGCCTTCGCCTTGGCCTCTTCCTCCGCCTTCGCCTTCGCTTCAGCTTCGGCCTTCGCCTTGGCTTCTTCCTCCGCCTTCGCCTTCGCTTCAGCTTCGGCCCTCGCCTTCGCCTCTTCCTCTGCCTTCGCTTTCGCTTCAGCTTCGGCCTTCGCCTTCGCTTCAGCTTCGGCCTTCGCCTTCGCTTCAGCCTCGGCCGCCTTCGCCGCGGCCGCCGCACCATTGCCGTTCGTCGGCGCCTCGGCCGGCTTCGGCACCGTCGGTTCCGGCGCCAGCTCGCCCGGCTTCGGGAACAACTTCGGCTTCGACGCATCCACATTGCGCGAGAACACCAGTGCGCCGCCCATGCCGCCGCCGATGCACAGCGTCGCCAGGCCACGCTCCAGGTTGCGCTGCTTCATCTCGTTGAGCAGCGTCAGCACCAGCCGGCCGCCGGTCGCGCCAACCGGGTGGCCGAGCGCAATCGCGCCGCCGTTCACATTCAGCCGGTTGCGATCGACCACGCCCATCGCCTTCTTGCGGCCGAGACGCTCCTTCGCAAACGTGTCCGACTCGAACGCGCGCAGGCACGCCAGCACCTGCGCCGAGAACGCCTCGTTGAGCTCGATCAGCTCCATGTCGGCCAGCGTCATCCCCGCGTCGTCCAGCGCCTTCGACGACGCGAACACCGGCCCGAGGCCCATCCGGTCGGGCGCCACGCCGGCCCACGCGAACGACTCGAGCACGCCGAGCACCTCGCGCCCCTCGGCCTTCGCGCGCTCCAGCGGCATCATCAACAGCATCGCCGCGCCGTCGGTGATCGGGCAGCTGTTGCCGACCGTCACGCTGCCGTACTTGCGATCGAAGTACGGCTTGAGCTTCGCCAGCGCGTCCATTGTCTGGTTCGGCCGGTACCCGACGTCCTGCGTCAGCGGCTCGCGCTTCGGCGCGGGGTACATCGGCATGACCTCGTCGCGCAGTCGCAGGTCGGTCCACGCGCGCGTCAGCCGGCGGTGCGACTCCAGCGCCCAGGCGTCCTGCTCGTCGCGCGGAATGCGGAAGTCGCGCGCGAGGTTCTCGGCGGTGAGCCCCATGATCAGCCCGCAGGTCTTGTCGGTCAGCCCATCGAGGATCGCCGGGTGCACGGCCAGCATCCTCGGCCGGAAGCCGAGCAGGGCGCGGAGCCGACCCCACGTCGACTTCGTGCCCATCATCTTCTCGAGCAGGCGCACGTAGTCCGGGTTGGCCATCACCGGCATGTTGCTCATGCTTTCGGTGCCGCCTGCCACCACGACCTCGGCCTGGCCGGTGACGATCCGTTCCCAGGCGGTGGTGATTGCCTCGAACGAGCTTGCGCAGTTGCGGTGCACGGTGGACGCCGAGACGGTGACCGGGAAGCCGGCGCGCAGCGCGATCACGCGCGCAATGTTCATCGCGTCTGGTGGCTGGCCGACGCAACCGATGACGACGTCGTCGACCTCGGCCGGGTTGATGCCGGTGCGCTGCACGAGTTCGCGCAGGCAGACCGTGCCGAGCTCGTCGGCGCCGGTATCGCGCAGCGCGCCCTGCGACCGCACGAACGGCGTGCGCACGCCGGCGACAATGGCGACAGCCGGGAATGAAGACCTCGTATTGACCATGCTGGAATCCTCTTCGTCGTCGTCGCCCGACCCCGCGGTTCTTCACGGACAGGTCGGGCACCGCGTCACGGAGGGGCTCGCGCGACGACGGCCGCATTGTGCCACCTGCCGGCCGCCCATTCATCAGAACGTGGTTGTTGTTGCGGCGAATTCCATTCCGGTGCGTTCCGGCGCGGGTTGCAATGCGCCCAGCCAGCCCGACGCGCAGTGGCGCAGCGCGGAGCGAGGGTCCCGCGAGCGCTATGGGCTGGCGCCTCTGCACCCAGCAATCCGGTCACGGCACGCTTCTGCAACCCGCTGCCACCCAACCGGATGCGGCCGAGGCCAGAAACGACGCAAATTGTGAACCAGGGACTTGGCGGCGCCCACCCGGCGTTCTATACGGGAGCCTCGGATGACCGTCGTCCGAGCCGGCTCGCGCATCTGCAGAGGGCCACGGACAGACCGGAATCAGGAGAGCGAATGGCCAAAGAGCCGCCGATCCGCGTGCGGGGCACGGTGAAGGAAGCCTTGCCCAACACGAAGTTCCGGGTCGAGTTGGAGAACGGGCACGTCGTACTGGCCCACGTCTCCGGCAAGATCCGCCAGAGGTACATCAAGATTCTGCCGGGCGACGAAGTCGAACTAGAGATGTCGCCCTACGATTTCGACAAGGCCCGTATCGTCTGGCGCCACTGACCGGTGCCCCACGACACGAGCCACATCACCCACCGCCAGACAGACCGGTCAGAAGGTCAAGGACAGACAGCCATGAAGGTACGGGCCTCGGTCAAGCGCATCTGCGAGAGCTGCAAGATCATCCGCCGCAAGGGCATCGTCCGCGTGATCTGCACCGACCCACGTCACAAGCAGCGCCAGGGCTGACGCCCCGGTGGCAGCGCCAGGGCTGATTCCCCCGGCAACCCGCATTGCAAGCCAGCCAGTTCAGACTGACGAGCGAGAAGAAGAGAAGAAGACACCATGCCGCGTATTCTCGGTACCGACATCCCGAATGAGCGCCCGCTCTGGATCGCACTGACCTACCTCCATGGCATCGGCCGGACGACGTCCCGCCGGATGCTCGAGGACATGAAGATCAACCCGTTCGTGCGCGCCCGCGACGTGCCGGAAGAAGAAGTCGGCCGCATCGCCGCGTACATCGAGGCCAACGACATGCTGGTCGAGGGTGCGCTGCGCCGCAAGGTCGCGCAGGACATCCAGCGGCTCAAGGAAATCCGCTGCTACCGGGGCCAGCGCCACAAGATGAACCTGCCCGTGCGCGGCCAGCAGACGCAGTCCAACGCCCGCACCCGCAAGGGCAAGAAGCGCACCGTGGCCGGCAAGCAGTCGGTCAAGGCCAAGAAGTAGCCGCCGCGCTGCCGCAGCCGCGTATTCAACTTTCACGTCGTAACTCAGGCCCGCAACCAGAACCGTCTGCAGTTTCCTCACGGAGACGAGGTTCGTACCCGGAATGGCAAAGAAGAAAGCTCGTCGTACCGTACCCAAGGCCGTGGTGCATGTCCGCGCCACGTTCAACAACACGATCGTCACGTTCACCGATCCGGCAGGCGACACCATCTGCTGGCAGTCGGCGGGAACGATCGGCTACAAGGGCAGCCGCAAGTCCACGCCCTTCGCCGCGCAGCGCGCCGCCGAGAACGCGGCCAACGACGCGCGCAAGAAGTACGGCGTCAAGGAAGTGGACGTGCGCGTGAAGGGCCCGGGCTCGGGCCGCGAGAGCGCGGTGCGTGCACTGGCCGCCGCCGGAATCGACGTCAAGTCGATCGAGGACGTGACGCCGCTGCCGCACAACGGCTGCCGGCCGCGCAAGAAGCGCCGCGTCTGAGCATGCCGCGTCGGCCGACTCACCGGTCGGCACACGCATTGCTCGCTCGTCCTGACGTGCCTTCACGCTGCCACACCGGCGGAGCTGATTTGGTCACCCACGACCCACTCCACATCTGCATCGACTCCCGCAGGTTCCGTGCCAACGCCGGAGCCATGCGGGAAGGTCGTTTCCGGCCTGCGCACCTGCTGCAGGCCGCCCCGCGGCAACCGCGGCCGTCCCACCGCTGTAATCAAACTTCCACGACCTGCACACTCTGATCGTTCACACCGTCGTCCACGGGAGGACACCATGCGAATTCGCTGGCGCAACCTGGAGCTTCCCAACCGAGTCGTTTGCGAAGAGCAGACTGACACCTTCGGCCGCTTCGTCGTCGAGCCGTTCGAGCGCGGCTTCGGCACCACCGTGGGTGTGGCCATGCGCCGCATCCTGCTGTCGAGCCTCGAAGGCACGGCCGTCACCGACGTCCGCATCAGCGGCGTCGATCACGAGTTCATGGCGGTCAAGGGCGTCTACGAGGACGTCACCGACATCATCCTCAACATCAAGCAGTTGCTCGTGCAGATCGACGGCGACGGCCCGACCACGCTGACCCTCAAGAAGAAGGGCCAGGGCCCGGTCAAGGCCGGTGACATCACGACCGACCACACCAGCAGCATCGTCAATCCCGACCTCGTCATCTGCAACCTCGTCAACGACAAGGCCAGCATCGAGATGACCATGACCGTCAAGCGCGGCCGTGGCTTCGTGACCGCCGACGAGAACGCCGACGTCGAACGCGAGATCGGCGTGATCTACGTCGACAGCAAGTTCAGCCCGGTGCAGCGCGTGCGCTTCGACACCGAGAACACGCGCGTCGGCAAGATGACGAACTACGACAAGCTGATCCTGCAGGTCTGGACCAACGGCACGATCAAGCCCGACATGGCGCTCGTCGAGGCCAGCAAGATCCTGCGCAAGCACCTCAACCCCTTCGTGCAGTACTTCGATCCGGGCAACGAGCTCGGCGACGAGACCCGCACCGACACCGGCGAGAGCACCGCCGCGATGGGTCCGGCCCAGGGCAAGCAGCTCAAGACGCTGCTGCAGTCGCCGATCGCGTCGCTTGACCTGTCGAAGCGTTCGAGCAGCTGCATCGAGGCCGAGAACATCGCCACCGTGGCCGACCTCGTCCGCCGCAAGCCGGCCGACGTGGAAGGCCTGAAGAACCTCGGCAAGACCTCCTTCAAGGAGATCGAGAAGAAGCTCGAGGAACGCGGCCTCTCGCTCGGCATGGACGTCGACGCGATCCTCAGCTGATCGCCGCGCGGGCGGCGCGAAGCGTGATTGCTGCATCGGCCCCGGTCCGACTCGTGGACCGGGGCCGATTGCGTTTGTGCTGGCGCCGCCGATGGAACCAGCGGCTCCCGATTGCGTTGGACATTCCATCCGGACCTTTCCCCACCTGTGATGCGCCAGTTCCCGCGACTAACGATGGCGATTGCGGTCGTTCTCACTGCGGCCTGCGATCACGCATCGCCGCCCTCCGCGACACACCGCCCCGAGGCCCCGGCCGGCAACGAAGCACCGCAGGCGGCGACCGCCGACACAGCCGCGTGGCCGCAGGATCCGGAATTGGTGGCGGTGCTCGACCGGCTCGCGGACCCGGCATCACTCACCGGCGAGGACTTCGAGAAGCGCATGCAGCCACTGTTCGATCGTGGCATCGAAGCGCTCCCGGTGCTGTTCGCGCACCTGGACGACCGACGCGGAGCGTGGGCACCGGCACCGGCACCGGAACGGGAACTCCCCGACGACGACCCGACGGCAGATCCAACGAACGAAGACCTGCGGCCGGAAGGCGCGCCGGGCCGGCTACCCGGAGAGAGCCATCGTGACTGGGTGCAGCGGGTGTTTCCGCCCGCGAAGCCGGGCACCATTTGTATTGGTTCACTGTGCTGTTCGGCGATCAACCGCATCGCGTTCGCCGGGATGGTTCTGAACAAGTGGAAAGGCGGTCCGCCGGCGATGAGCACACGCGAGTGGCACGAGTGGTTGCAGAGCGTCGATCCTGCTGCCGGCATTGCCGACCTGCGCCAGGAGATCAGCGACCTGCGCGACAGCCTGGAACGCAGGTACAGTCGCGACCGGTGATGCTATGACTCCCGGCGATCGTGTGGCGCTGTCGGCCGCCTTCAGCGTTCCGTGCACCACGACCGATCGTGGCGGTCAGAACAATCCGGACGCGAGGCGAGCCGGGGACGGAAGTCCCCGGAGTCTGACTCCGCAACTTCCCTCCGGCTTGCTGTCGCGTCCGAACACACTGACCGCGCCGCTCACTCGTGGCGCAGCGCGCGCACCGGGTCGATCCGCGCGGCTCGCGACGACGGCCAGAACGCGGCCAGCATGGCCACTCCGGCAGCCATCAACGGTGCGGCAATCATCAGCCATGCCGGCAGGTCAAACACCGGGCCGGAGAAGGGCATGCCGCTCTCGCGCGTGATCCAGTCGCTCGCCAGCGCGCCGACCGGCACCATCATCAGTAGCGCGAGGCCCAGGCCGGTGAGGCCGCCGATCAGTCCGATCAGCGCCGCCTCGGCCAGGAACACGCTGCGCACCTGCAGGTCGGTGGCCCCGAGCGCCTTCCACAGGCCGATCTCGCGGGTGCGTTCCAGCACGCTGGTGATCATCGTGTTCATGATGCCGAGCGCGGCCACGAGCAGCGCGATCGCGGTGAGCATGCTGATCAGCATCGTCAGGCCGGTCATCGCGTTGGTCATGTTGTCGATGATCGTGCCGACGCCGATCGCCGTGTAGCCGGCCTCGCGCAGCGCACTCTCGACCTCGGTCGCGTGGGTCGCATTGTCCACCTTGAGCGTCACGCGGTCGTATCCGCGCGCGCGCCAGCCGGGCGTGGCGCGGTACATCTCCTGCGCGGTCTGCTGCGGCAGGAACAGATCAACCGCGCCGCCGGGGCCATCCTCCAGCGCGTTGAAGGGGTCGCCGGTGGAGAGGCCGCGCACGACACCGACGATGCGCAAGCTGCGCGCAACGTGCGGAGGAGGCGGCTCGCCATCGCGTGGCGGACCCGCTTCGCCGCGCGCCACCTTGCCGAGGATGCGCGCGAGATCGTCGCGATCCTTGTCATCGAGCTGCCCGCCGAACTGCATCATCGCCGCGCCGGCCATCAGCTCGGCGTTGGCACCGAGCCCGCCGTTGCGCGCCGGCTCGACCATCAGCGTCTGCCCGATCACCGCTGCCTGCTCGGCCTCGGTGACGTAGCCCCACTGGTAGAGCGCATACTCGTGCACCACCACTTCGTCGGCGCGATCGTCACTGAACCACGCGCCCGCGACCAGCCGGCGCGACGCCGACGCCGTGGCGCCCGCGGCCGACGAGAGCACGCCGGGGCCGCGCAGCCTGCCGTCCATCGTCACGGCGTAGCGCTCGCTGATCACCGGTCGCAGCGACTCGACGTGCGGCATCGCGGCGATCGTCGCCAGCGCCGCGTCGTCGAGCAGCACCATGCGATCGTTGGCGTGCGGACCGCGCGGCCGCGTGCGGATCACGGCGGCCCGGCGCAACCGGTCGCGGCGCTCGGCGCTCATCTCGCCGTCGATGCGCAGCGCGGCCATGCGCTCGGACGGCGGCGGCTGGCCGGTTCCCGCGGCCACTTCGATGGTGCGCAGGTTGTCTTCGGTGGAGAGCATGCGCGTGAGCAGCGACGAGATGCCCTGGCCGAGGCCGACAATCATCGCCAGCGCGAACACGCCGATGATCACGCCGAGCATGGTCAGGAACGCGCGGCCCTTCTTGCGGGCCAGTCCGTCGGCAGCGAGTGCGAGCGTGCGGATCACAGCGCACCTCCTTCGCTCGCCGCGGCGACGACGGCCGGCTCGCCAACGCGTTCGTCGGCCACCACCTGGCCGTCGTGCATGCGCAGCACGCGTGTGGCCACTGCGGCGGCCAGTGTGGCGTCGTGCGTGACCAGCACGAGTGTCGTGCCGTCGTCGCGATTGATCTGCAGCAGCATCTCCATCACCTGCTCGCCGGTGGAGCTGTCGAGGTTGCCGGTCGGCTCGTCGGCCAGCAGCAGCCGCGGCCCGGCCACCATGGCCCGCGCGACGGCCACACGCTGTTGCTCGCCGCCGGAGAGTTCGGTCGGCCGATGATCGCCGCGCGCCGCCAGGCCCACGCGCTCGAGCAACGCCGCGGCCCGCCGCCGGCGCGTGCGACGATCGACCCCGGCGAACACCAGCGGCAGCGCGACGTTGTCGATCGCCGTCGCGCCGGGCTGCAGATGGAACGACTGGAACACGAAGCCGACCGTCTCGCGGCGGTAGCGCGCCAGTTCGCGGCGCGACAACCGGCCCAGCTCGCGACCATCCACGGTCAGTGTGCCGCCGTCGGGCCGGTCGAGCCCGCCGACGAGGTTCATCAGCGTGCTCTTGCCCGAGCCCGACCGGCCGACGACCGCCACGCGCTCGCCCGGCTCGATGTCGAGGCTGACGCCGCCGAGCGCGCGAACGATGGTGTGTCGGCTCGGCCGGTACTCGCGTCGCAGGTCACGCGCGACAATCAGTGACGGGCTGTCGGTCATGGTGAGAGCGGGGTGAGCGTCGTGGTGGCGGGCGGCGGTGGCTCGCTCCTTCAATACTCCACAACCGGCGCCGATGTCTGGCGAATCTGTGTGGTACACCACACCGGCCGAACGCCCGTCCGTGCCCGCCGCCCGCCATGCCGCGTCCATCCATGCCGCCGCGTCTGCTGCGTCGTCGCATCGAGGTGCACGTCGGCGACTTCCTGTCGTGGCTCGACGGGTGGTACGCGGCGCGCGGCTGGCAACTCGGGCCGATCACGCCGCCACCGGCGAACGCGCCGTTCCCGTTGTGGGAGACGCGCGACGTCTCGATCCAGATCACGCATCACGACGAGGCCGATGGCCGGCCGCGCGAGCTGGAGATGACGCTGCGCAACGTGCCCGGCGTGCCGAAGCGCCCCGGCGAGGACGGGCTGACGAAGCAGGAGCTGCCGACGACGATCCTGTGGGATCACGCGTTTGCGATTGTGTTGCCGGACGACTATCCGTCGGACCTGCGGATGCGCATCGTCAACCTGAGCGAGACGGTGCATCCGCGGATGATGACGCCCGACAAGGCGGCGCCGGCGTGCATCTTCCCGAATGCCGAGCTCGACCTCGTGCTGCGCGAGGTGCTCTGGAACGTGCTGCTCAAGCCGGATGTGGTGCGGCCACCCACGCTGTATGACGGTGCCGACCTCGGCTACCGGCCGCGCGAGATGCAGTGGTACGCGGCGTATGGTCCGCAGCGGTTGTTCGACGAGCTGATGACCGCGTGGGATGCGCGGCAGCGCGAACTGACGCCACCCGCGTTGCCCGCTGCAGTCTCACCGGCGGCACCGGCGGCACCGTTCGTGATCCGTGGCTTCGAGCCGCCACCACCTGCGCAACCACCTGCGGTGTCACCGCCCCCGGCTGCGCCGTCGCGCGAGCGCGTGGACCTGCCACCGCTTCCGCCGCCCGCGTCCGGCCCGCCGCGTCGCGACCCGCCGCCCGCGAACTCGCCGTTCCGCATCCGCGAGTGAGCACAGCGCACCGGTTGTGCGATCAGGTTGAACCCGGCGCAGCGGATGTGGACTACACTCGATGGCGAGCGGCCCTTCGAGCGGCCCTTCGAGCAGCGCATGCCGATCAACCCGTCCGAGTTTGATCCCACGGTACCGCGATCCCCTCGTGTCCCTCGACTGCCGGCGGATCCCGACCCGACCGACCGCGTCGGCGAGTACGAGCTCGGCGAGGAACTCGGTCGCGGCGGCATGGGCACGGTGCGGCGCGCCAGCGACCCGCGCCTGCGTCGCGACCTGGCGATCAGGTTCCTCGACTCGCGCGACCCTGCCGCCACCGTGCAGTTCCTCGAAGAAGCGCAGATCACCAGCCAGCTGCAGCATCCCAACATCGTGCCGGTCTACCAGCTCGGCGTGGATGAACACGGCCGGCCGTGGCTCGCGATGAAGCGCATCGAGGGCGAGTCGCTCGCCGACGTCATCGACGACTGGTATCGCTCGCGGCCGGTGGCGCTGCGGCCCGCCGACATCGACACGATCCTCGGCATCTTCGATCGCATCTGCGACGCGATCGCGTTCGCGCACAGCCGCGGTGTGCTGCATCGCGATCTGAAGCCGCAGAGCATCGTGGTCGGCGAGTGGGGCGAGGTGCTGGTCGTCGACTGGGGCCTCGCCAGGCCCATCAGCAAGCCCGATCGCACAGCCGCGGTGGCCCGACCGGTGCGATCCGACCGCCGCGAGAGTGGCGACGACCTCGCCGTCAACGGCGCCGTGTCCGGCACACCGGCATACATGTCGCCCGAGCAGGCCGGCGGACGCATCAACGACCTGGATGAGCGCAGCGACATCTTCTCGCTCGGCGGCATCCTCTACACGATGCTCAGCTACGAGAAGCCGTATGACGGCGACAGCCCGATCCAGGTGATTGCGACCGCCTGGCGCCATCTGCTGACGCCGCCGCGACAGCGCGCGCCGCACCGGCACATCCCGCGCGAGCTCGACGCGATTGTGATGAAGGCGATGGCGAAGGACCGGCGGCAGCGCTACCAGCGCGTGGCCGATCTGCGGGCCGACCTCGACGCGTATCGCGCCAGCCGGCCGATCACGGCGCGTCGCGACCCGCTGCCGTCGCGCGTGGCCAGGTGGGTGCGCCGCCACCCGGTCGCCACGATGTCGGCGTCGCTCAGCGTGCTGTTCGTGCTGGTGGTGGCCGGGCTCGGCGCGATGTGGGCCGTGCAGTCGCTCGAGCAGCGCACGCGCAATGCCGAGCTGGCCGCGCAGCGCGAGGCCGAGAAGAGCCGCGCCGAAGCGGCCGGGCACTCGGCGTTCCGCAGTCATCTGCGCGCGCTGGCCGAGGCGCGCAAGTTCGACGAGCTGAGCGCCGAGGTGGGCGCCGGGATCAGCCGCAAGCGCGATCTGGCGCGCGCCTCGCTGCTCAACGCGTTTGCCATGCGCCCGCCCGGCACCTCCGAGGAGGAGTACTTCCGCACGATCGACCCGGCGCAGATTGATGCGCAGATTGCCGCGCTCGAGGAGGCCGTGAAGCCGGCCAACCAGGCTCGCGTGTTCAGTGACGAGAGCGACCTGTGCTACCTCGGCATGCTCTACCACTTCGCGCGCCACGATCCGGACCGCGCACTCGCCAGCTACAACCAGGCGATCGAGATGAACGGCCGGTACGTCGAGGCGTGGGTCGTGCGCGGATGGTTGATGGAGCAGTCCGGCCGGCACGACGAGGCACGGCGACACTGGCAGACCGTGCTCGAACTGGATCCGACGAACGCCGCGGCCACGCACAACCTGGCGCTGAACCTGCAGGCCGAAGACCCCGAACGCGCGCTGGCGCTGTTGCAGAAGGCCGCCCTGCTCGACGACACGGCGGAGATGAACTGCGCCGTGGCGAGCCAGCTGGGCGCGATGGGTCGCGCCGATCAGGCGGGCAAGGCGTTCCGGGCGGTGCTTGCACGGTGGCCGGGCTATCCGGGTGCGCACTACGGCCTGGCGCTGCTGGCGCGCGAGCGCAACGACGGGGCCGAGGCGGTGGCGCAACTCGACGACGCGTTGCGTGCCAACCCCGATCATGTGCTCGCACGCACGGCCCGCGGCACGATTCGCTACGGCCAGAACGACATGCAGGGTGCAGCGGCCGATTTCGCGGTGGTGGTGCGCCTGGCGCCGGACAACGGCGATGCGTGGCTGCTGCTGGCGCACGCCCGGCGGGTGCTCGGCGATGCGCCCGGCGCGATTGCCGCGTATGAGCGGGCGTTGCCACTGAACGATGCCGACTTCGATGCGCACTTCCACTACTCCGCGCTGGTGATGGCGCGCGGCGATCTCGACCTGGCTCGCACGCACCTCGACCGCGCGATTGCAATCAGCCCCGGCAACGCGCTGGCATACATCGCGCGCGGCAACGTGCGCTTCCGCACCGGCGACCGGCCGGGTGCGCGCGAAGACCTCGAACGGGCCACGCAGGCCGATCCGCGCAACTTTGACGCGTGGTTCGGGCTGGGCATGGTGCGGCGCATGCTGGGCGACCGCGACGGCGCGATTGCCGCGCTGCGCACCGCCATTTCGGTGGCGCCGCCCACCCACTTCCAGCTGCCGGAAGCGCGCCAGGCGTTGAGAGAACTCACCGGCGAGTGACCGGCCGAGACCGCGGCAATCGTCCCGGCCGTGTGCGGTTTTGGTACGTTCGTTGTCGACAATGCGTGGTCGTCGCTGCGATCTCCCCGTCATGACGAACGAACACCACCCGGATCACCCGCCGCCGCCGCCAATCCCGCCGCGCCGCAGCATCCAGCCGGC
This sequence comes from Planctomycetota bacterium, assembly GCA_050249295.1. Taxonomy (GTDB): domain Bacteria; phylum Planctomycetota; class UBA8742; order SKZP01; family SKZP01; genus JBFWQT01. The sequence continues at coordinate 12,080 of JBFWQT010000153.1, forward strand.
CAGGCCGCGCGAGCACGACGCGCACGCCCCCGACGAAGCGCCGGCCGGCGAGAGCATCTACCCGGCGCTGCCACCGAAGAAGCCGGCGCCGCCACCGCAGCCGTCGATCCGCCCGGCCGCGCCCGATCCGCACGCGGTGAGTGGTTCGATCTATCCGGCGATCGCGCCGAAGTCGCCGCCGCCGGCCGACGACGCAGCGGCTGGCGAGAGCATCTACCCGGCGTTGCCACCGAAGAAGCCGGCCGCGCACGCCGACGATGCGAACGAACCGTCGGACTCGCCGATCGCGCCCAACTCCATCGTGCCGTTGCCGCCGCGCCCGCAGCCCGTCGGCTCGATCGCACCGCTGCGACCCGCGCCAACACAGCAGGCCACGCCGGCACCACCCACGCTCGACCGCCGGCGCGCGCGTGGCGACGTCGAAAGCGTGTCGGCGATTCCGATCGTCTCGCTGCAGAGCCAGCAGACGCCGACCGGCACCGCCGATGCGCGCAGCAAGTACAGCATCATCAAGGAGCTCGGCCGCGGTGGCATGGGAGCGGTGTTCGCCGTCACCGACAAGAGCCTCGGTCGCACCGTGGCGATGAAGGTCAGCCACACCGACGACGAAGCGTCGCGCAGCCGCTTCCTGCGCGAGGCGCGGATCACCGGCCAGCTCGAGCATCCCAACATTGTGCCGGTGCACGAGCTGGCGAATGACGGCACGCAGGACTACTTCACGATGAAGATGGTCCGCGGCCGGGCCTTGTCGGCCGCGCTGGCCGAGCTGCGCGACCGCATCCGCCGCGGCGCGAGCGAGGCGACGTTCCCGCTGGCGCAACGGCTCGACGTGTTCCGCAAGGTCTGCGATGGCCTCGCCTACGCGCACAGTTGTGGCGTGCTGCATCGCGACCTCAAGCCCGACAACATCATGGTCGGCGAGTTCGGCGAGGTGCAGGTGATGGACTGGGGCCTCGCCCGGCTCCTTGATGAGCCCGGCGCCGACGACGCGCCGGCCGCGCCCGGGATTGCCGGCGCGCGCAGCACCCGCGGCAAGG
>JBFWQT010000154.1:0-13035 GCA_050249295.1 Planctomycetota bacterium
GTCGGCGCCGCGACCAGTTCGAAGCCGGTGGCCTGCAGCTCGACGCCGCCCTTGGCGCGCTCGTCGGCGACGACCTTGCCGGTGACCTTGATGCTCGCTTCCTGCGCGCATCGCCCGGCCAGCTCGAAGATGTCTTCGGGCACGTCCTGCTTGCCCATCACGGCCTGGACGATGCCGCTGCCGTCGCGCACCTCGAGGAAGTGCAGCTTGCCCTTGCTGCGGCGATTGTAGAGCCAGCCCTGCAACAGCACGTCCTGACCGATGTGGTCCTTGAGCTGGCGGATGGAAGCTGGCGTGGCCATGGGAATCGTCCTGCGTGCGGTCGTCTGTCTGTGCAGCCGGTCGGCAACACGCCGTCGGCAAGGGGTTGGCAGTACGTAGAACGGGATGCGCCGTCAAGTGCTGTGCGGCGCGGCGGGGCGCGAGCCGCGTGCCGGGAGCCAACAGCCGCTGTCGCCGTGCCTACAGGCGAATCAGGTTGCCGCCCCATGTCAGGCCGGCCCCGAACGCCACCATCGCCACCAGATTGCCGGGCTTCGCGCGGCCCTCGGCAATCGCATCGTCGAGCGCGAGAATCACCGACGCCGACGACGTATTCGCGTAGCGCTCGATGTTGACGTACACGCGCTCCATGTCGAGGTCGAGCTTGCGCGCGGTGGCCTCGATGATGCGGCGGTTTGCCTGGTGCGGGATGAACAGGTCCACGTCGTCCATCGTCACGCCGGCCAGCGAGAGCAGCTCGCCGAGCGACTCGGCAAGGCGGCGCACCGCCACCTTGAAAATCTCCTGCCCGGCCATCTTCACGTAGTGCTGGCGGTTGGCCACGGTCTCGGCCGAGGCGGGCAGCGCCGATCCACCGGCTGGCACGTGCAACGCCGGTGCACCCGAGCCGTCGGCGGCCATCATGCTGGCGAGGACACCACGGCCGTCGGTGGCCGGGCCGAGGACTGCCGCGCCGGCGCCATCGCCGAACAGCACGCAGGTCGCGCGGTCGGTCCAGTCGATGATCCGCGACAGGCACTCCACGCCGACGACCAGGATGTGCTTGTACATGCCGCTGGCGATGAACCGGTCGGCCACGCTCAGCGAGTAGACGAAGCCGCTGCACCCGGCCTGCAGGTCGAACGCGCCAGCCTTCGTCGCCCCCAGCTGGTGCTGCAGCAGGCACGCGGTGGCGGGCAACGGCTGGTCGCCGCTGACGGTGGCCACGATGATCAGGTCGAGGTCTTCCGGCGTAAGGCCGGCTCGCTCGAGCGCCATCCGCGATGCGACGGCCGCCAGGCTCGACGCGGTCTCGCTCTGGGCGATGCGCCGGTTCTGCATGCCGGTGCGGGTGGTGATCCACTCGTCGGAAGTATCGACCATCGCCGCCAGGTCCAGGTTGGTCAGGACCTTCTCCGGGAGCCCCTTGCCGGTGCCGAGAATGGCGGTCCGCCGGACGGAGCCGGGCGTGGCTTGATCGGGCATGAGGGCTCCTGCCGGGTGCCTCGAACGATTGGAACGGATGCGTGCGCCGTGAGCGCAGCGTGGTTGATACATCGCCGACCGGAGTGTCGCCAGTCGGGTCGCCGAACCGGGCATCGGGCTACGGGGCGAGCCGAGCCGTTATGCCGCGGCGCTGGTTGTGCGACCAGCCTGCCGGGCCTGTTTCGACCGCCACCGACAAAAGAGGTATCCACCTCGCTTTCTGTAACTCCGGCTGCTAACGTCCCGTACTAGATCTGCAGTGCCACCCGGCGTTGCAGGCGGCATGGCGCACAGCAGGACCGGCCGAAGCCGGTCGCGCCCCACGATCATCACTCCTGTCACTGTTGTACGGGTCTGATCCACCACGGCGCGCGCACGCACACGATGCAATTCGGTGCGATCCGTGTGCCTGACGCAGGCGGTTTCTATTACTTCAAGCATGACTTCACTTCCTACCGACAACATCCAGTCGGCCGGCTTCCAGCAGTTCAAGTTCAGCCCGGTCATCGAGCGCGGCATCGAGGAGCTCGGCTTCTCCACTCCGCGGCCGATCCAGGCGCAGACCATCCCGGCTGCGCTCAAGGGGCAGGACGTGCTCGGCCTCGCACAGACTGGCACCGGCAAGACGGCCGCGTTCGCGCTGCCGATCCTCGAACGGCTGATTCAGGCCGGTCGGCGCCCCGGTCCGCGCGTGCTGATCGTCGCCCCGACGCGTGAGCTGGTCACCCAGATCAACGCCGAGATCCGCGAGCTGGCCCGCTTCACGAAGATCGCCACCACGACGATCTTCGGCGGCGTGGGCATGGGCCCGCAGATCGACGCGCTGCGCAAGCGGCCCGACATCATCGTGGCCTGCCCCGGCCGACTGCTCGACCTGGCCGAACGCGGCGCGCTGCAACTGCTGACCGTGCAGACCCTCGTCCTCGACGAGGCCGACCACATGTTCGACATGGGGTTCTTGCCCGACATCCAGCGCATCATCAAGCGCCTGCCCGACGAGCGGCAGAACCTGCTGTTCTCGGCGACGATGCCGAACGAGATCCGCCACCTGGCCGATCGCATCCTGGTCAACCCGCACGTGGTCGAGATCAACATCTCGGCGCCGGCGGAGACGATCGAGCATGCGCTCTACCCGGTGCACCCGGACGACAAGCTCGACATGCTGCAATACCTGCTCGACGACGACGACTTCACGTCGGCGATCGTCTTCTCGCGCACGAAGCACCGCGCCCGCCGGCTGGCTGAACAGCTGCAGCGTGACGGCTACGACGCGACCGCCCTGCAGGGCAACATGTCGCAGGCCCAGCGCGACCGCGCGATGAACGGCTTCCGCAAGGGCAAGTACGAGATCCTCGTCGCGACCGACATTGCCGCCCGCGGCATCGACGTCGCGAACATCTCGCACGTGATCAACTTCGACGTGCCCGACACGCCGGACGCCTACACCCACCGCATCGGCCGTACGGGACGCGCGGAAAAGAGCGGCAAGGCCTGCACGCTGGTCACCCGCGAGGACGCCGAGGCGATCCGCGACATCGAGCGCAAGCTCGGGTCGAAGATCCCGCGGCGCAACGTGCCCGGCTTCGAGGTCGTGACCATCCAGACCGGCAACCCGGCGCAGGCGTCGGGTGGCAACGGCGGCGGTGGTGGCGGCTACCGGGGCGGCAACGGTGGCGGCAATCGTGGCGGCGGCAATCGTCGCAACGGCGGCGGCGGTGGCGGTGGCAATCGCAACAGCCGTGGCAACGGTGGCGGCGGTGGCGGCAATCGCAGCGGTGGCGGTAGCGGCGGCGGCGGTCGTCGCTCGCGCTCGCGCGGCGGTCGCTGATCTGCACGCCGGCTGACAAACTCACAGGGCGCCGGTGGAGCTTGCTTGCTCCGCCGGCGCCCTGTCTGTTTCTCGCCTCTGCTGCTCTGCGCGCGTGGTTCAGCGCCAGATGCCGGGCACGTGTGTGCCGCAATCCGGACACTCGCCGCGACCCTCGTCGCCGCTGACCTGCACACGGTTCGCCTGGATGCGGTAGCCGTAGCGCTCCACCAGCAGGCCCTGGCACGCGGCGCACCGGGTGTGCTCGTTGTCGCCCACGCGGCCCGGAATGTTGCCGGCGTACACGTAGCGCAGGCCCGCCTCGCGGCCGATCTCGCAGGCGCGCAGCAGATGGCTCACGCTGGTCGGCTGGTTGTCGGTCATGTTGTAGTCCTGGTGGTAGGCGGTCACGTGCCACGGAATGTCCGGGCTGACGGCCGCCACCGAATCGGCCATGCGCCGCACTTCGTCGTCATCGGCGTTGAAGCCGGGGATCAGCAGCGAGACGATCTCGAGCCAGAAGCCGCGCTCGTGCACCCGGCGGATCGAGTCGAGCACGTTCTGCAGCGTGCCGCCGAGCTTGCGGTAGTTCTTGTCGGTGTGGCTCTTCAGGTCGATCTTGTAGGCATCGGTGTACGGCCGGATGTAGTCGAGTACCTCGGGCGTGGTGTTGCCGTTGGACACGAATCCGCAGAGCATGCCTTCCTGCTTCGCGAGCTTGAACACGCGCACCGCCCACTCGGCCGTGATCAACGGCTCGTTGTAGGAGCTGACGACCATCCGCGCGCCGAGCCGCTTCGCGGTGGCGACGAGCTCCTCGGCCGAGACCTGCTGCGGCCGCACGCCGCTCTGTTCGTCGCGCAGGGCCTGGCTGGTCAGCCAGTTCTGGCAGTAGCCGCAGTGGAAGTCGCAGCCGAGCATGCCGAAGGTCAGCGCGTCGCCGCCCGGCGCAATGTGGAAGTACGGCTTCTTCTCGATCGGGTCGCACTGCAGCGCGGCGACATAGTTCGCCGGGGCGTAGAGCGTGCCGCCGCGGTTGTAGCGCACCTGGCAGATGCCGCGCTTGCCGTCGCCGATGTTGCAGAGGTGGCCGCAGGCGGTGCAGCGCACGCGCTGGTCGTCGAGCGGTTGGACGAGCTCGGCCGGCATCGTGAGGCTGTCGATCACCTCGGCCAGCGCCTGCCCCGCCTTCGGCGCGCGCACGGCGTTACGTGTATCGAGTGCGTCGCTCGGCGCGTGCGCCTGCAGTCCGTCGGCAGTAGTGCCGAGCCGGACCCGCCTCGGGGCGCGGTTCGGGCCGGTCCGATCGATCGCTGCGTGGCTGGTGTCCGGCTTCTTCATGTCGTGTGTCCTGCTGCTGCCGTCGCGCCGCTACTCACCTCTGACCCAACGATGATACTGCATCGCGGATTCCACACCCGGGCACGCTGGCGTAGGGCGCACGGCAAGAGTGGGAGGATGCCGGCACGTCACGCGACGTGCGCGTCCACCCGCGCCAGGAATACTACCGATAAATTATGATGCTCGCCACCTTCTGGCGACCGATAAGTCGTGAGAACCCTTGCCCTTGCCCTTGCCCTTGCCCTTGCCCTTGCCCTTGCCCTTGCCTTTGCCCTTGCCCTTTCGCCTCCGATCCCCAACACACTACCGATAACCCGAAGAAGTCAGACAAGCAATGTTTCCGATAACCCAGACTCGCGTTCTCGGCCGACTTGCGATGGCCAAGCTCATTAGTTATCGGAATATCGTGGCGCGGCAAACAATTCTTATTAGTGATACAATGTCGATTAGTAGTAAGTGGGTGTGTGGATTAATCATTACATTGTCCTTGACTCAATTTCACGTGGTGATCAAAGTTATGACATGTACTGATAAAACAAAACTACATGAAGGGATACATGTTATCGGAATACCCGCAGGCTCTCGCCTCCGGTGTTATCGGAACATGAGGCACACTCTTCTTCTTGCCGGTCGACACGGCAAACTCAGGGCAGCGTGACAGCGTGAAGCCCTGCCCGGGCTGCTGAGCGCCGTCCGTCGGCTTGCCGTACCGCACGAAAAACGTTACGTCACCGCGACCAACGCCCGGCCGCCGCTGCTCAGTGATCCTCGGACTCTTCGACCACCTTCTGGTAGGCCGCCGAGTCGAGCATCTCGTTCAGCTCCGCCGGGTCCGAGATCCGCAGCTTCAGCAGCCAGCCGGCGCCGAACGGGTCGCGCGCCAGGATCTCGAAGTTCTCGTTCTCCGTCAGCTCGGGGTTGACCTCGAGCACTTCCCCGCCGCACGGCGCGAACAGGTCCGACACCGCCTTGACCGACTCGATGTCGCCCTCGAGGCGTGCCCATTCGTGGCTGCGAGCATACTTGAGGTCGGACGGGCGCGTCACCATGAGGAACTCCGGAACAGACAGCTGGCAGCGAGAGATGCGGCGGCGGTGGGCGGGGCGCATCATACGAACCGCGTCGCTGCGGTCAAGTGAGCGCGCACGCCATCCCGGCCGGCATGTCGGGTTGCCAGGCGGAAAACGCAGCAGCGTGACGCGCCACGGTGGATCGGCCGCCATCCGGAACGCAACATAATATACATTATCGGCGTGACAGCCCGACCCGGATGACCCGATGCCCGCAAAGTGGCTCTGCAGGCGGCTTCCAGGGCCGGCTTTCAAAAATGCGTTTGGCGGGGCGATCGACCAACCGCATGATCGGATGTGCCGGACCGGATTCCAACCCTGTCGGATCGCAAGATCTCGCATCGTAAATGCAAACCATTCATGGCAAACGAGTTACAGAAGACTCCCGCCCCTTTCTGTCTGTGAGTCGAGCTACGTGGTGCCTTATTTCTTGGTTATTAACAGACTAATACACATACACGTCATACAAACAGGGTCGATGCTCATGACCCGCCGGCCAACCGGATCACCAACCGCCAGCTGTTTCCATTCCGCGACGTGATCCACACCGCGCTCGTCGGCACGGCCGCCGCCCACGCCTCCACCTCACGCTTCGGCAAGTAGAACGCCAGCGGCGTCACCAGGTGATCGAACACCACGTGGTGCGTGTGCCGGAACGTGAACCGGCTCAGCCACACCATGTACTCACCAAGCGGCACCCAGCGCCGCACGCCGGCAATGCGCACCACGCGCGACCACACGTGCAGGAACCCCGCGAGCGGCAACGTCAACCAGTACAGCAGCCAGCGCGGCAGCCGCGACGTGATCGCCCAGCGCACCGGCGTCACCACGTAGCGGATCAGGAAGTTGCCCTCGGCTCCGTACAGCCACGCATGCGACAGACCGCCAACCTTGACGTGCCGCGTCGCCGCCAGGAAGCCGGCCTTCGGGTCCGGCATGTGGTGGTACACGCCGATCGAGTAGCTCACATCCACCTGCGCGTCGGCACCGGTCCGCAGCGGGATGCGCAGGATGTTGGCCTGCACCACGTGCGCGTTCGGCACATCGCGCAGTCGCGCCGCGGCCGCCTCCACGGCGTCGCTCAGATCCACGCCGATCACGGCGCGCGCGCCGCACGACGCGGCAATCTCCGGCCAGCGGCCCATACCGCAGCCGCAGTCGAGCACCACCTTGTCGCGCAGGTCGTCGGCCGCGATCGGCTGCATCCAGTCGAAGTACTGCTCCCGCTCGCGCTCCGACGACTCGAGCTCGGTGAACGTCTGCCACTGCCAGCCGAACCCGGAGGCGGTGCGGCGCACCTCGAACGCCTCCACCGCTTCGCCGGTCATGCGCGGCACACTGCGTACGATGGGGTAGCGCTGGCCGCAGCCGTCGCCGGTGCAGGTCAGCGTGCCGGTCTCGATGTGCTCGCCGCGCGTCTCGTCGGCCTGCAGGCGGAGGGCGGCGTGACACGACGGGCAAACCAGGAACTCGAGCAGCGATTCGCGCATGTCGATGGCGGAAGGCGGGCGGCGATGGAGGCGGCGGGCGCACAACATGCCGGGTCGGGGCCGCGCCGACAATGTTAGAAATGGGGCGCGCACCCGGCCGACCCACCAAATGATGTTCCCGCGGCTCGCCTTCATCGTCGTCCTCTTGCTCGCATGCCTGCTCCCGGCCTGCTCGTCGGGTGCGCGGCAACCACTGGAGACGCGCACCGCGCTGGTCGTGGCGCCCGAGCGTTCGGCCGTTCCTGGCGGCGTGTCGAACGAGGGCCTCGTTGGTCGGCTCTTGCAGCGGCTGCACGCCGAGCCGGATGAGCGCGATGTGGTCGCGGCCCGTGCCGCGATCGTCGACCTCGCGCTCGACACCAGCAATCCCGGCACGCCCGACTTCTACCGCATCGTCACCGAGAAGCAGCGACTCGATGCGCGCAGCGTGTTCGGCCTCACGCGCGAAGAGCGCTTCCTGTCGGAAAACCTGCGCCGCGTGCTGCTGCAGATCGGTTCGCCGCGTTCGCTGCAGGCGCTGCGGCCCGAGGCATCCGACCTCGCGTCGATCGCGCCCCTGCTCACCTGGGCCGCGGCGCGGCTCGACCCCGACGAACGCCGGCGCGCGATCCGGCACGCACAGATTGAAGCCGCGGTCAATCTGCGCATGCGCAGCCTGCTGGCCGGGCACACGCGCCGACTGCTCGATGAGCTGTCGCTGTGGCTCTCGCCCGACCCGGCCCGGCCGATGCGCATGCAGGTGATGCCGGCGCAAACCATCGATCGGCTCACGCTCGAGGCGCCAACGCGCGAGGCGCTGGACCACGCGCTGGCCGACTCGCTGCGCGAGATTCCCGGCCTGGAAGCCTCGATCATCGAGTCGCCGCTGTCGGCCGGGCCGAGCGGTGCGCTGCTGTTGCAGGTCGGCGTGAACGGCCTCTGCGCCGAGTTGCTTGATCCGACGGCGCGCCAGGTGCTCTGGGCCGGCGTGATCGACTGGTGGCCGTCGGACGATCCGTGGAGTGTGGCGCGGCGGCTGGCCGAGGCGGATCGACGCGCCAGCGACATGGCCCTGGCAATGGAAGCGCGCAGCCTCGACAGTGGCGATCGCGGCCCGGCCCCGGCCCGCGTGCTGTGCGGCCTGGTCGCGTTCACCACCACCGACGAGGGCGCCGAGCTCGCACGCGCCGTGCGCCAGCGCGTGCTCGCGGCCGTGAGCCGGCAGCGCCGTCTGCGCATTGTCGACTTCGGCGGCGACACGGCGACGGCTGCGCTCGGCTCGCGTCCCGAGCAGAGTGCCGAGGTGGTCACCGAGCCCGGCCTTCGCTTCGTCATCACCGGGTCGGTGCAGGGCAAGTGGGAGCGTGGCCGGTTCGTCGGCCGCCTGAGCCTGTCGGCGCTGGATCTGCGCCACGACATGCACGCGGTGTGGCAGGCGGAGTTGTGGTCGCCGTCGACGCCGAACATCGACAACGGCGCGCTGCCGCAGTAAGGTTCCGGCGGTCCCGACGCCTTCCCGGCCGGTTTCTGTCTCGCGTGAGAGGTGGTTCGTATGTCGCGCATGCAACTTGTGATCGTGGTCCTCCTGCTTGCCGGTGCCGGCGGCGCCATCTGGTTCATGATGGGCGATGCCGAGCAGGCGAAGATCGAGGGCATCGTGCGCGAGATCGGCGACGCAGCCGTGGCAGGCAACGCGAAGGCGATCGTGGAGAAGCTGCACGGCAACTTCGTCTTCACGATCGACGGCAAGCAGGTGGCCGACTTCAAGGATCTGAAGGAGCAGGGCGACGCCGTGTTGAAGCGCGCGAAGCTGCTGGAGCTGAGCGTGCGGTCGGTGAGCGTGACGCGCAAGGATGATGCGGCGACGGCGATCGTGAACCTGACGCTGAAGAGTTCGGCGACGCAGGTGCAGACTCCATTCCCGTTCAAGGTGGAGTTCGAGTTTGTGCGGAGCGGCGTGGAAGGTGAGAAGACGTGGCAGATTCTGCGGGCGGACATGACTCCGATGCGCGAGCGGTAGGCGGGTGTGTGGTTCCGATAACGATGGAGCTTTCGCGAATCGGGATTCCGATAACGCGAAAGATCGGCGACGGCTTGGGTTCCGATAACCATTGTTGTGTCTCGGCTTCGATATACCGATAACGCAGATTCGCGGTCGGACTTGAGTTGCCGATAACGCAGCAGTCGACGGCGTTCCGTCTTCCGATAACGAAGATTCGCTCTGCTGTCGCCTTGGAACCCCGTGTTTATGGGGCTCAAATCGTGAACATGCAGTGAAAGTGGGTTGAAGCCTCGTATGGGCCTCGAGAACGCTCGTATGGGCATCGTAGAGCCGTCTGTGGAGCCCGTGAAACCGGCATAGTGTTTTATGTAAAGCAATGTATTTAAACATCTTACGTGATTTTGATGAGACGAGAACGGCCCTTTTGCCTCACCGTGCGCGGTCGACTGCGCTTGGATCCAGGAGCAGACTCCAACGCATCTATAATACTCGCTTATCTGGAAAAGTCAAATTAGAATCGGCGTGTTTACAAACGGAACCGCAAAGAGGGGGCAGGGCATCCGTTGGTGGTTGTCCATTCAAGCCCACGGGCTGCTGCCCGTGGGTAACCGTGCAGTTCCGCAATCCTTCCGATCGCGCCTTGTGGTGGCGTTGCGCTGTGTTGTCGTGTGCTCGCTCGCGTGGTGGATGCTTCACGGCTACCCACGGGCAGCAGCCCGTGGGCTTGAATGAGCGTGGTCTTGAATGAGCGTGCCCTCGCACCTCGCCGGGCCGGACACCACGCGGTTCCGTGGCGCCCGTTCGTTGCGTTTCATTCGCACCAGCGGTATCACGGTCCCGCCGGCGCACACACGCACGCCCGCCGCAACAACTACCCGGAGCAGCCCATGCAACGCCTTCCCGCAGCCGGCACCACGCCTGCCCGCATCGCGGCCTTCGCACTGGCGATCGCGCTGCTGCTGCTCCCCGGCCTGCCCGCGCCCGACAGCCGGGCCCAGGACGGCGCTGGCGCCCACGCGCTGCAGAAAACCGACCAGCGCAACGCCAGCGTGGCGGCCACCGTCAGCAAGTCGGTCGTGGCCGTCGTGCCCATCGGCACCGCACTCGGTGACTGGTACAGCGTGGCCGGCGGCGCCGGGTTCGTCATCGACACCAACGGCCACGTCCTCACCGCGCTGATCAACGTTGGCAGCTCGTCGCGCGTCAACGTCGTGATCCCCGGCGGCAAGATGGTGCGCGCCGAGGTCGTCGGCCGCGACGAGCGCAACGGCTGCGCGCTGCTCAAGGTCGACCGCGAGGCCGCGTCGGTTCCGCCGCTGACCTTCGCAAACAGCGAGTCGCTCTCGATCGGCGCCACCACCTACACCTTCGGCAACCCGTTCAGCAGCGTCGTCAACGACGACCAGATTGCGTTCAGCTCCGGCACGCTGTCCGGCCGCTACCGCCCGACCGTCAAGGAGAGCGGCGACGAGCGCGAGTCGCGCGTCGGCCTCTACGCCGGGCCCGTGCTCGAGACCACCTGCGCGATCAACGACGGCAACTTCGGTGGCCCGCTGACCGACCGCCACGGCCACGTGATCGGCCTCGTGGTGAAGCTCATCTCGTACCAGCGCTGGCTCGGCTGCGCGGTGCCGATCAACCAGATTGCGTTCGCGCTGCCGCGGCTGAAGGCCGGGCAGGCGCCGCTCGCCAATGACCCCGGCCTGTCCAGCGAGACCGTGCCGGGCGAACCGGGCGCGAAGCTCAACGCCATCGTCGAGGGTGGCGCGGCCGCGAAGGCTGGCCTGGCGGTGGGCGACGTGGTCCTCAAGGTGGACAGCGAGACCGTGGCCGACAACGCCGCGCTGAGCCGGATTCTCGAGGCGCTGCCGGCGGGCGCTCGCCTGAACCTGCAGGTGAAGTCGGGCGATCAGACCCGCTTCGTGGCGATCACGCTGGCCGCAAAGCGCGAGTAGCGCGACTCGCCGACCAACTCCGTACTAGTGCCTCATACCCCGGCGACTCGCCGCAGCCCGGACCTACATGCCCAGCAGCAAGCCGCGCAACCCGAAGAAGAAGCAGTCGAAGAGCACGAGGTCCGCGTCCGCCCGTCGCGCCACCGATGATGATCCGGTCGGCATGCCGATCGCCGGCGATCAGGCTGGCGGGGCCGCGCCCGGCAGCCCGGCCGACCTGCAGACCAACGGCCGTGCGTGGACCCGGCTGTCGGTGCCCGACTACCTGACGCTGCGGCGCGTGCAGGCGCGTGGCGTCTACTACGAGCGGATCTGCGCGCACCTCGGCGTGCCGCTGGAGCGCGTGCGCACGCACTATCGGTGGTTCTCGGCGTTCGAGCGCGCGAATGTGTGCGTGCAGGTGACGCGGTTCTTTGATGAGCCGGCGGGGCCGGCCGCGAAGAAGGGCGCGAAGGGCGGTGGGAAGAAGGGCAAGGGCAAGGGCAAGGCCAAGGGCAAGGAAGCCGGCGGAGCCGCCGCCGCGTCGAACGGCACGCACACGCCCACCGGAGCCAGCCGGCTGTGGGCCGGCAAGGGCCGTCCCGAAGTGGAAATCCTCGGCGACTTCCGCGTGCGCTACGAGGACGACAACTACACGACGCCGATCTACGTCGAGACCTTCAAGACCAGCCCGTCCGACGCGCGCGAGTGCTTCGCCGACGGCACGCTGCTGTTCACCTGGCGCGGCATTCCGATGGCGCTGCGCCTGGAGTTCGGCGAGTACGACGAGGCTGGCAAGCTTACCGTGCACGGCCCCGAGACCGACACGGCGATCGCCGCGCTGCAGGAGCTGTACCAGGAGGTCGACCGCCGGATCACCGAGGAGCCGATCTACGCGGGGCACATCATCACGCCGCACGCGCGCTTCCTGGAGCTCGAGCCGCACAACTGGGACGAGCTGATCCTCTCGCCGGACCGCATGAAGGAACTGAAGCGCAACACGGTCGAGCTGCTCGAGAAGCTGCCGATCTACCAGCGCAACAATCTGCCGCTCAAACGCGGCCTGATCCTCGCGGGCCCGCCCGGCACCGGCAAGACGCTGGCCGGCAAGGTGCTGGCCCAGGACCTGGCCGGTCGTCGCCTGACCGTGCCCGCGCCGCGCCGGCCGGCGCTGAACGCGCCGAGCAACCTGGTCCAGCGCGTGCCGTTTGCCGCTGGTGCCGACGCGGCTGCCACGACGAAGGACAAGGAGATCCGCTACGTCGAACGGCCGACCACGTTCCTGTGGGTCAGCCCGAAGGACATCGAGGGGCCGTACTCAGTGGAGGCGGTCTACAACCTGGCGCGCCGTTGCACGCCGACGGTGGTGTTCTTCGAGGATATGGACCTCTACCTGAAGGACCGCGAGGAGGGCTACCGGGACAACCCGATCCTCGGCGAGTTCCTCAATCAGCTGGACGGACCGGTGGAGAACGCCGGCGTGATCACGATCCTGACAACGAACTACCTCGACACGATCGAGCAGGCGCTGAAGGACCGTCCCGGCCGGTTCGACGTGGTGATCCGTTTTGATCTGCCGGACGCGGAGTGCCGCGAGTTGCTGCTACGCCGCTACACGAAGTCGTACAAGACCGGCAAGATGCCGTGGACGAAGCTGGCCGGGAACACGAAGGAGATGAGCGGCGCGCAGATCCGCGAGTTGATCAGCCAGGCGGCGATCCACGCGCTGGAAGAGGGCTCGCTCGACAAGCAGCAGATGGTGCTGTTGAAGGAGTCGCACTTCTCGCGCGCGCTGAAGACGCTGACGCGCCGCAGCGACGAGCGGATCGGCTTCAACCCGCCGGCTCCGAAGGAGTGAGGCGCGCTAGTACAAGAGCCGCGTCCGCAAGGGAGCGGGCCCGAGGGCGCTGCGCCTGCAAACCCCCCCCGGGTGGTCCTCGCATTG
>JBFWQT010000155.1:0-12919 GCA_050249295.1 Planctomycetota bacterium
CCGTCCCCGGCTCGCCTCGATCGCGCTGCTGAACTCGCAGTCTCGCGAACGACTGCGGGCGCGAACGGAGCCGGGCGGGTGACTCGCGACACCGGCCCGGCTCGTTCACTCACCTGCGGTCAGGTTCGCTCAGCGATCAGTCGCCCGAGCCCTGCTCGCCTTCCTTCTTCTCGTCCTGCGGCACCGGCTCGACCTTGGGCTGGATCACGTAGGCGATGCCATCGTGAACCACCACGCAGCGCTCGCCGACCGAGGCGTACTTCGCGAGCTGGCTGATCTTGCGCAGCAACTCGAAGTAGGCATCCGAGAAGGCCTCGACCTCGACGCGCTTCGCGTCCTTGTGGACCGACGGATCGAACGTGGTGTCGATCCACCAGCCGGCGCGGAACATGAACGTCTTGTCGGCGATGGCCTTGCGAGCCAGCTGACCACCCTGGCTGCCGTCGGCCTTCTTGCCGTCGAGCGCCTCTTCCAGCGACGTCATGTCCTTCAGCTTCTCCAGCTCCTTCGAGCGCTTCACGGCGTCCTCGCCACTCTGCAGGCGGCTGTCGCCAGCGGCGTTGTCAGCGGGGCGACCACCACCACCGACGCCACCCGAGAAGCCGTGGCCAGGACCGGCATTGCTGCTGGCGCCGGGCTCGTTGGCGCCCTGCTGGCCTTCGCGGCGCGCTTCATCCACGGGGGCCAGACCCGACGGATCGGCGGCCGGCGGAGCCGGGTTGCGCGGCGATTCCGCGGCACCATCACGGCCCCAGCGGTTGCCGTTGCGGTCGTCCGCGTCGCCGCGCAAGCGCTCGGCACCCGGCTGAGGCTGCGGCATGTTCTGCAGCTCGCTGTCTTCCACCACAAGGAAGCTCGTGTACGGCGTGACGATGCCGAAGCGCGTACCGAGGCGCACGATCTCGTCCTTCAGCTCCTGGTTGAAGCCGTTGAGGCGGATCTCGTCCATCAGGAAGCCGACCTTGCGCAGCGCCCACAGGCGGGGCAGGAAGTCGTTCTTCGCGTTGTCTTCCACGAACTCGCCGGTCCACTTGAACTCGGCCGGCTTGCCGGCAACGGTGCCGCTGAGGATCACGTCCTGCTTGCCGGTCTTGCGGTAGCGGCCGAACAGCACCAGCTGGCTGCCCTTGAACAGGTCGGGCATGGCGCGCGGGAAGATGTCGAACGACTCGACGCTGCCGACGTTGAGCTTCAGGTTGGCGAGCACCGGGCTCGACACCTTCTCGTAGAAGCTGCTGACGCGGGCCTCGATGTCCTCGGCGGGAGCGATGTACTCACGGGCGCCGCGGGTGCTCTCGGCGAGCTTGTCCAGCAGGTGCGTGTTGACGTCGTTGCCGACACCGAAGTTGAACAGGCGCACGTTGCGCGTGTTGGCCGTGCCGGCGTTCTTCAGGATGTTCGCAATGTTGCGCTCGCCGACGGTCGGCAGGCCGTCCGTCATGAACACGATCATCGGGACGCGGGCGTCGTTCTTCTCGCCAGCGGTGAGCTGGCCGAGGCCGGTCTTCAGGGCTTCGTCGATCGCGGTGCCGCCGGTGGCGCGCAGGCTGTCGACGTACTCCATCGCCGCGGCGACGTTGTCCTTCTCCACCGACACCATGTCCTCACGGAACAGCTTCGCAACGGTGCTGAACGGCACGATGTTGAAGCGGTCGTTCGGGTTCAGGTTCTGGAGGCAGTACTTCAGCGCGTTCTTGGCCTGCGTGATCTTGTCGTCGGCATTCATCGAGCCGCTGACGTCGACCACGAACACGATGTCCTTCGGCTGGATCTCGTCGGCCTTGTACTCCTGGCGCGGCGAGGCGATCAGCATGAAGTAGCCGTCCTCGTTGCCGTCCTTGTAGGTCAGCAGCGAGAGGCCGACGTCGTCCGGGTTCAGCGTGTAGTAGAGGAGGAAGTCACGGCTGGTGACAACGTCCTTGCCCTCGTAGCCGGCCACGGCCTTGTTGTCGCCACGGCGCGTGAGGTCGACTTCGTGGCTCGGGCTGTACACGGCGCGCAGCGGCTGCTGGCTCTCGATGTCCACCTTGAGCACGACTTCGCTGGTCTTCAGGTCGGTGAACTTGCTGGTGTCGAGCGGGTAGCTGTAGCGCACGAGGCCGTTCTCGCCGTCGAGCAGCTGCGTGTAGGTCATCACCACGGTCGTCGTGCCCTCGGGCGTGACCGGGAAGATGCGGGCGCGGAACAGCTTGCGGCCGACGTACTCGAGCAGGCCCGGGTCCTTCTGGCGGCGCACGATGCCTTCGTAGATGCCGCGCGCCTGGCTGGCCTCGAGCACCTCACCCTCGACCATCCGCCCGTTCATCGTCATCGAGAACTGGTTGATGCTCGCCTCTTCCGGCAGCGGGAAGAAGAACGTCGCCTCGAGATTCGGCGCCTTGTTGGGGTTGAAGAAAACTTCGGTGACCTTGGTCGTGGCGACCTGGTCCTTGATCGTGACTTCGATCAGGTGGCTCTGGATGCTGATGCCTGCGTTGCGCACCGGCGTGGTCGGCCGCTCCTCGGCCGGCAGTTCGCGGTCCACAATCAGGCCCTGCGCGAACACCGGCGCACTGGCGACGAGGACGAGAGCCGTCCCGGCCAGCAGCGACAGGAACGGGCGTCGAATCGATTTCATGAGAAGCTCCCGGGAAGTTTGCGTGCGAACGGGCGTGCCGGAGGCGGCCCTCGAGAGAATGGCGACGTGGGTTCGACGCGCCCCGACAGGCCGCGTTTCGCCCGAATCGAGGCGACACGAGTGGTTTCTGGCGAATGTCTGCAAGGCGATGCAGCAAAAGAGCTTGCGGTTAGTGACCGCCTCGCCGGCGTCAGACATCGGTCCATTCTGGCTAAACCAGCCGCAACCCGCTCAAGTCAAACCACTTGGGCATCTACCAACAACCCGATACAGGCCATTCCTCGATACAGGGGGGCCCCGGCGAGGACGAAGCCGAGTACGACGCGATGCGCCTCGTCACGCGCGTCGCCCTCGCATCTGCCTGGCGCGGATTCCCGGTCGAAACGCCTCTCGGGCCCGACTCGCTTGCGCTCGCGGCTCTTGTTTTGGCGCCAAAAGGGCCAACACCCCCGGCTCGCCCGGAACAGCCAGTTCGCGCACAGGCTCGCAATCGATGCGGGCCTGACGTTGCAGCTGCAGGATCAACTCGTCGGCCGGTCATGCGACCGCCTCCGGGCTGCTCGAGTCGGCGTCGGCGTCGGCAAGGGCCGATTCCGTCGGCTCTGCCGGGCCGAATGGGTTCGTTCTGTCGATTCCGGATGCGTCCGCTGCATCGGCCGCAGCCGGCTCGCCAGCATCGTCAGGCTGGTCCGTCCCGAAGAACTCCTGGAGCCTTGCCAGGTTGGGGTTGGCATCGGCATCCGCGTCCGCGTCCGCGTCGCGCACACCGGCCAGCCGTTCGCGGCGCGAGCACATCCAGGTGTAGAGCGTCAGCGCCGCGACGTTCTCGGTGGTGAACTTGTAGCCGCGGTTGGTCATCGTCTCGCAGTGGGCGCGGAACTCGTCGCGCTTGATGCGTACACGCTGCATGCGATTCAGCGTTGCGTGGCAGCGATGGAACTCGCGGTCGATGATCGTGCGGTAGCGGAACAGCAGGTCGAACAGCTTCTCGTTGAACGTCCCGGCCGTCGCGTCGATCGACAACAGACACTGCAGCTCGACCACCTCGATGCGGCGGCGCTTCCATGCGCACGCGATGATGCGATCGACGATCTCCTCCTCGTGTGCGCCGGCCGGGTCGAGCTCGACGCGCATCTGGTAGCGCAGCTCATCGAACTGCCCGGCGCTCTCGGCGCTCTCGTCGGGGCCGACCACGGCGTGAGCCGCGAGGCCGTGCTTCCAACTATTGAGGCGCGACTTCTGCTTGCCGGCCTCTGTGCGCGGGCCGGTGGACTTCTGCGCGTTGCGGCGGTTGGCCTCGATCTGTCTGGCGGAGGTGGTCATGGTCCTGGAATCCTGTGTTCATCGGCCTCAAAATCGTGAAGCCGTCGTGAAAGTGGGGTGAAGCGTCGTGACGCGGTCGTCAACGCTTGTATGAGCCCTGTGAGGCCCCGTATGAGCCCCGTGGAAGCGGGCAGGAATACGACATAAATCTATATTCAATATAGATTTATGAGTTTCATGGGTCGTCCGGGTAGGCCGTTTGATGGTGGGCCCGATTCGTTGACGAGTGTCCGGAGCAGCGGAATCGCGATGCGGACGCCATCGCGACCACACGGAGATTAAACCACATCTATAATACGCCGGGAGTTTAGAAAGTCAAGGTAAAACCAGCGGTTTTTAGTCTCTCTTTCGTCCGCCGGAGCCTGCGAAGCGGGCGGCTCATTCGAGGAACGCTCCGTGGATTCGTTATCGCAAGGCCCTCGGGCCCGACTCGCTTGCGCTCGCGGCTCATGTTCCAGCGCCAGTAGGTGTAAGCCCCCGGAGTCTGATACCGGGACCAGCCTGCAAGGCCGCTTGTGCGCTGGTTCCAGAACCAGACGCCGGGCGCAAGTCGCGGACGGGCTCGCAAGCGGCTCTTGTTCCAACGCCGGAACCCACCGCGCTACTCCGGCCGCTGCGGGGGCCGCTGGCGCAACACGGTGAACCGCAGATCCGTGAAGCGCACGTCGGTGCGGCCGTTCTCGTCCGGCTCTGCGTAGAAGCCGATCGACGACCAGCGCGACAGGCCGGAGGTGGTCAGGATCTCGGCCGCCTTGTCCTTGTCGATCCACAGTGTGAGCCGCGCACCGACCACCACCACGCGGAATGGAATCGTGCGCGAACCGTCCTGCTCCTCGACCAGCGGGATGCGCGTGTTGCCGCCCGCGCCACGGCCGACCTCGACATCGCGGATCACGTCGCGCATGCCACGCGAGGTGGGCACCGCGCGCACCAGGAAGCGCGTGTACACAAACGCCGGCAGCGTGGTGGCCGCCGACACCTTGCGCAACAGCATCGCGGCCGAGGCGCCGTGCGAGATCTTCAGCTTGCCGCTCATCTCGAAGTCGCAGAACTGCGGCTCCTGTGGCGAGACCACGCCGCCGCAACGGAAGCGCACCTCGTCACGATTGATGGCAATGTCGTCCACCGTGCCGCCCTTCATCGGCACCACGCGCATGCCCTGGAACGCGTCCATCGCGATCGGCTCGAGCGCCTTTGCCACGCGCACGCGCGGCGCACTCGACGAACCGAGGCCGCACCCTTCGAGCACGGCCGCCGCGTCCATCAACTGCCCCTGCTCGACCAGCGCGTCGGCGAGGAACGTCACCGAATCGTCGGTCGCGGTGTGCAATCGCGCCACTGCAAGGCATGCGATGTCGCGCTGCAACTGCTTCGCCTGGTCGGCCCGGCCCTGCCCGTCGTACGCCGCGCGCAGCTTCTCGTATTCGGCGAGCAGCGTGTCGCGCGCCTTGAGGAAGCCGGCTTCCAGTTCGCGTTCCTCGTCGTCCGGCGCGTGCATCGCCAGCAGAGAAGTGAGCTCGTCGGGCTGCGGCACCGCCACCGGCTCGCCGCGCTGGCGCACGCGCAGCTTGTCGATGTCCACGCGCGAATCCTCGCCGGTGAGCGAGAAGCCGAAGATCCCGGCCTTCGCGGGGAAGTACGTGTTGCCCTTCAGTCGCTCCTCGAGCACGGTGCGGCCGTTGACCTTGATCAGCGCGCGCTCGCCGTTGGCCTCGAGGTCGACGCCGAGCTTGCCGCTGCGGAATGGCACGGTGTCCTCGTGCTCGATCGTCTGCTGGCCGTTGGTCAGGTACACGGTAGCGACGACCGCCAGGCTGTCGGCCTCCGCCGCCTCGCGCACCGGGTTGTTGCCGTTGCGCAGCTGGATCGACACATGCAGGCCGTAGCGGCCGCCGGGGTCGCACTTGGCAAAGAACTCGATCAGCGTGCAGCGCGTGACCACGACATCGAAGTGCAGCTCGAAGTCGCGCCACGTGTCGTCCGGGAACGTGCAGGCAGTCATCCCGCGCGGCAGCCGCAGTTCGGTCATCGGCTTGCCGTCGCGGCCGCCGAAGTAGCCCTGCTGCAGCGACCAGTAGCACCAGTCGCCGGCCCGCGGGTCGATCGAGCCGTCGCGCACGCCAGCGTAGAAGCGCTGGCGGTAGTGCTGGCGCAGCAGGTTGGCGTGGATGTGCTCGGTGCGGCTGTGCGGGCGGATGTCCTCGGCGTGCCGTTCGAGCAATCGGTCGACGTCGGCGTAGCGGCCGGCCTCGAACAGCTGGTCGCACACCGCGCGGTAGTGGCGGATCATCGGCATTGGCGGCACGCGTACGCCGAGACCGCGGGAGCGCTGCTGCAGCTGGCTGATGTAGTAGCGCATGTCGCCGTCGTCCTCGAGCAGGCGGTAGCGCTGTTCGAGCAGCGACTGCACCTGGCGGCGGGCCTCGTCGAGCGCGCGATTGCCGGTGTCCGGGTTGAGCGGGTTGCTCTGGTCACCGGCCTTCGCGGCGGCTTCGAGCGACTCGGCCAGGCGCGCCATGCCCGGCCCCCACGGCTCGACGTCGCCGATGATGCCGGCCCAGCGGCGCGCCTCATTGAATGCATCGCGCGTGCGGCCACTGTCGTTGAGGTCGGTCACGCTGCGGGCCGCGCCGGTCATGATGTCGCCGAGGCGGTCGCGCGCGTCGGCCACCATCTCGCTGTCGGGTGCATCCTTGAGCAGACGGACCAGCGAGATGGCGCGGCTCATGTCGTTCTTCGCGTCCTCGTAGTTGCCCCAGAGCAGCCGGGCGGGCCGCTCGCGCGCGATGAACGCATCGAGGTCGGGCAGCGCGGCCGGGTCGTTGAGCACGCGGCTGAGCTCCTTGAGGCGCGGATCGGAGAACAGCACCTTGATGCGCGACGAGCGGTTCTGCAGCTCGACAATGTCCACCTCGCGACCGCGCCGGGCATTGGCGTCGTCGAGCATTGCCGCCGCCGACTGCTCGGTCTCGATGAACTGCGCCCAGTCGGCGAGCACGCGCTTGAGCGGCGAGGCGTCGGGCGTGCGGGCGTTGAGGCTGGCGAGCACGGTGCGCGCATGCGTGAAGTTGCCCGCGCGCGTCGCCTCGGAGAGTTGCTGGAACGCCCCACTGAGGAACGCCGTGTCGTCGGTGGCGGTGGCGCGAGCGGCCTGCACGTCGGCGGCGGCCGGCTGCGGAACGGTGATCTCGTTGCGCGGCCGCACGGGCTTGCGCGGCCGGTTGGCGCCGGGGGTGCTGCTGTCGTCCGGCAGGCAGCCGGCGAGCAGGATCATCAGCGCGAGCGCGAGCAGAAAGCGCGTGTGTCGAACAGCAGTCATGTCGTCACTCATGTCGAGCCCTGCGGCTGCATCTCGCTACATTTCACCCGCGGCGGGCAACAGTTTGAAGCGCTCGAGCCGGCGGCGGATCTCGTCGGACAGCTCGCCCCTCACGAACGGCAACTGCGCGATGCGCCACAGCGGCCGGCCGAGCATGACCATGCCGTCGCGCACCGCCTCGAACGCGTGGCCCACCACCTGGCCGCGGATCGAGTCGGCCGTCTCGCGGTCCGCGCCGATCTGTTCGCGCATCGCAATCCGGCACAGCGTGAGGAGCACGAGCCGGCGTTCGTCCACTTCCAGGCCTTCGCTCTGGAGCAGCACCTTCTGCAGCTTCTCGAACAGCTGGCGCGCGAGGTCGGCCATGCGGGTGCTGTCGGGGCCGCTCTCGACGAGTTCGCCGAGCACCCGCAGCACGGTCAGCGAGTCGCTGCGCTTCATCAGCGCCTCGACGATGGCGTTGGTGCGATGCTGCTCGACCAGCGGCGAGAGGCCGATGCGGCCGAGAATCTGCGCGAGGTCGGTGGTGTTCTGGGGGCCCCACACGACGCGGTACCCGGCCAGGTCCTCCCAGACTTCCAGCAGTTGCTCGACCACGCGATTGCGCACATCGCGGTCGGCCTGCGGCGTGAGCGCGGCGCGCAGCAGGCCCTGCATCACGCGCGGAATCAGCTCGGTGTACGCGGTCGTCTCGTGGCCGAGCACGTGCACGACGCCGTCGCCGTCCTCGCTGGCGCGCGTCGACGAGATCCGCTCGGGCATGTTGGTGCGCAGCAGGCCGAGCAGGAAGTGCGAGATCTCGGCGCGATCGCCGCGCTGCAGGTCGCGCGCGGCCACCAGGTAGCCCAGCGCATCCACAATACTGTAGGCGTACGACGAGCTGACGACCTCGGACGTCAGGAACTCCGACAACTCGTGCAGCGGCTCGGTGCTGAGTGCGCCGGACCAGGCGATGCGGCCGATGGCGGTGTAGATCGGGCTCTTGTCCTCGAAGCGGTCGTCGTCGAGCAGTTCGCGCAGCGCGGCCAGCGTGTCGCGCAGTTCCTGCTCGTCGCGCGGGTCAGGCGGCGGAGCCTGCGCGGGGTCCACCGGGCGGTCGGCCTCGGCGGTCAGGCCGATGCGACGGCGCAACACGTACTCGGCCGAGTTGCTCATCAGGTCGCCGCCCTCGCCCGGGTAGTGCAGCGCGTGGAAGTTGTAGGCGATCTCGCCGATCGTGGTGGCCGCCTGGCGGCGTGTGGCCTGGTAGCGGCTGGTGGTCGCCACGCTGCGCAGCACCGGCAGCACCGGCGGGCCGAGCTTGCGCAGCACAGTGCCAACCTGCTCGATCGTCTGCTCCAGGCGGAACTCGTGCAGGTCGTCGAGCAGCGTGAGCGCGATCTCGCGGCGCGTCTCGACGCCGATGCCCGGATGCGCGAGGAACGGGCACTCGATGATCGCCATGCGCACCTGCGGGCGCGAGGTGTTGTAGATCGCGGTCAGGCGCTTCGCGATTTCGTCCTCGAGGCCGGCGGCGTCGTCAGACCCGTTCAGGGTGGCGCCGAAGAACACGGTCGCGAGAATCACGAGGATCGTCTCCTTCGAATCCTCGTCGACCTGTTCGAGCTGGCGCAGCAGGCCGCGCACCGCGCGCACGCCGTAGCGGCGCAGCGCCGTGGCCAAGCGACCGGTGCCGGGGTCGAGTTCGTGACCCCTGGCCGCGCGCTCGGCAATCTCCTCGATGCAGGCCTGCAGCGACTCGTCGTCGGGGTCGAGTTCGGAGAGCAGGCCGAGGTAGAAGGTGCGTGCCTCCGGCGTGGCCGCCTCCGTGAAGTTGCGCCGGGCCAGCACGCGCATCGTCGGCGACTCCTTCGCGGCGAGGTAGACGTCGTAGATGTCGCCGGCCAGTTCCTTGTAGCGCGTGAGCACCAGGCGCGAGAGCTGACGGTCGAGTTCGCGTGCCGGCTGTTCGTGCAGCGTGGCTGTCGGCGCGATCGCGGCCAGCGAGACCAGCACGCCCTGCAGCAGCGCGAGCGACGCGCCGCCGCTGCGCAGCGTGCCGACAAGCACCGCGAACACCACCGCCAGTTCACCCTCGCGTGCCGTCCCGGCCTGCAGACGCAGGGCGCGCAGGGCCGCTTCGCGTTCGGTGCTCTCGCCGGTGCAGAGCATCGCGATCGATGTGGCGATGCGCTCGGAGAGGCCGAGTGTGGTCAGCGCGTCGGCCGCCTCGCTGCGCACTGCCGGTGTATCGTCCTGCAGCGCGTGCAGCAGCAGCGCGCCCTTCTCCTGCGGATCGAGCGCGAGCAGGCGGAGTCGGCGGATCGCCTCGATCTTCGGCGTGGGGTCGGCGCTGGTCAGCACCGTGAGCTTGATGCGCGCGATGTCGGCCGGGTCGAACAGTTGTTGCACGCCCTCGCTGGAGAGGCCGCCACCGCTGGCGAGCTGAGTGCCAACGCTGCGGGCGAGCATCGCGGGCGTGGCCGCGGCGTCCAGAGCGGCCGCCGGCGATGCGGCAGACGGTGCCGCGGCGGGCATCGCGCCATCGGCGATGAGTTCCTCGTCGAGGCAGATCACGCGCAGGCGGTGTCCGCCGCCGTCGGTGCGGGTGTGGATCGCGAGCGGACTCGACGCGAAGAATCCGCCGGCCTCGTGGCGCTTCTGCAACCCGGCCAGCAGCGCGGCGTCGAGTTCGGGCGCGCGGTCGAGCAACTCGCGGTCGAGCACCATGTTGCGCAACGGCTCGGCATCGGCCCCGGCCAGCATCTCGCAGATCGTCTCGCTGACGCCGACCTCGCGGGCGATCAGGGCCGCGAGCCGCACCGCCACGCGCGACGAGAGGTGGAACTTCTCGATCAGTTCGTCCCGCGAGAGGATCACCGGTTTCACGCTGCGTTCGCTCCTCGAGATGTGGGCCCGCGGGGGTCGCGGGCGTGGCACATCATAGCGAATCTGTGCACCGCGCGCGGTGGCGTGTCAGGCGGACTTGCCGCGCTTCTTGCTGCTGCTGCTGTTGCCGTTGCTGCCCGGCTTGCGCGTCGACTGGCGGCGCGACTTCTTGCGAGCGGATGCGGGCTTCGCCTTGCTCGCCGTGGCCTCGCCAGTCTCGACCGTCTCGCCAGTCTCGCCCGTCTGCTTGCTGCCCTTGCTGGCGGTCTTCGGTGCCGGCCTCTCGTCCGGATTCGACCTGGCGCCGGCCTCGGCGGCCATCAGTCGCTTGATCGCCGCGATGTCCTCGCGGATGTTTTCGGTGATCTTGAACACGGCGGGCCGCATTTCAAGACGAGCCTGCAGATCCACAAGCATCAGCTCCCACGATCCCTCGTAGAGTTCGTCGCGCAGGAAGCGCAGGTCGTCGTCGCCCTGGAACTGGAAGGCGTCGGACGGCATGAGGGACGTGCCTTTCTGCGGTGGCCTGGCTGGGGGCGGAGCGGGACTGTAGGGGATGAAACCGGAGCCGTCAATCAACGCGCACCGGTCGCGCACTCAATATGTTGAGCCCGCGCCCGGCCGGCGTGTTCATTCATATTTTATAAATCGGCCAGATTGCCCGATGGGTTGATCACGCATTCGCGCCCCACCGGAAACGCGAACCGCGACCCGTCATGGATCGCGGTTCGACACGTGGTCGCAACTGGTTGATGACCCCAACGAGATTTGAACTCGTGTTACCAGGATGAAAACCTGGTGTCCTGGACCGGGCTAGACGATGGGGCCGATGCCCACAACGGGCTTGCGCCCGCCGCGAGACGGGCGATTTGTAATACGGGGTCGGCGGCAAGGCAAGGCCGAATCGCGCGCATCCAGCACAGGCGCTATCATGTGCGGCGCACACCGCGCCCGTTCCCGCCGCCGCACGCATGCCCGCCGACAGCGCCAACGCCGACATCCAGCTCGCCAGGCTGATCGTCCAGAAGCGACTCGCCACGCCCGACCAGGTCAAGCAGGCGATGATGGCCGCGGTCGCGCATCCGCAGAAACCCGGCCTGCTGAAGATGATGGTCAGTCGCAAGCTGATCACGCCCGACCAGGCGAAGCAGCTGCAGGCTGCGCTCGGCGGAGGCGGTGCGACATCATCAGCGGCCGCGAAGCCGGCACAAAAGAAGAAGCCGGCCGGGGGTCTGGAGTTTGCTGACGACGACGAGGACGCGCTGCCGACCGGCCCGACGGCCGCGCAGATGCTCGGAGGTCGCCTGCTCGTGGATGACGTCGGCCTTGCCGATGCCGACGACGACGACGAGCTGGAGATCCCGGACGACATCGGCGACCTGGAGATTCCGGACGACGCGCTGCCTGCCAGTAGCGGCAGCGGCGGTGGCAAGAAGAAGCGCAAGAAGAAGAAGCCGGTCGCCGCCGACGACGACATTGCGGTGATGAAGGCGCCGCCCGGCCCGACGCTCGACTGCATCAACTGCCGGCACAAGAATCCGCCGAAGTCACGCAGCTGCAACCGCTGCGGCGCGCCGCTCGATCCGTCGAAGCTGAAGGGTCGGCCGGAGGAACTCGGCGTGCAGCGCTTCGCGTGGGTGAAGCCGCTGCTCGGCCTGCTTGCGATCGGCGGCATCGTCTACGCACTCTACGCCAACGGCCTGATCGGCGGCGGCGGCAGCAGCAACTCCAACGCGCCGCGCAACATGGGCGGTGGCGACAAGGCGCGCAACGTGGCGACCAACACGCCCACGACTGCGGCCGATGAACTGGTCGCGGCCGCGCCCGGCGTGCGCAACGGCGAGATGATCCGCGTGCGCGGCGTGCTGCAGTCGCAACGCAGCTACCAGCTCACGATCCTCACGCCGCACGGCACCGAGGTGACGATCAACCATCGCGGCCGCCCCACGGGCTGGCTCGGCGAGTACGCCACGAAGCCGGAACGATTTGCGGACAAGCCGCTCGAGTTTGTCGGCGAGTTGTTCTGGCGGCCGGGCAACACGCCGGTGGTCAACAAGGCGACGCTCTCGGCCGAGGGGTTCTGGATCGACGACGGGTCGGGCTTCGACTTCCTGCTCGATGCCGATGCGCCAGAGCCGAAGGTCGAGGGCGGGCCGGGCGCGTCCGCCGATCCGTCTGACCCGGCCGACCCCGGTGATCCGGCCGACCCGCTCGACCCGGCCGACCCGTCGACTCCCGGCATCCCCGATCTGCCGCCGCCGAGCGAGTACCTGCAGGGGCTGTGGGCCGACGTGCTGGCGATCGGTCCGCAGAGCGAAGCCGACACGAAGGACGCCGACCGCGTGAAGAAGTGGAACACGATGACGCGGCAGCTGCGCCGCATGTCGGAGGTGGCGTACATCCCGCTCGCGCTCGACTGGCTGGATGCGAACCCCGCGCCGGCGATCGATCAGTCGAGCAAGTATGTGCCAGCCGTGGACGGCGAGCTGTGGGGTGCGGTGCTCAAGGGCGTGGCGATGCATCGTGGCCGCCGGCCGTGGGGCGAGCGCATCGGCAAGGCAATGGAAGCGGCGATGCCGCGCTACCCGCAGTGGGTCGCCGAGTCGATCGGCCAGGCGACACTCGATCCGATGGCGGTGACGCGCGTGGCGCTGTGGGCGGCCGAGCCCGACGACGGCGTCAGCAGCGAGATGCTCAAGGCGCGCAATGCGGCGCGCAACGCCGTGATGACGCAGCTCACGCAGTTGCGCGATCGCGACGTGGTGATCCCGCTGATGCGCAAGCTGGCCAAC
>JBFWQT010000156.1:0-12836 GCA_050249295.1 Planctomycetota bacterium
CGCTCGGACCGCCGGCCCTGCTGGAGGACGTAGATGCCGGTGGGGTCCAGTGAGGCGTTCCGGTCGACGGCTGCGCCGGCCCCCTCCGCCACCAGCACGAGGTGCCGGCCGACGGCCCGCCGGACATCAACGCCGACGGGCCGGTCTAGGAGATACTGGAGGTGGGCCCGATTCGGAAACGCCGGCGACTCCACGACGCGGGTGGGGCGGAGGCCGCGAGCGTCGAGAGTCTCGACGAGCCCCGGCATTGACTGCCCCTCGGCGAGACCATCGACGTCGAGAACGACGACATCGAAGGTCTGCAGGCTGAGGATGTCTCCCGTGTGGAGGCGGCCATCGCGGCGCCCCGGCATCATCGCGGACACGGGGTCGATCTCGCGGCGGAGGGGCGGCGGCTTCGGCGCGCCGGGGATGGTGGAGAGCAGCCGGTGAAGGGCAGCAGGGTGCCTCTCGGTTGATCTCCTTTCCCATTCGATCGAGTGGCAGCCGCTGGTGCCGTGGCCGACGAGGATCTGGATCGGGTGCATGATGGAGTCGAGCAGGTGTGGCTCGATCCCCGTCAGCGAACACCTTGTCCTTCGGTGGCTTCGTGCTTTTTGCTTCGGCCTCCCTCTTCCTTCTTCCTGAAACCTCGCGGACGCTGTGGCTGTCACAAGACAGTCACACATGCGCCGCGATGTTTGACAAGAGTCCGAAAAATCAAAAAAAAAAAGACCGGGCGCCCTGTGATGTCCTGCTTCGCCCTGCCTGGTTTTTGCTTGGTCCCCCCGGCCCCCCCTTGACGAGTTGTGCTGCCTTCGGACTTCTGTCGGCAGGTCGAGGTCCCCACGTGGCGACTGGTGGCGGGCGCGAGGCTGCTACGCGAGCGGGGCGCTGTCAGCCCCGGCGCGGTGGGATCATGTGCCCGCCGCGGAGCATGGGGCCGCCGAGTCTCATCGTCGAATCCCGACTCCCCAAAGGGCGAGGTGCTCGCGCATGGGCGCCACACCGCGCACGATCGACTCACGGAGGTGGTCGGCCAGCCCGCGCATCTCGGCTTCCGCTTCATTCTGGGCCATGGCCGCCAAGAGCCTCAATATCCCCCGACCGAAAACTGCCATGGTACCGCCGCGTGCAAGCACCTCGACTACCGATGCTGCGCCAACGGCTGCGCGCATGCCCTCCAGTGTGCTGCGCCGGATGTCCACCCTCGGGTGTTGCAGCAGCAGCCCGACGTAGTGCAAGGTCATGTAGGTGGTCATCAGGGTGATCACCGCACCGCGCCGCACTTGCTCGTCCGGACTTGCAGCCTGCGCCAGGATCTCCGCCACATCATCCATGGGGTCCAGGCGTCGACCAGTGAGTACCCGCTTGCGGATCGCCTCCAGACTGACATCAGCGTCCTCACTCCAGCCGCGAGCAGCCTTCGCGAGGGCCACCGCCGACACCCTGACGGCGAGTGACTCGTGGGTGAGCGAGAGAAACAGTTGCTGTATCAGCACATCGGGATGAGCCCACGCTGTAGGCATAAGCATTGCGCGCGGAAACCCCACCATGGCGCTATCCTCTGCCTCCAGAGCTTCGGGGACCCCGGTTCCCGCGCGTCCGGTCGGAGCCGCGGGCTCCGGTTGGGTGAGTCCCAACTCGGCTCTTCGGGCACGAACGGCGCGCACTGACGGCGACTCAGCGACCACCCACTCAACCAGGCCACCCCAGTGCATACGAGGGGCCTGCTGGATCTCGTCCAGGTGGCATACCTTCCCGGCGAGCGCATCCTGTTTCGCCTGAGACAGTCTCAGGTGCAGGACTACTTCGACCGCCCGTACGTGGCGCAACAGCACCCCACCAGAGATTTTGAATGTTTTAGCTATTTTCTCTATCGACCGGTACTGCGGCAGCATCTCCCGGACCCGCAGGCCGAGAGGGATTCCTCGGAGGTCCGTCAAATCGTGGCCGTACTGGTTGATGCTCATGGCTCGCGCCATCGTCAGAGATTTCATTCACTATAGCTGAAAACGTCGTCAGATACAACGGCGTTCTGTCTGTCTGGAACGTCACCCGAGTCCGTCCGCGGGTCATTGGAGGTTTGCGGGGCAAGACTTCTCGACCTGTGGCCGTTCGCTGTGACATCGGATCCGATCACTGCGGATCCGATCCATGCCCGAGGCCCAGCTCGAAACCCGGTTGATTCTCATTGGCGCCACCCCCGTCGTAGTCGCTGAACTCGACAAAGACGTGGGAGGGCGGCCGGCGATCTGGATCGACCGCCGGCTTCGCCGGGAGGTGAAACCTCCGCTGGTTCAGGGTGACCGCGATCTGGTCGAGTGGCTCATCCGGCATGAGCCCCGGATGTGGCGGGTGGCCCACGTCCGGCTGGCCGATGGCACGCGGCTGGTGGTTCACCGCGCGACGCGGATCGCCGATGAACGGCTCCGCCAGTTCGCCGCCGTTCTCTCGTCGCCAGATTGTGAACCCACCAACAGTCGTTCACAACGTCCGGCAGACGAGTAGTCTGCCGGAGGCCCAACCTCGCGAGTTGATCATGCCCATACCAATGCCCACACACTTCCCGGCTCCTGGCTCCCGCGTGTGGCTCTACGGACGGAAGTCGGTCGAAGAGGGGGACGCGTGTGGATCCACGCGGACCCAGATCGAGCAGCTCCGACGCTTTGCCGAGGAGCACGGCCTTGTGGTGAACCATGCGTACGAAGAGCAGGTCAGCGCATCTGACTTCGACCGGCCTGTCTTCGAGGCGATGCTAGCCCGGTTGGAGGCGATGACGGCGACGGACCGGCCGCGGGCGGTGCTGTTCGTCACCTTCAACCGGTTCTGTCGCGCCGACCACGTCGAGCTTGGCCGCTGTCTGGGTCGCATGCGCGACGTGTCGGTCCGGCCGATCTGGATGTCAGCTCCGGACCTCGACGCATTCGCCGACGACACGCTGACGCAGATGCGACTGGCGCTGGAGGGCGGTGCCGCGCGCCAGGATCTGCACCAGATTGCCGAAGCCGTCCTCCCCAAACAGCTGGCGTATGCTGCGGACGGCTTCGAGCAAAACGGCGCCAGGAAGTTCGGATATCGGATCGTGTTCGAGCGCCTCTCGGGTGGCGAGGTGGTCGAGACCATCGACGCCGTGTCACCAGCCGGCACCCGCCTGCCGAAGCCTCGCCCGGCACGCGAATGGGCGCTGGTGCGCCGTGCGATGGAGCCGGAGGCCGGCGTGGTCAAAGAAATCTTCCGGATGTGCCTCGATGGTGGCACACCGCGCAGCATCGCCGCGAACCTGAACGAGCGGCGCATTCCCGGGCCGAGCGGAAACGGCTGGGCCTCAAGCACAGTGCACACCATGCTTCGCGACCGTCGCTACGCGGGCAGCCTGGTGTACGCCGAGTCGAGTAAAGGGAAGTTCCGCCGCGTCGTAGACGGCGAGGTCGTGCGGACCACGCACGACATGCCCGCAGAGGTCCGGAACTCCAAACCGGTCGTCCGCGACGGTCGCCACGATGCCCTCGTCACGATGGACGAGTTCGAGGCCGCACAGGAGCGTCTCGACCAGCGACGCAAGGCGCGTACGGGCGGACGCCGCCCTGTACGTCAACTCCTGCTCCAGCACATGCTCGTGTGCTCGGCGTGTGGCCGGAAGATGACGCCGTGCCCGAAGAAAAGAGGTGGATCAAACCGGGTGCAGTATCAGTGTCAGACCTACGATCGCTACGGCCGACGTCGCAGTCCGGGCCACGAGGGGTGCAGCCGCTTTGTGGTGGAGGAGGCCCCGGTCCTCGCCGCCGTCGCCCGCGCACTGTCCTCGCTACTTGACCGGCAAATGGTCGAACTCCGCGCCGCGCTGGAGAAGGTGGCCCCCGAACGTCGGACAGCCAGTGCGGCGGCGCTGGAGGCGAAACAACTTCAAGCCGCTACCGTAAAGGCGCGCCGCGATCTGGCTCGCATGGAGCGAATCTTCGCTGTGACCGAGGATGTCGCGCAACGCGCCGTGCTGTGGGATCAACGCCAGCGTCTGGCAATTGAACTGTCTGACCTGGAAGCACGGGTGGAGGCTGTCGCCGTGCGACCCAAGGGCGATCTGCGCGCAATGACGGAAGCCGCCGTCCAGATGCGCATGGATGGAGTGAAAGCCCTTCACGAACCGGAGTCCGCCTCCCTCAAGGTGATCCGGGCTACGCTCTCCGAGTTTGTGAGCGGCGTGCGCCTGAAGATGGAACGCGAGGAGCGGCGCGGTAGCCCGACTCGTATCGTCAACACCGACATTCTTCTCCACCCGGCCGCGGTGATCCTGGACACCGACGGCGACAACCCGTACAGCTGGCCTGACGATGATCCGGACCCGCCAAGCACGCCCGATCTGCAGAGTACCGAAACTGTCCACTCAGGCGAGCCGGGGGTGTAAGCCGATGGGCGCTAGCATAAGAGCCGCGAGCGCAAGCGAGCGGGCCCACGGGGGCACCGGGTCTACGATCAACCGTCGGAGGTTTCGTGAACGCGCGTGTCAGCGTTCAAACGGTGGGCTTGCAGGCGTGACCCCCAACGGGGCCCGCTCGCTCGCGCTCGCGGCTCTTGTTTGGCGCCCATCGGGTGTAAGCCCCCGGAGTCTGGTACTGAGGCGAGCGCTGGCGCCACCAGGTCCGCGCCACCAACAGAGTCATGTGCGAGACTCCGGGGGCTCACACCATGGGCGCTGACACAAGAGCCGCGAGCGCGAGCGAGCGGGCCCCGAGGGTCTGTCGTTTGCGAATCCGCATCACGATCATCACTGAACCTGCTCCCGCACCGGCGTCGGGGCGCGGGCCCAAAGACCCCGCCGGAGCCCGATGAATACGGGGCTCTTTCGTCGTGAAGCGCAGTGAAAGCCCGTGAACGTGTCGAGAAGATGGCGTGAAGTGCACGTGTGAATGACGCCAACGCATCGGCAACGGGGCGAGAAAGCGCGACCTAATTGCCGAAGAAATCGGGCGCCAGGTCGAACACCAGCAACACGCCACGCGCGGTGCCGGCCACCAGCAGATGGCCGTCGCGCTCGAGCGTCATGCAACTGATGTGGTCGGTCGCCGCGTCGAGGCTGAGTGTGCCGAGGTTGGCCCACTGCCTGAGCTTGGGCTCGCGCCCCCACACCGACAGATTGCCGTGCTCGCCAGCCGTGAAGACGAAGCGACTGTCGGGCGTGATCGCGACGGCCGTGGTCCAGCCGGCGCCGTCGGTGGCGAGCGTGGCCACCGGCTTGCCGCCCTCGACCTCGAGCACTTCGGCGCGGTCGCGCAGGCCGAGCACAACGAAGCGGCCGTCGGGCGAGAGCGCGGCCACCTGCAGCTTGTCGCGCCACGCGAACTCGGCGACACGCTGCAACGGCTCGCTGACCGAGCCGAGCGCGAACAGCCGCGCGGTGCCGTCGGCGCCGAGGCTGAGCACGCGCCGGCCGTCGTCCTGCGCGCAGAGCAGTTGCACCTCGCGGGTGTGCGCCGTGGTGCGCGCGACGACGCGGTGCGACGTGGAGTCGACGAGCAGCAGGTCGCCGTTGCGATCGCCGAGCGCGATCACGCCGCCGGCCAGCGTGGCGGCATGGCGACGGCCGGTCTGCTGGCGCACGTGGCCGGGCATCGCGGCCGTCAGCGGCATCAGCCAGGCGGCCGCGGTGAACGGATGGCCGTCGGGATGCCGGATGATCGCCGGCTTGCTGGCCGGGCTGCCGCTGCCGTCGTCCACGCACCAGATGTGCAGTTCGCCGGCGTCGCTGGCGGTGGCGGCCATGGTGCCGTCGCGCGAGAGCGCCGCGCCGCCGATGACCGGTTGCGCGCGCGTCTTCGACTTCGCGATGGCGCGCAGGTGGCCGTCGTAGCACTGCACCTCGGACCCGCCGGCGACGTCGGTGATGCGCGCGGTGGCGTCCTCGCCGACCGAGAGGATGCGCGCGCCGCCGGTGAGGAAGTCGGGCAGCGAGACGGCGACGCGCAGGATCTGGCCGCGATGGCCGGTCGGCGCGATGCGCTCCTGGCCGCCGCTGCACGACCAGAGGCGCACCGAGTGGTCGGCGCCGCCGCTGACGAGCATGTCGTTGTCGAGCGCGACGGCGTGCACGCGCGACGGATGCGCCGCGCGGATCTCGCGGACCTTGCTGCCGGTGTGGGCGAGCACGCGCACCGCACCGTCGGCAAAGCCGAAGACGATGCGCTGGCCGTCGGGCGTGACGTTGACGGCCGTGATGCGCTGGCCCGGCCCGGCCGAGCCGGTGTCCAGCGCGGTAGCCGTGAGGGTGCCGGCCCGGAGGATCTGCGCGGTGGTCGCGCCGACGATCAGCAGGTGATTGCCGTCGAGGAACGCAAGATGCGCAACCGGCTCGCGAGCCGTGAAGGTGAGAAGCTCGCGGCCGCTGTCGACGTCGCGCACAGCGACCTGCGCCCCGCCGGTGCCGGCCGCGGCGAGGTGCGAGCCGTCACGGTTGAGCGCGACGGCGAGGGCGCCTTTCATGCCGGGGAAGTTCAGCTCGCGGCGCGGCCTGGCCGAGCGCGCGGAGATCAGCCGGGCGGTGGAGGATTCGACGCCGAGCGCGAGCAGGCGTCCGTCGGCCGAGACCGAGAGGCTGTGGAGCGGCGACTTGACATCGAGCCGGGCGAGCGCCCTCGTGGTGGAGAGGTTCCAGAAGATGACGCGGCCGTCGAGTCCGCCGGAGATCAGGGTGTCGCCGCCGGGCGTGGTGGCCAGCGCGGTGACACGTCGGCGGTGGGTGCCGAGGTTGACGACTTCGCGGCCGCTGCGCGCGTCCCAGAGTTTGACGGTGTGGTCGAATCCGCCGGAGGCGACGAGGTCGCTGCCGCCGGGCGGGATCGCGACGGCCGAGACGGCGCGCGCGTGCTTCAGGTCGTAGTTGCCGATCACGTGGCGCAGGCTGAACGGCCCGGCGTTGCGGAACGGCACGGTCTGCCAATGGCGATCGGCCGGGAGGACCACCGCCGGGCCGCTGCGCGAGAGTCGTCGCGTGAGGCTGATGCCGCCGGATGCGTCGTCGGTGGCGCGTCCGCTGGAGCTGCTGTCGTCGGACAGCGGCTTCATCGGTTGCGCGCCGACGATGTTGACGGCCGGGCTGTGGCAGCCGGTGCAGCAGTAGGTGGCGCCGTCGCGGGCGGCGCGGGCGAGGCTGCGCGCGTGGCAGTCGGCGCACTCGAGCTCGGCCTTGCCGTCGGCTTCGGCGACGACGCGTTTTGCGTCGGCCGGCCGCAGCTGCGCGACGGACTGGAGGATGTCGTCGCCGCCGGGGTTGGTGCCGAGGCGCCTGGCGAGGTCTCGCACGCGCGCGGGTGGCAGCAAGGCGAGGACCTCGGCCACCTGCAACAGCACGAATGCGCGATGCATCTGTCGTTCCGTGCCTTGCCGGGTGTAGCCGCGAGTGTGTGGATGATAGCCGGTTCGGGCGGCGTGTGGGTGTTGTCGTTGCGGAGCGCTTCCGTCTTGCCCCGGCCCATGCCCGCCACGGAAACTCGCGGTGCCGGCAAGCGGACCCGCGACCGCACTGCGCTCGCGACCCGTACTACTGCTGCACGGCACGACACTGTCTCGCACACCGACCAACGCATGAACTCCGGGTGGAACCAGGGCCCGCCGCCGATCCTCGAGACCGAACGACTGCTGCTGCGGCCGTTCGCGCTGTCCGATGCACCGCGCGTGCAACTGCTGGCCGGCGATCAGGCGATTGCGGACACGACCATGAACGTGCCGCATCCGTACGACGCGGGCATGGCCGGGAAGTGGATCGCCACGCACGCCGGGCTGTTCAAGGCGGGCAAGATCTGCGAACTCGCCATCTGCCTGCGCGACGGCGCGGAGGGCGGCGAGCTCGTCGGCGCGCTGGGCCTTGTCATCAAGCCGCAACTGGAGCAGGCCGAGATCGGCTACTGGGTCGGCGTGCCGTACCAGCGTCGCGGCCTGTGCACCGAGGCGGTGCGCGCCGCGTTGGCGTTCGCGTTCGACCACATCCAGGTGCACCGCGTGCAGGCACAGTACATCGTGCGCAACCCGGCGTCGGCGCGCGTGATGGAGAAGGCCGGCATGCAGTTCGAAGGCGTCCGCCGCGGCGCGACCCCGTGGCATGGCGTTGGCCAGCCGCCGCCGGGGCACAGCGGGTTCGAGGACATCGGCGTGTACGCGATGCTGCGCACCGACGAGGCTTCCGCCGGGTTGCCGCGCGCGCTACTGTCCTGACGAGCGCCCGCATGTCCGTCGGGATCACTGCCATCACGCCACTCCGCATCGGCTTCCTGGTCGGCAACCCGACGGCGCAGCTCGCGAGTTTTGCGACCGTGCTGCTTGCGTTCGAGGCGCACCGTCGCGGCCACGACGTCTCGCTGGTCGGCGCCGACGACCTGACCGTGAGCCCCGACGGCCGCATCTCGGCGCGACTGCATCGTGCGCCCGCGCCGGCCGCGGATGCCGGGGCCTGGCTGGCGGCTGCGCTGCAGGCGGATGCGCCGGCGGAGTCGCTCGATCAGCTCGACGTGCTGGTGATCCGCTTGCTCGCACGGCCGAAGGGCCTGGATGAGGACGACGGTCGCTACGACACGTGGTACCGCGGCCGCATCGAGGCAGCGCTGACATTCGCGCGTTACCTGCAACGCAGCAGCCCGCGCACGCTGGTGCTCAACGATCCGGTCGGTGTGTGGTCGTCGTCCGGCAAGCTCTGGCTCGGCCAGCTGCCGGAGGGGATTGCGCCGCGCACGCTGGTCAGTCGCGACGCGGTGGCGATCCGCCGGTTTGTCGAGGCCGAGCCGGGCGGCGCGGTGCTCAAGTCGCTGATGGGTCATGGCGGCGAGGACGTCTTCCGCGTGTCGGCCGGCGATCCGAACCTGACGGCCGTGGTCAGCACGTTGCTGCGCCAGGGATTCATTGTGGCGCAGCAGTTCCTGCCCGAGGTGGAGCAGGGCGAGCGCCGGCTGCTGCTGCTGGATGGTGAGCCGTTGCGCAGCGCGGATGGCGTGCCCGCGTTGTACCTGCGTCGTCACGCGCCGCACGACTGGCGCACGAACGTGCACCAGGGCGCGAGCACCGAGGCCTGCGAATTGCGTCCGCGCGACGTGGAGATCGCGGCCGCGCTCAAGCCGTTGTTGCTCGCGCGCGGGTTGTGGCTCGTCGGCGTGGACATCGTCGGGCAGCACGTGCTCGAGGTGAACGCGTTCTGTCCTGGCGGCATCGGCATTGCGCGCCGGCTCACCGGCTTTGATGCAGCCGTGCCGATTGTGGACGACCTGGAGGGCCGTGTGGCGAGCGCGCGTGCCTGAGTGGCGAGCTTGCTGCTGATCGACGCGACACTGGATTTCCCTGTGGTTCGACCATGCGCGGGTTCGGAGCGCACCGCGTGCAAGCGCGCCCGCGCTGCGATATCATCCGGTTGCACTCCACGCTGTGCTGAGCCCATGCCCGACACGGACCGGCCGGAATCCAACGGACCGCCCGCGTCGACGCCCGCGTCCGGCGGCATCCAGCCAGCCCGTCGCAGCGGCGACGCGGCCACTCCGCCTGCGCTCGCCGCCGGCAACGCGATTCCGCCGCCTCCACCGCCGCCCGCGAGCGTGCCGCCGCCAGTGCTTGCGCGCACGCTGACCGGCGATGACCGCGCGCGGCAGGACGACGACGAAGACCTCGACTCGACGATCAAGCGCGGCTCGCCACGCGGCAGCGGCGACGCATTCGACATCGACGTGGACGCGACGATCAAGCGCGGCGGCGGCGACCCGCACG
Organism: Planctomycetota bacterium; assembly: GCA_050249295.1. Taxonomy (GTDB): domain Bacteria; phylum Planctomycetota; class UBA8742; order SKZP01; family SKZP01; genus JBFWQT01. The sequence continues at coordinate 9,718 of JBFWQT010000156.1, forward strand.
CGCGCACGATGGACGACGCGCCGCCACCGGCCGTGATCCACGCGCAGGCGCCGCGCACGGTGGCCGAGGCGCTCGGCATGGACCTGCGCATGTCGTCGGTGCATCTGCGGCGCAGCGACGACGACGACGCGCCGACCCGGCCACCCGCGAGAGCCCCGCTCTCGCAACTCGGACGCTACGCGATCCGCGGCGAACTCGGGCGCGGCGGAATGGGCGCCGTGCTGATCGCCGCCGACCGCGATCTCGGCCGCGACGTGGCCATGAAGGTGATGCTCGGCGTGGCCGACACCGAGGCGCTGGTGCGCTTCCTGCGCGAAGCCCGGGTCAGCGGCCAGCTCGAGCATCCCAACATCACGCCGGTGCACGAGCTCGGCCTCGACGGTCGCCGGCCGTACTTCACGATGAAGCTGGTCCGCGGCGAGGCCCTTTCCAGGCGCATCGCGCGGTTGCACGCCGAGGTGCAACACGGCAGGGGCGACGGCGAGTTTGCGCTGACGCAGCGGCTCGACGTGTTCCGCAAGATCTGCGACGGCCTGGCGTATGCGCATTCGCGCGGCGTCGTGCACCGCGACCTGAAGCCCGAGAACGTGATGGTCGGCGCGTACGGCGAAGTCCAGGTGATGGACTGGGGCCTCGCGCGGATCATCGACGACACGCACGAGGACCTCACGCGTGCGCTCCGGCAGGGCAGCGGGGCCGATACGCCGGCGACGATTCCGCCAACGATGCACGCGCGCGCCGACGAGAATTGGCGCACGCTCGAGGGCGACGTGATGGGTACGCCCTCGTACATGAGCCCCGAGCAGGCGCGCGGTGACACCAGCAAGATCGACGCGCGCAGCGACATCTATGCGCTCGGCGCGATCCTCTACGAACTGCTGACGCTGACGCGCGCGTTCGAGGGCCACGAACTGCTCAAGCTGCTCGAGCGCGTGCGGCGCGGCCGGTTTGTCTCGCCGTCGAGGCGCGTGGCCAGTGACCGCGTGCTGGCCGCGGCGTTGCGGGTGCCGCGTGAACTCGACGCCGTGGTGATGAAGGCGATGGCGACGCGGCCGCATGATCGCTACGCGAGTGTGGCCGACCTCGTGGCCGACATCGATGCGTGGGCCGAGGGCCGGGCGACGTCGGCGGCGCAGTACTCGCTGGCGCAGCTCGGCATGCTGTGGGTGCGCCGACACCGCGTGGCGGTAAGCGTGGCAGCCGCGCTGGTCGCGGTGGTCGGCATTGCGATTGCCGCGGTGCTGCAGAGCACGGCCGCGGCGCGCGAACAGGCGCTCGCCCAGCACCGCACCGCCGTCGCCAGTGCCGCCGCCGCCGCCAACGCGATCCGTGCACAGGTCGATGCCGGCGACTTTGCGGCCGCCGTGGACGCCTGCACGGCGTTCCGCGCGGCGCACCTGCAACCACTGATCGCCGCCGAAACCAACGACTCGGTGCACGAGTCGGCGCCCGGACTGGCGGCACGCGCGGGGGCGTTGCCGGCCGAGGTGCGCGCGATGCGCGACGGTGCGTTGCGCGCGTGGATCGCAACCGAGCTGGCCGCGCTGCCGCCGCCCGATCGGCGCATCACGCCGGAGCAGGTGGAGGCGACGCGTCGGGCGCAGGCGCGGTTCGCGCCGTGGCTGACCGAGCCGGCGCTGGCCGATCTGCCGGTCGCGCGGTTCGCGCGCTGGCGTGCGTTGCTCGCCGAGAACACGGGCAACCGCGAGTTGCTGGCCGCGTCGGTGGCCGACGCCTTCATCGTGCAGCCCGACTCGGAGGCGGCCGGCGAGTGCTTCCTGTTGCTGGCCGACGCGGCCTTTCGCGACAACGTCGACCTGCCGGCCACCTCGGCGGACGTGCGGTTCGACGAGATCGCCACGCAGTATCACCTTGCGTTGTCGTCGTTCGGCGATCGCCATCCCGCGTTGCGTCCACACGCGCTGCTCGGCCTCGTGCGCACGCTCGTGCGTCTCGACCGCTTTGCGCCGACGCCGTTTGCGCCCGACGTGCCGAGCCGCGAGATGGCGCTGCGCTGCGTGCTGCGGCTGGTCAAGCCGGACGGCACGCTGCGCGACGACATCCGTCCTTACCTCTCCGGCGACGCCGGCGACGCGGGTCGCGAGTTCGCGCGAGAGGCCGCCGACTGGTTGCGCGTGTTGCGCCGGCTGACCGTCTCCAACCAGCTTGGCGGCGATGCCGTGGACATGGACGGCGACGGCATCAATGACGCGATGTTCTCGTGGTCGCGCAAGGAGGCCACGGTCTCGATCGTGCGCGTGCGCGAACCCTCGGGCAGCGGCCTGATCCCGGCCGTTGTCGAGCCGATCCGCATGATCGACCTGGCGCCGACGCTCGCCCGCTACCTGCCGGCGGTCGAGGAGGGCGTGCGCAGCGTGACCCGCGTCGAGCTGGTTCACGCGGTGCCCGGCCTCGCGCTGCCGCAGTTGCTCGTCGTGGTCAACGACGACGGCAACGGCAAGGACCAGCGCGTCTCGCACATCCTGCTGATCGGCATGGAGGACGACCGCCTCTACCTGCAGCTGCCGATCCGCACCAACGATCGCGTCGCCAACCTCGTCGAGACCGGCGTCGGCGACCTTGATGGCGACGGCAACCCCGACCTCGTGCTCGCGTTCCTGCACACCATCATGGTGGTGTGGCAGGCTGCGCCCGGCCGGTTCGATCCGCGCGTTGCGACGGTGGATGCGGACGCGAGCAGCCTGCGCGCGCTGCTGATCCACGACCTCGATGGCGACGGGCAGAACGAGATGATCGCCGGCTGGGGTGCGTGGTCGCGCATGTCCGTCGAGATCTGGTCGCTGCGCGGCCGCGTCGCGCGCCGCACCGTGGCGCAGCGCCTCGGCGAGCCGACGATCGTGGTTGTGCCCGGCACCAGGGGCCCGCTGCTCGTCGTATCGCCGGTGGTGCCGTACGCGATCGGCTTCTTCTTCCGCACGCACGGCGAGCCACTCGACGATCCGCGGCTGCGCGTGTTCCGCTACGACGGCTCGGTGCTGCAGCCGCTCGAGCCCGGGTTCGAGACGATCGACAACGAGGAATTCAACGGGGCGGTGCACGGCGCGCTGCTCCAGTGCGAAGGCGTCAATGCGCTGGTCGAGGCACGCTCGACCGACCGG
>JBFWQT010000157.1:0-12830 GCA_050249295.1 Planctomycetota bacterium
GTGGGCCGTCGGCGCGTCGGAACGCAGCATCGCCGAGTGGGACCTCACGCGCGGCGCAAAGGCCGAGCCGCACCATTACAAGGCGCCCGGCGAGACCACGTGCTTCGCGCTCACCGTGGACGGCAGCTTTGCGATCGTCGGCGGCAAGGATGGCGGCTGTCGCATCTTTGATTTCAAACAGGCGCGCAGTGCCGGCGCCATGCGCGGCGACGCGGCGCTGACGGCCATTGCCGTGACGCCTGAAGGCCGCCACGTGGCGGCCGCCGACGCGGACGGCAGCGTCACGCTGTGGTCGCTGAAGACGAAGAAGAAGCAGCATCAGTTGCGCGCGAGCAACGTTCAGACGCTCGCCGCCGACCCGCGCGGCCGCTTCCTGCTGGGCGGCACTCACGACGGCACGCTGTTCGTCTGGCAGATCGACTGGGAGTGGTCGTTCTCGGCCGAGGCGCTGCAGTCGCGCGAGCAGATCAACCTCGAGTCGTCGTTCGAGTTCCATCGCGCGCAGAAGGCGCGCCGCAAACGCAACCAGCTGATCGGCGCGATCGGTGGCGGCGCACTGCTGATCGCCGTCATCGTCTGGCTGATCATCTCGTCGGTCGCGGCGCACGAGCGCGAACGGCGCGAAGGCTGGGACGCGATCGTCGCGCAGATCGACGAGGCGACACCGGCCGGAGCCGCTGCCGTGGCGCAGCGATTGCGCGACTTCGTCGCAAGCTTCCCCGAAGTGCGCGACGAGGCCGCCGCGAAGCTGACCGCACTCGATGCCACCGCGGCCGTCTGGAAGCGGGCCGAGGAACTGCGCGGCAAGGGCGGCGTGGCCGACAGCGCGACGGCGATCGACCTCCTGCCCGAGGTCGAGGCGTTCGTCGCGGCCAACCCGGCGTATGCCGAGCGACTCGCCGGCACGATCACGTTCCTGCACCGGCAGATCAAACGCGCCGACATGCAGCGGCTGCTGGCGTCGCTCGCCACGCCCGTGCGCGCGCTCTACGACTGGTTGATCACGCAGGACGCGACGGCGGCCGACCGGTTGCTCGACCTGCCGCCGGCCGAGCAGACCGCGGTCGCCGCGATGTCGTCGATCCGCGACGCGCGCCGCTGGCTGCAGTTACCCGAGCCGATGTACCAGTTGGCGCTGGCGCTACCGGTCGACGAGCGCCAGGTGTTCCTGCAACTCGAGGAGGGCGACGCCACTACGTTCGCCGGCCTGCCGGACGCGATGCGGCAGCCATGGCTGCGACTCGGTGCGCTCGAACGCAGCGCGTTTGCCGCACTGGGCAACGAGGGTCAGGCCAGCTTCCTTGCGCTGCCCACCGAGCAGCGGCGACTGGCGACGTCGCTCGACACGGCCGCGCGCGAGGCGTTCACCGCGCTTCCGTCGGTGGCGCGAGCGCAGGTGATGACCCTCTCGGACACCGACCGTCGCGAGTTGTTCGGCCTGCCAGCAGGGCTGCATGTACGCTGGCTGGACCTGCCGCCGGCGCACCGCACGCCGTGGAGCCGGTGGGATGACGCGACCCGCGATGCGTACGGGCGGCTTGCCGACGACGTCGCGCGCGACGAGTTTGTGCAGCTCGGCGCGAGCGATCGCGAGTTCGCGGTCTCGTTGCCGGACGATCAGCGTGCGCGGTTCCTGGCGTTGCCCGCGGCCACGCGTCGCGCGTCATTCCAGCCGGTGCCCGGCGGCGGCTTCGCGATTGTCGCGCCCGACATCGCCGACCGGTTTGCCGCGTTGCCCGACGACCAGAAGCGCGAGGTCGCGGCGCTCTCCGAAAGCGCGCTGCGCGTGTTCCTGCAGCTCGATTCTGGCGAGCGTCCGTTGATGCTGTCGCTGGCGCCCGACGAAATGGAAGTCGCGCTGTCGCTGACCACGGCCCGGCTGCGCTCGGCGTACTTCACGCTCAAACCGGAAGAGCGCGCGGCGCTGGCATTGATGCCGCCCGACGCGCGGCCCGCGTTCTTGCAGGCCGACACCCGCGACCGGACGCGCTGCCTTGCGCTGTCGGCACGCCATCGCGGCGCCTGGCTCAAGGCGTCGACGACCGACCGGGCCAGCCTGGAGGCGCTCGTCGAATCGCTGCGCGATCCATGGATTGCGCTCAGCGATGCGGACCGCGCCACGTGGTACTCGCTGGACACGGCCTCGCGCGACCTCTGGCTCTGCCTGCCAGCGCCGCAGCGCATCGCGTGGGTGCGCATGAACGCGGCCGAGCGCACCGCGTGGCTTGCGCTCGCGCCGTCCGATCGCGAGCGCGCCGCAGCGCTCACGAGCCCGGCGCTGCTGAAGTTGCTGTTCAGCGTGCCCGGCGACTGGCGCTCGTACTTCCTCTCGCGCCCGGCCGAACAGCTCGAGGCGATGCTGCCGCTGCGGCTCAGCCCGGCGCTGACGATCCGCTGGCTCGAACTGCTACCGCACGAGCACGAGGTGATCGCCACGCTCGGCGCCGCATCGGTGGTCCGCGACTACCTGGAGCTGACCCCGGCCGAGCGGATTGCGTTCGCGGTGCTCGACAAGCGTGATCGCGCGCGCTGGACCAACCTCGACGCCGCGTACCGCACCGCGCTGGGCCGTGCGTGCCTGAGCAAGGAGTTCCGCTTCGCGCGCCTGGAGGATTTCAGCGGGCCCGGCGGACGCAACCGCCTGGCGGTGTTCCGTTGCCTCGCGTGGGAGAAGGCCCAGTCGACGGCCGGCGTAACGGTGCCCGACGCGGACCGCAGCGCGCCCGACCTGGAGTTTGTGCTGGTGCCGCGCGGAACCTACATGATGGGCAGCGACTCCAACTCGCGAGTGGTCGCGGGGCCCGCACACGAACGCACGATCGAACCGATCCTCGTCGCGCGCACCGAACTCACTCGCCGGAACTGGAACCGCCTCAAGGCCGGGTTCGACCTGGCCGAACTCGGCACGAACCCCGGCACCGAGATGAGCCCGGCCACGGGGCTCACGGTCAGCGAAGCGCGCACCTGCCTGCTGCGACTGCGGCTGCGCTTCCCGTCGGAGGCCGAGTGGGAGTACGTCGCGCGCGCCGGCGTGCAGGGCGATACCGTTGTGGCCGACAGCGCCGCGCTGCGCGGAACCGGCTGGCTACGACGCGTGGACATCCCCGCCGCGTCCGATGCGTCGGCGGTGGCGCTGCAGCCGGTGGGCGATCTCGCGGCCAACAGCTTCGGGCTCTACGACATGCTGGGTAACGCCGAGGAACTGGTCGACGACCTCTTCAACGACAAGCACGACCCGGCGATGAAGGGTCCGGAGGCCCGCGACACGGGCGACGGCAACTCGTGTGTGGCACGCGGCGGCTCGATCCAGGATGCGGTCAACGAAGTCAGCCTCGCTGCGCGCAGCCGGGTGCCGATCAACAAGCGCCAGCCGCTATGCGGTGTGCGCGCCGTGGCCGACCTGCCGCGCATGCCCGACCGGATCGACCCGCGCGTGCTGCTCGTCCGGCACCCCGCTCCGTCCAACCGGCCGGAGATCGACGGCTTCACGTGGCTGCGCGAGGAGACGCACAGCTCGGGCGGCGAGCAGCGCACCGTGCAGATCTACCGCTGGGACCGCCTGGCGAATGCGCTCGGCGGCATCGACCCGACGGAGGTCCGCCCCGAAACCGAGTTCGTGCTGGTGCCCGGCGGCACCTGCGTCGAAGGGCCCAACACGCTCGACGGCGAGATCTTCAACACCACCAGAGTGGTCACGATCCCGCCGTTCCTGGTCAGCCGCACCGAAGTCACGCGTCGCGCGTACTTCGCACTCGACCAGCAGCTGAGCCGCAAGCCGGCGCCGTTGAAGGACTCGTGGCCCGATTCCGACCTGGTGCCGGTCGGCGGTCTGCCGTGGACACTCGCGTTCGAATGGTGCGCGAAGAACGGCGTGCGCATGCTCAGCGAGAACGAGTGGGAATACGCCTGTCGCGCTGGCACGACTACCGACTACTACTTCGGCCCGACGGCAGTGCCGGGCTCGGCCAACATCAACAAGGAAGGCAAGCCGACTCTCGTCGCGAGCTTCCCGCCGAACGCGTTCGGCCTCTACGACATGCTCGGCAACGTTTGCGAGTACATCGTGGACGCGTACGAGGATCCGCGGCCGAACACGCTGGTGGACAACGGCGCGGTAATGCCCACGCCGCAGAACGAGCAGCGGCTGCTGCGCGGCGGCTCGGCCAACCACGGCCTCGAACTCTGCACGTCGTTTGCGCGCCTGCCGCAGCACATGACGGAGGTCTTCCCGGTGTCGGGCATGCGCATTGCCGTTTCGCTGCCCATACGGCCCACGCACATCCTGCTCGAGGCCGAGTCGGCGGTTCTGGAAGGTTGCGGGATCGAGGGTCGGGCCGCGGCCGCGTGGGGCGCGGATGGCACGGCCACCTGGACGGTCGACATTCCGGAGGCGGGCGAGTGGGACGTGGACTCGACCGAATGCCTGTACCGCGCCCATCAGGCACATGTCGCCAGGATCGAGTTCGCGCTGCTCGACGCGGCGCAGCAGCCGGTGCCGGGCAAGACCGTTGACCTGCTGCACATCGTGCGGGCGCTGGGGCGCACCTGGCTCGACTACCGCTCCCCGGTGGCCGGCCGCGAGACGCTGGAGCGGGGTCGCTACCGTGTCCGCGTGTCGACCCACGAGAACACCGACGGTGCCGGGCTGATGAACCTGTGGGCGCTGACGCTGCGCCGCGTGCTGCCGTCGGCCAGCAACGCGCCGAAGTTCGAGGGCTTCACCTGGCTGCGCGACGAGGTCTTCCAGGCGGGCGGCAAGACCTCGCGCGTCCCGATCTACCGCTGCGAAGCATTTGCCGCCGCGCTCGGCCTGAAGGATGGCGAAACGGATCCGGCCGTCGAGTTTTCGCTGGTGCCGGCCGGCGACTACATGATGGGCGAGCCAGGCAAGGCACCCAACGACCGCGAGTGGTTCTATGCGCGGCCGTCGCACAAGCGACACATCAAGGCGATGCTGGTGGCGCGCACCGAGGTCACGCAGAAAGTGTGGGCGGCGCTTGCGCCGAAGGCCTCGCTGCCGCCGGCCATCAGCCAGTTCGGCGGTCTTGCCGGTGGCGCGCGCCTGCCGGTCGACGGCGTGAACTGGGAGCAGGCCGATGCGTTCTGCAAGTCGGTCGGCCTGCGCCTGCCCACCGAAGCCGAGTGGGAGTACGCCTGCCGAGCCGGCACCGGGGGCCCGACCTACGACGGCTCGCCGGTGATCATCTCCGAGCTCGACTCACCGGACCTCTCGCGCATCGCCTGGTACGGCGGCAACGCGGTACAGATGGAGCCGTCGCCGTGGCGCGCCGAGAAGGAGAAGGGCCCGCGCCAGATTCTCGGCGACTTCTACACGACGAAGCCGGTTGGCCAGAAGGCGCCCAACGCGTTCGGCCTATACGACATGATCGGCAACGTGTGGGAGGTTTGCGCCGACCCGTTTGCCGAGTGGCTCGACCCGACGCTGACCGGCCCCGAAGCGGCCCGCGAACGCTCAGAAACGCACGTGGTCCGTGGCGGTTGCATCAAGGATCACGCGATGCGGATGCGCTCGACGCTGCGCTGGTTCGTGCCCGATTCGGCGATCGGCACCCTCGGCCTGCGGCCGGTGTTCAGCGCCGAGTAGCGAAGGCCTCCGGTCGTGTGTTCAGCCCGCGGCCGCTGCGGCGATATACTCGGGGCATGACACAGGACGACGCCACTCGCCCGCAGACAGGCCGACAACGCCAACGGCCCACACGGCCGACCAGCGCAACCGATGCGGCCGCGCCGACGATTCCGCAGGCCAATGCGCGGCAGCTGCCCACGCTGCAGGTCACGCACGGCCAGCGGCCGTCCACGGTGCTCGATCATCGCGCCGGCAGCGGGGGCGCCGAACGCGTCGGCCGCTTCCGGCTTGGCTCCGAGCTCGGTCGCGGCGGCATGGGCTCGGTGCGGATCGCCACCGACACCGAACTCGGCCGCGACCTCGCGATCAAGCAACTGCTCGCCACCAATCGCGTGGCGGTCGAACGGTTCATCGAGGAAGCGCAGATCACTGCGCAACTCGAACACCCCAACATCGTGCCGGTACACGATCTCGGTGCCGACGCCAACGGCCGGCCGTGGCTGGCAATGAAGCGCATCGCCGGGCGTTCACTGGCCGCGCATATCGCCGACTGGAAGACCACGCGGCGCGGCCCGCTACAGGCCGCCGAGTTGCACCGCCTGCTCGGGCTGTTCGGCAAGATTGCCGATGCGATCGCCTTCGCACACAGCCGCGGCGTGGTGCATCGCGACCTGAAACCGCACAACGTGATGGTCGGCGAATGGGGTGAGGTGCTGGTGGTCGACTGGGGCCTCGCGCGGCCGCTTGCGAACGATCGCCACGACGATCGCCACGACCACGAGCAGGCGCCACGCGTCATCACCAGCCGGCGCGGTGAAGACAGCCACGACCTGACGGTGGACGGCGCGGTGTTCGGCAGCCCCGGCTGGATGCCGCCCGAGCAAGCTGCCGGCGACGTCGCCGCGATCGACGAACGCTCCGACATTTTCGCGCTCGGCGCGATCCTCTATCACATGCTCACGCTGCATGCGCCGTACGAGGCGAAGTCGGCGCGTGATGCACTGGTGCTGGCCGCGCGCGGCGACTTCCGCCGGCCGCGCGATGTCGCGTCCGCGGCCCGCATTCCGCGTGAGCTGGAAGCGATTGTGCTGCGCGCGATGGCGTACGAGCCGGCCGATCGCTACCAGACGGTCGGCGAGTTCGAGGCTGACCTGGCCGCGTGGCGCGCGCTCCGACCGACCACCGCGTGGCGCGCCGGGCCGATCGACCGGCTGACCCGCTCGATGCGCCGGCACCCGACCACAACGCTGGCCGTCACGCTGGTGCTGATTGCCACCGGACTTGTCGCGGCATTGCTCTCGCTGCTCTACGCGGCCGAGCGCGATCGCGCAGCCGAGGCGACGCGTGCGGCGCAGGCTGCGCAGGTGGCCGACGCGGAACGGGCGCAGCGTGAGCGGGCCGAGGCTGATCGTCGCACCCGCGACATGCTCGCCGGGTTCCGCCGTCGCGTGCGTGAGGGCGCCGACCGCGGCCTGCGTGAATTCGACGTGCACTGGGGCATGTCGCGCGAGACGCTCGAGAGCTTTATCGGCGCGCACGACCAGTACCTCGCCTCGCTGGCGCGTGACGGCTCTCCGCCCGACATCGAGGCGCTGCGCGGCCGCGCAATGCTGCGCGTCGCGATCGGCGACTACACCGGCGCACTGGCCGACGCGAGCGCGATCATCGGTATCGAGCCGACCGCGCCACACTTCAGCCGTCGCGGCAACATCTACATGGGTCTCGGCCGGCTCGACGATGCGTCGGCCGACCTCGATCGCGCGCTGCAACTCGACCCGGAGTGCATCGACGCGCTCGCCCTGCGCGGCGCGGTCAACCTGCGTCGCAACCGCCTGCAGCAGGCGATAGACGACTGCACCGCCGCGATCGGGCTCGACCCGCGCTTCGCGTACGCGCTCGACACGCGCGGCGCCGCGCAGCTTTCGCTGGCGCAACAGCTCGGCAACACGCCGGGCGTCGACCGCCTCGTGCGCCTTGCGCTGGCCGACTTCGATGCGGCTGTGGTGCGCGCGCCGTGTGCGTCCTACCTGATGAACCGGGCCAACGCGCACCTGGCGGTGCAGGACTGGGAAGCGGCCGCGCGCGACTGCGAGCTGGCAGCGCCGATGCGTCCGGACAGCGCCGGGCCGTGGCTCACCCGTGCGCGCGCGTTGCAGAAGACCGGCGACATGGCAGCCGCACTGCGGTCGGTGGATCGCGGCCTTGCGATCGAGCCCGACGATGGCGAGTCGCACGACGTCCGCGGCCGCATCCTCGAGCGCATGGAGCGCTTCGCCGACTCGCTCGCGGCGTTCGATCGGGCGATCGACCTCGGCTATCGCACGGCTGCGACCTACCACGCGCGTGGCGTCGTCCGGCATCGCAACGGCAACAACGCTGGCGCGCTGGCCGACTTCGATACGTCGCTGGCGCTGCAGAAGACCGCGTACTGCTACTGCAGCCGGGCCCAGCTGAAGTTCAACATGGACGATGCGCGCGGCGCCGTCGCCGATTTCGATGCGGCGCTGCGGCTCTCGCCGGACGACATCCGCGCCCTGAGTGACCGCGGCAAGGCCCACGAACAGCTGCGCGAGTTCGACGCGGCGGCCGCCGACTATTCGCGCGCGTTGACGCTGCAGCCGCACCACGTGTTGGCCGCGAGCCTCGGCTACGTGCTGCACGAGCTCGATCGCGACGCTGACGCGATCGCGGCGTTCCGCCGTGCGTGGCAACTCACCGACGACCGCGACTCTCGCACACTGTACGCCGAGAACATCCGCCGCCTGGGCGGAGAGCCGCCGCGCTGACCTGTGAAGATTTCAATGGGTGGGGCGGGACTCGAACCCGCGACCTACGGCTTAAAAGGCCGCTGCTCTACCAACTGAGCTACCCACCCGACGGCGGCGATGACGATCCAGCGTCGTCGGTAGTGTCCAGCGGCGGACGCCAACCACCATCCGGCACACGCTTGAACGTCAACACCACTCCCAGCAATGTCAGGCCGATGAACGTGGCACTGCCGGCTACAGCGCCGATGTAGTAGCCGTCTGACGATGGCGGCTGCGTGTCAGTGCCGGGCGTGGTCATCATCGCCTGCACGGCAATCCACACGGCAATCGACACGACCAGCGACGCGCCGATCCACACGGCGACGGCGGTCGAACTGCGCGAATTGTCGGTCGGCTGCGCCATCCGGTCAGACCGTCATGATCTCTTCGGACTTCTTCGTGAACGTATCGTCGACCTGCTTCTGGTATTTGTCCTTCAGCTCGTCGATGTCCTCTTTCAGACGTTTCACGTCGTCCTCCGACATGCCCGCCTTCTCGGCGGCGTCGGCTTCCTTGTTCGCGTCGCGTCGCGCGTTGTTGATCGCGACCTTGGCCTGGTCGCCCATTTCCTTCACCTGGCGCACGAGCTGCTTGCGGCGCTCCTCGGTGAGCTGCGGCACCTCCAGGCGGATCACCTTGCCGTCGTTGCTCGGGTTGATGCCGAGTTCCGACTTCTGGATCGCCTTCTCGATGTCGCCCAGCGTGGACGGGTCGAACGGCTTGATCACGATCTGGCGCGGCTCGGGAATCGCAATGTTCGCGATCTGCTTGAGCGGGACCGACGAGCCGTAGGCCTCGACGTGCAGGCTGTCCACCAGGCCCGGCGTCGCGCGGCCGGTGCGGATCGTGCGGTAGCCATCCTTGAGGTGCTCGATGGCCTTGCTCATCTTCTCGTCGACTTCCAGGAAGATTTCGTCGTAGTCGGCCATGGCGGTGCCTTATCACTCCCCGGACGCGCCGGGTAATACGGAGACAAACAGGCCGTTGGGTGGGTCGGCTCGGACGAACAGCGGGCCGAACTATCGCAGGACGGCCGGAGACGGTCAATCGTCATCCGCCGGTCGACGGTCGGCGGTTTCGCCGGGTCCGGGCCAGTCAGTCAACCGACGGCGGCCGCTTCAACCGGGGCCGCGGCTTCTGCGACGGCCGCGCGGCTCCGACGGATCGGCGCGAGGTTGTCGAGTACCTCCTGCGCGCACTGCTCCCACGTGCACTGCAGCGCCAGCTCGCGGCAGCGCGCCGGCGGGATCTCCGCCAACGCACGTGTTGCCGCCTCGCGCAGGTCCTTCAGTAGCACGCCGCTCTCGCCATCAGTGACCACGTCGCGCGGGCCGGTGGTGGGGAAGGCCGCCACCGGCACACCGCTGGCCATCGCCTCCAGCATCACCAGGCCAAACGTGTCGGTCTTGCTCGGGAACACGAACACGTCGGCCGAGCGCATGTAGCGCGCGAAGTCGTCCGGCGCCTGGTAGCCGAGGAAGTGCGCCGACGGGAAGCGCCGCTTCAGTTTGCGCTCCATCGGCCCGTAGCCCATGATCGCCTTCGTGCCCGGCAGGTCCAACTCCAGGAACGCCGGGATGTTCTTCTCGTGGGCCACGCGGCCGGCCAGCAGGAACACCGGACGCGGCAGACCGAGCGCATCGAAGGCCGACTTGTCGCCGGGCCGGAACTGCTCGCCATCCACGCCGCGGCACCACTTCACCACCTTGTCGGGCATGAAGCCGTGCTTCTCCAGCTTGTCCTTCACCGACTGCGTGGGCACGAGGATGCGCTCGCCAGCATGATGGAACCAGCGCATGAACGCGTAGGTCCAGCTCTTCGGCACGCGGAAGTACTTCTTCAGGTACTTCGGGAACTGCGTGTGGAACGACGTCGTGAACGGCCAGCCGCGCCGCACGCAGATGCTGCGACCGGCCATGCCGAGCGGGCCTTCCGTCGCAATGTGCACGGCATCCGGCTGGAACTCGTCGAGCATCTTCCGCAGCTTGCCGCCCGGGTTGATGTTGATCATCACCTCGCGGTAGGTCGGCAGGCGCAGGTGCACGAACAGCCCCGAGTGCAGGACCAGCACCTCGTGCCCCCACTCGCGCATGTGCCGGACCACGTTGGTCCAGGTGGTGACCACACCATTCACCTGTGGCAGCCATGCTTCGGTGATGAGGGCAATGCGCATCGTGTGAGCCGGGTTCGTTAGACAGGCGAGTGAGTGAACGGTCGGAAACCGACAACCCCGGCATTCTCGGCAGGTACTGTTGGCGACTTGTGAGTTGGCCGTTAGAGCCCGATACGAGCGGTCTTCCTTCGCGTCAAAGCACAGTGGTCCGACACCGTCTCACAGCACACGGAGACAGTGATGTCGGATCCCGGTATCCGGCGAAACTCGCCGCGGCAACGATCTCACCCTCACGCTGACGCGACGGAGATCTGCTGCCCCCTGACCGCGCGCGGCGGCGTGGAATGCGAGACACGCGAATGATGCGCGATCCGCGATCAGCCGTTGAGGTGGACCATGCCGCCTTCCGGGTATCGCGTGCCCACGGCCGAATCAGGCGGCAGCGCGGCCTCGATCTCGCGCATCTCGTCGGCGCCGAGTTCGATCGACGCGGCCGCGAGGTTCTCCTGCATGCGCGAGATCTTCGTGGTGCCGGGGATCGGGACGATGTCGTCGCCGCGATGCAGCAGCCAGGCGAGCGCCAGTTGCGACGCGGTGCAACCGCGCGCCGCCGCCAGGCCTTCGATGACCTTCACGAGTTCGAGGTTCTTGCGGAACGCGTCGCCCTGGAAGCGCGGGTTATTGCGCCGCCAATCGGTGGGGTCCAGGTCGTCCTCGCTCTTGAACTTGCCCGCCAGGAAGCCGCGGCCCAGCGGGCTGTAGGCGACAAAGCCGATGCCCAGTTCGCGGCACGCATCGAGCACGCCGTTGGCTTCGGGGTCGCGCGTCCACAACGAGTACTCGGTCTGCAGCGCGGTCACCGGGTGCACCTTGCAGGCCCGCCGCAGCGTGTCCGGCGCGGCCTCCGACATGCCGATGTGGCGGATCTTGCCGGCCTGCACCAGCTCGGCCATCGCGCCGATGGTGTCTTCGATCGGCGTCTTCTTGTCGACGCGATGCTGGTAGTAGAGGTCGATGTGATCGACGCCGAGCCGCTTCAGGCTGGCATCGCAGGCCTGCTTGACGTACGCGGGGCTGCCATCGACCACTACGCCGCTGCCGTCTTCCTTCACGCGCATCGTGAACTTGGTGGCCAGCACCACCTTGTCGCGCCGGCCGGCGATCGCTTTGCCGACGAGTTGTTCGTTGGTGAACGGCCCGTAGATGTCGGCCGTGTCGAGGAAGTTCAGGCCACTCTCGATGGCCGCATGGATCGTGGCGATCGACCGGGTGTCGTCGCGGTCGGCAGTGCCACCGTAGAAGGCGGACATGCCCATGCATCCGAGGCCGATCGGGCTGACTTGGAGGTTGCTCGTGCCGAGGCGTCGCTGCTTCATGGTGGTGAAGGGGAGTGGGTCGCGTCGTGCTGAATGTGTGTACCGCAACGCCATCGGCGCCCGGAACATTCCTTGCGATTGTGTTCCGGCGGATCGGACCCGCCCGGCGCTCGCGGCCACTGCGCCGCCAGGATATGGTGCCCCTGACGTTGCCCACACCAGAGACCGCGGCATGACCACCCACGACCCGGCACGGCTGCGCCATCTTCTCGACCATCCGCTGATCGGCGAACGCTACTTCGTGCCGCGTGCCGCCGTGATGGATGACGCCACGATCGTCACCAGCGGCCCGCATCGCCTCGGCTGCTACCTCGAACAACCGCAGACCGGCGACGACGCGCTGACCATCGTGCACTGGCACGGCAACGGCGAGATCGTGCCGGACTACCGGCCCGACATCGCCAACCTGTTCCTCTCGCTGGGCGTCAATCTGATGCTCGCCGAGTACCGCGGCTATGGCGCCTCCAGCAGCGATCCGGCGCTGGTCGGCATGTTCGACGATATCGCCCCGATCATGGCGGCCACCGGTGCGCCGCCCGAACGCGTGATCGTGTTCGGCCGATCGATCGGCTCGATCTACGCCATCGAATGTGCGCGGCAGTTCCCGACCATCGCCGGCCTGGTGCTCGAGAGCGGCATCGCCGATCCGCTGGAGCGCGTGCTGCTGCGCGTCGAGCCGGCCGAGCTGGATTGCACGCATGACGAGATCGAGGCGGCCGCCGCGATGTTCGTCGATCACCGGGCGAAGCTGGCAGCGTACCGCGGCCCGCTGCTGGTGATGCACGCCGTGCACGACATGCTGATCGACATCTCGCACGCCCGGCGCAATCACGAGTGGGCCGGCAGCGCGCAGAAGCAACTGAAGGAGTTCACCGTGGGTGGGCACAACGACATCCAGGCGCGCAACCTGGATTCGTACTTCGCCACGCTCGACTGGTTCATCCAGA
>JBFWQT010000158.1:0-12785 GCA_050249295.1 Planctomycetota bacterium
GAATGGATCAAGTGGGGTTACTGGATTGGCGCCGGCACGAACTGGAACCGCGGCCAGGGCAACGACTACAGCTGGGCCCAGAGCAGCGACATCCACTACGAATACTGGAACCAGCTGAGCCCGGCCGAGTTCGCCGCTGCGAACGCCGAGTTCAACGCTAGCTGGGACCGCATCCTGGCTGCTGGCCTGAACTGATCTGACTGTCCCTCGCGGGACCTGATCGGCTAAAGCCATCGACAGTATGGAGAGCGGGAGGCTTCGAAAGAAGCCTCCCGCGATCCATTTGGGCCCGGTCGGTAACAGGTTCGTCACCGCGGTTACTCGGCCGTAACGCTTTCCACCCTTCTGGCCGTTCCGGACTTTGTCTTGCAAACTGTTTAGCATTAGATACTTGTGGAAATTGCAGGAAGCCGGCCAGGGTATGGCACGGGCCATGCACTGTAGAGAGGCGAGGTGCTCACTGCACCCGCCACTCATCAGTAATCTCTGGAGAACCACATGAAGAAGTTCATCGCCATTATGATGGTGCTGGGTCTCGTCGGCTTCGCCGTCGCCCAGGACCTGGACACCGCTCAGGGTGACATCTCGACCGAGTCGAACGCTGGCGGCGCCGGCGGCAGCGAGGTCTACGACCTGATCATCAGCAAGATGCACGAGATGGAAGCGAAGTACATCGCTCACCAGACCAGCGAGTGGGAATGGATCAAGTGGGGTTACTGGATTGGCGCCGGCACGAACTGGAACCGCGGTCAGGGCAATGACTACGGCTGGGCGCACAGCAGCGACATCCACTACGAATACTGGAACCAGCTGAGCCCGGCCGAGTTCGCCGCCGCCAACGCTGAGTTCAACGCTAGCTGGGACCGCATCCTGGCTGCTGGCCTCAACTGATCTGACTGTCCCTTACGGGACCTGATCGGCGAAAGCTACGGAAAGCGGGAGGCTTCGAAAGAAGCCTCCCGCGATCCATTTGGCCCAGCCCCATTTTCGCCGGCCGCCACAATCCAGACCGCGCCCGCGGTTTTCCGCCCCGGCGTTCCCTTCGCCGCCAGCGAGTGGTATTGTCCGCACCCGTTCAAACGACCTCGACACCTCGACACCATCGAGTTGCTGCCCCCGATGCGACACATGAGCATCCGTCTGCCGATCCGATTCATTGCCACCGCCCTCGTCGTGCTCGTGGCCGCACTCGCGTGCGCGTTCGCCCCCGCCCTGGCGCAGGATCCGCCGGCCCAGCCCGCACAGCCAGACAATGGCCCGGTGACGCTCGCCTGGAAGTTCACCAAGGGTGAGACCACCACGTGGCGCCTCAAGGAAGTCGCCGTCGAGGAGACCCAGAACTCGAGCGAGACCGTCCGCCAGACGCAGACCACCACCATCACCTACACGCAGACCGTCGAGGCCGTCGACGCGGGCAT
This sequence comes from Planctomycetota bacterium, assembly GCA_050249295.1. Lineage (GTDB taxonomy): Bacteria > Planctomycetota > UBA8742 > SKZP01 > SKZP01 > JBFWQT01. The sequence goes on from JBFWQT010000158.1 coordinate 1,419, forward strand.
CGCCACGCTCCGCCTCAAGTACACCAGCGTGAAGTACGAACAGCAGACCACCCTGAACTCGGCCACGCCGGTGAAGTTCGACTCGTCGAACCCCGAGGACATCCAGCGCGCCGAGAGCGACCTCGCGCTCAAGCCGTTCGCCGCGCTCGTCGGCGGCAGCTTCACGGTCAAGCTCACCTCGCTCGGCGAGGTCAAGGAAGTCACCGGCTACAGTGCGATGCTCGAGCGCATGTTCGATGGCCTCAATGACGAGGTCTTCGTGCAGCTCAAGGTTGCGCTCGGCAAGCAGTTCTCCGACGAAGCGATGAAGGACACGCTCGGCCAGCTCTGGCGCGTGGTGCCCGACGCGGCCGTTACGGTCGGCAAGAGCTGGAACCGCAAGATCGTCCAGCCGGTCATGTTCATCGGCAAGCTGCAGGCCGACCAGATCTACCGCCTCGAGAAGCTCGACGCCGTGGACGGCGGCACCAACGCGGCGATCGCCGTCAACACGATCTACACGCGCGACGACGATGGCTCGACCACGCCGCCCGGCGCCGACGCGCTCGAAGGCTTCCGCATCAGCGGCAACGCCTGGAGCGGCAACCAGAAGGGCACCATCACGTTCGACGTCAACGCCGGCAAGATCCGCAAGTCGGAGCTGAACACCGAGCTGAACGTCGAGTTGACCGCCACCAGCACCGGCATGGCCGAGCAGATGCAGCTCGCGTGGTCGAGCAAGATCACCGGCACGGTCACGCTCGAGCAGGTCAAGGAGTGAGCGATGGCACGGCCGCGCGAGTACGCTGCGACTGTGGATGACACGCCGGACGTGGCGTTGAGCGTGGTCGCGGCCGACGACGCGCCGGCCGATGCGCCGACGGCGCTGGTGACCATCAACGGCCGCGAACGGCGCGTGCAGCTGGGCCCGTGGGTGACCAGCGACCGCCGCCTCGCCTGGATTGACCGCCAGCGCGTGACGTTCTCGTTCCAGCGCGACAGCGACGGCGGCGTGCGCCTGCACCTGCTCGGCGTGAACTACCAGGTCGAGCTGGTCGACGCGCAGACCAAACGCATGCGCGCGCTCAAGGCCGCGGCGTCCGGCGGAGCCGAGCTCAAGCTCAAGGCGCCGATGCCCGGCGTCGTCTTGCGCGTGGCCGTCGAGGTTGGCGCGACCGTCGCAAAGGGCGACCTGATCTGCGTGCTTGAAGCGATGAAGATGCAGAACGAGATCAAGGCGGACCGCGACGCGGTCGTTCGCGAGCTGCACGTCAAGCCGGGCGACTCCGTCCAGAAGAACGCCCTGCTCGCGATTCTCGCCCCGCCACCGGCAGCCGGCTAGCGGCTCAGGTCGGATTCGTGATGGTGCGGCCGCCTGTGCGTTCCTCGCGCCTCACGCCCAGGTCAGCACCTGCGCGACCACCTTCTCGATCCCGGCCGCAATGTCCTTCACGCCGGGCCCGATCATGTAGGCCGGCGTCGTCGCAATCCGGTGCGCCTCGTCGATGCAGGCCTCGCTCACCGCCGTGTCGGCGTGCGTCACGCCGGCCATCGCGTTCAGGTTCTTCACGGCGTCGGCATGATCGCGCGCATTGCCGACCGTGAGCGTCGCCTGCTTGCCGGCATTGGCCACCGCGCGCGCCAGCGTGGCCGGTGCAATGCAGATCGCACCCACCGGCTTGCCCTGCTCGAGGAACTCGCGGATCAGCCGATCGACCTGCGGGTGCACCTTCGCGTCGGAGCCGGCCTGCAGGAAGTCGGAGAGCGTGCCGGCCGCGCCCGAGCCGCCGGGCATCACCAGCGCGTCGTAGCCGTCGGCGTGCACCTCGGCGATGTCATCGATCCGGCCGCGGGCAATCCGCGCCGATTCGGTCAGCACGTTGCGCGACTCGCCGGTCGGCTTGCCGGTGCGATGATCGACCACCTTGAACGACACGTTCGGCGCGCAGCAGTGCCACACCGCGCCGTGGCGCTCGATCGCCAGCAGCGCGATCACCGACTCGTGGATCTCGGCGCCATCACGGAAGCCGCAGCCGGACAGGATGACGCAGACTTTCTTCGGGTTGCTCATGAGTCGCTCGTTCGTTTCGGCGCGTGCATGTCGTCGTGACCGTTACCGCCAGTATGCCGCAATTGGACAGGTTGAGCATCGCCGTTGGCCGTCAGAGAACTCACGCTCGGGGCGCCCGAACACGAACCCTCTGACAGCCACTTGCGGTCGCGGCACTTGTCCGAATCCCGGATCAACGCGCTGTCGACTCCGTGCCGTCGTCCGGATCCGCCGCGTGCGCAAACGCCGGCTCATCCGGCGAAGGCTGCGGCCGGCCGCTCTTGCGCAACACTCGCCATCCCGCCGGCAGGCAGATCATCAGCAGGACCACACAGCTGATCCAGGCACCGAGCGCGGGGTCAGCCGCAGTACGGAACAGCGCGTTCGGAACGCCCGCGTCGAGCAACTCCATCCAGCGCACGTACAACGCGACGGTGCAGCCGATCGCGCCGGCCGCGAGGAAGGTAGCGAAGGCAAGGAGCAACCCGCCGGCGAGCCTCGCTCCCTGTTCCATCGGGGTTCGTTCAACGACTCGCATGCACGCTCACCGCTTGTGCCCGCGGCTGTCACCGGAGGCATCGGGCCGTTGCTCGGGCACGGCATCGGCCACGACATCGGGTTCGGGCAACCGCATCTGCCGCAACGACGCGGGGATCGGCAGACGGCCGCTGCTGGTCGGACGGATCGGACGCGGCGACGCCGCCACCGGCGTGGGCATCTGCGCGAGCGAGCCCGGCATCACGCCGTCATCGAGTATCGCGTTCGCCACCGACAGCGCGGCCGACGCATCCGGGTAGCGGCGATCGAAATCGGTGCAGCAGTTCGCATAGAGGCAGTTCGCCCACTTCGGCAACGCCGGCAGCGAATCGCCCGGCAACTCGCTGCCCTGTGGCAGCCGGCCGGTCAGCAGTTCGAAGAACACCACGCCCACCGCATACACGTCGGCGGCCGGGCGGATCATCTCCGCGAGGCGCACTTCGGGCGCGAGGTACGCCGGCGACCCGGCCACGCCGCTGCCCGCAACCGCCTCGGGTGGCGGCTTCCCGGGCGGCATGTCGGCCGGCATGTACGCCGCGATGCCGAAGTCGAGCAACCGCGCGACGCCGTCGTTGCCGACGAGGATGTTGTCGGGCTTCACGTCGCAGTGCACCACGCCGAGCCGGTGCGCGGCCGAGAGCCCGCGCAGCACGTCGGCGACGATCTTCAGCGCCTCGAGCGGCGGGAACGTGCCGCGCTCGGTGAGTCGTTCGCGCAGCTGTCGGCCCTCGATGTACGGGAACACCGCGTACGGCGGATCGGCCGTGAGGTCGTGCGCGACGGGCGCCGCAATGTGCGGGCTGCGCAGCCGCGAGAGAGTGGCGACTTCGCGCCGCAGTGCGTCCACGCGCGACGCGAGTGCGAGTTTGATGACCACGCGTGTGCCAGTGAGTCGGCCGTCGCTGGCCTCGCCGCTGGCGGATGGTGCCGGTGCAGGCAGCGCGACCCAGACGTCACCGAATCGGCCGGTGCCGAGTCGTTCGGTGAGTATCCAGGAGCCCACGCGTGTTCCGGCGGTGGTCATCTGTCGGTGGCGGCGTGATGTGGGGTGTTGGTGGGTCCGTGAGTCTACATTCTGAGGGCCGCGGCGCGCGACGGCGTCGTGGCCTCGCGCGGCAGTCGCCGTCCCGATCTGAGCCGCGCGCGAAGCAAGCGGCCACCAATGGTGCGCTCTGGGGCGAGAACCCGATCGCGGGGATCGCGGGCGGTCAGCTCCCGTGGCCGCTTGCTGCGCGCGCGGCTCTGATCCGCGAGGCAGCCTCCCACGAATGAGTAGTGGTCAAACGTGTGACGACCACGGTTGCTCCGGTCAGAGCGTTCGCTCCCGCAAACGGGCGACCGGGGTATGGGTTCGGTCGCTTGCCCGGTAGCCTGTGCGATCAGCTCACGTAGTGCGGGCATTCACACGCCCGGCGTTGGCAATCGCGCATGGGACAATCCAGCGACCTTGAGCCTCTCGGGTACTTCGGCATGTCCGGATTGCCGTGGCTGCGCGGCGTCGGCTGGCTCGACCGCGGCACGCCGTTCGAGACCGGCGCGGTGGCCGAGGACTTCGTCGTGCGCCTCCGCAGCCTCCTGCAAGCGGCCTTCCAGCCGGTGATATTCCCGGGCGTGCACACCTGCGACGTGTGCCAGTACAACGGCGCTATCGGATCGAGCAACCTGTTCGTGCCGGGAGACGGCGTGCTGTTCGTTTGCCCCGAGTTGATCGTCCACTACATCTCGGCACACTGGTATCGCCCGCCGGATGTGTTCATCGAGTCCGTGATGCGTTGTCCGGATATGGGCACACCCGAGTACCGGCGGGCATTTCTGGCGGCAGGCGGCCGCGGCTGGCTGCGGGCAATGAAGGGAAACACCGGCCCGTCGAACCGCTGACCCGCCCGGCCCAGTCGCTCGCGGGGCATTGACCGCCGCACGCCGGCCCGGTAGCATTCTTCCTCGTTCCCCCTCCCCAATCAGTCGGTGCGTCCGCCGTCCGCATGTCCGCGCGACATCGGCCCGGCAGGTGTCGCGTGCGACTGATCGATCCCCTTTCTGCAGCCCCTGCTTCTTGCCCCTGGATCCGGGCGGAACGGCCGCCGTGGACGCCTGCGCGCGACCCGCACGCAGCACACGCGACCGCCACACCCGGGATGTTCGTGAGGGAACAGGAGAAACCGAATGCTCCGCCGATACCTTCTCTACCCGGGGATGCTCACGCTGCTCCTCGCCATCTTCGCCGCACCCTTCGTGTCGGCGCAGGACGACGAGAGCGTGCAGGCCATCTTTGACAAGGGCCTGCGTGAATTCAAGGAAGGCCGTTACGGCTACGACATCCAGAATGTCGCCGGCCACCGCCACGGCGCGCTCTACTATTTCGACCTCGTCAAGCGCCGCATCGGCGGCATGGATGACGCTGCGCAGCGCGCCGCGCTGACCTCGCTGCTGATCAGCCAGGCCGGCTACGGCGTGATGATGCGCGTGTTGCGCGCCGAGCACGAAGACGGCAACGTGCAGACCGAGATGCAGTCGTTCGCGCGCTGGCTGATGGCCGGCGAGGCGCGCGCCGTCGAGGTCCGCTGGGATCCGGACGAGATTGTGCGCAAGCTGCACATCGCCATGCGCGACCCCGACTCGGCCGAGCGCCTGCGCACGATGGAAGTGATCGCCGTGACGTTCGGCGAGTTTGCCGTGCCGGAAATCCACCGCCACTACCTGCACTGCGCGAACGACGAGCTGGAAGGCCGCGCGATGTTCCTGCTGACGCGCATCGGCCGCAACTCGGTTATGCCGCTGATCGAGCTGATGGACTCGGCCAACCCGCGCGACCGCCAGCATGCGGCGCACGTGCTGGGCGACCTGAACGACTCGCGCGCCGTGCCGGTGCTCGTCGAGCACGCCAAGGCGCAGTGGGAAGAGGAAAACGTCAAGCGCGAGTGCAAGATCGCGCTCGAAGCGATCCTCGGCCCGATCCGCAACGTCGGCGACCTGATCGACGCGAAGAAGTACTACTACTCGCTGTCGCTGAAGTACTACCACCAGGTGCCGGAGCTGATTTACGGCCGGACCGACGCGTTTGTCACGTGGCGCTGGGTGCCCCGCAACCTTGACCAGCTCAAGGAAGGCGGCCACCTGGACTTCGACGACAACATCCCGATCTGGGCGTACATGGACGTGCAGGCCGAGGAGGCCGCGCTCGACGCGCTGATGCTCGACGAGAAGTACCAGGAAGCCTGGGACCTGCTGCTCGACATCAACGCCCGCCAGTACATCGAGGCGTCGGCGCGCGAGGTCTACGCGGTGCACGACAAGGAAGACGACCCGGACGCGGCCGAGGAACTCGACGGCGACACCGGCTTCGGCGCCGTGTTCAACCGTGCGCACCGCGGTCGCGTGCTGGTGGGTGGCGGCGGCCAGCTGCTGCTCTACCGCGCGATCCAGCGCGCGCTGATCGACCGCCTGCCCGAGGTGGCGGTGCAGGTCATCGAGAAGCTGATGGTCGTGGGCGATGCCCGCTACATTCCGCACGACGAGGACTACGACGCGCGCACCGGTCGCCTCAACAAGGAAGGCGCCCCGCTGATCGAGGCGCTGACCTACGACGACAAGCGCGTGCGCTATGCCGCGGCCCAGGCGTTGTTCACGCTGAACAACAACCGGATCCAGTACCGCAACCCGAACTACGACCCGAACACGCCCGGCAGCAGCCGCATGATCGGGTTCACCGGGTTCTACGGCATCGCCACAGCGCGCAACATCGTGATCCAGGGTCTGGGCGAGTCGGCCCAGCGCACGATCCTCGTGATCAGCGACAACCTGGACCTGAAGAACAACATGCGCCGGGTGCTCGAGTCGCTCGGGTACTACGCGTACTTCGCCGAGACGCCGGCCGACGGCCTGCAGCGCGCGCTGACCTTCCCGGCCGACGACCTGATTATCATCGACGCGAAGATCGCGAACAGCCCGATCCGCACGTGGGTCAACCGTCGCGACTCGTTCCGCAACGAGGATTTCTCGGACTTCGAGACGATCTTCGACGTGCTGGCCGACGACTTCCGCACGCGCAAGATCCCGATCTGCCTGATGGCCGATCCGGAGCAGACGCCGTTCGACAACCTCAAGGGTACCGGCGGCATCTTCGAGGCGGAGTTCAACGAGGGTCGTCTGCTGTCGATCCTGCCGTTCCACAACAACGCGATCGACCCGGTCGAGGCGGACCTCGGCACGTTCCAGGATGTGTGGCAGACCACGCGTCTGGCCTCGAAGGACCGCGCCAACCACGTGGCCATCGGCTGCGCGACCGCGATCCGCGAATGGGACCCGGACCGTGCCCCGGCCGGCTTCTTCAACCCGGTGATCCAGGCGCTGGTGGCCCGCGTGCATGACCCGCGCCGCAACACCGAGGTGAAGGTGGAGATGCTCAAGACGCTCGAGCAGTTCTGCCAGGCCAAGGACGACACGCTGTACCCGGTGGAGTTCTGGAACCGCGACGTGATTCCGAACCTGCTGCCGGTGTTGACCAGCAACTCGGAAGTGGACGAGCCGATCGTGAAGTACTGGGCCTGCCGCGTGCTGACGGCCGTGTACCTCAACCGTCGTGGCGGCTTCTGGCGCGCCTTCGACCCGGCCTCCGACGCCGACCGCCCGCCGCCGAGCGACGAAGGTGCGCAGCCCGACCCGTCGACCGGCACGTGGGCCCAGGACCCGTTCTGGGTGCTGTTCACGCTGCTGGACTATCACGTGCGATCGGACACGCTCATCGAGGGTGCGAACCTCGAGGACATGACCGAGGCCCGTCGCGCCCGCTACATGGTGCGCATGCAGAACCTGCGCGACGAGATCCGCGCGGTGCGCGAGGCCGCTGCCGAGGTGATGGGTGCTGCGCCGATGAGCGAGTTGCAGCGCCGCTACGTGTTCCAGCACAAGCGGATCAACCGCAAGGTGCCGAACAAGTACCCGCAGTGATCGCCAGCTGAGCTGAGCTGACGGTATGCGAGATCCTGAACGGGCACTGGCGCGAGCCGGTGCCCGTTCGCGTGTTGTGGCTGACGGCTGATTCGAGGGCGCACAGCCCACCGCCCGCTCGCTCCCGAGTTTGTCTGATACCGGAGTCAGGTCACGAGTGGCTCAGCAGTGAGGGATTTATTTCTACTTGACGCGTTGTTTCTATGTGGTATCTTTGATGGTGGTGAGCTGCCGGGCTGCCGTATTGGAGTGGGCCGGGCCACCATGATCAGGATTGCGTGCCGGGTGCCGCGCCAGCGTTGAATCGCCAGAGCGCCCCATGATCGCCGTCGCGAGGTCTTTTGTTGGACTCTCGCGGCCGTGATCCCTTGCACCACGCACGCGCCGCCAGAACGTGGACAGGTTGCAACTTCAACCCGGATGCCGGGACCGCTGACGGTCCGTCCATCTCTCGACCGTGCGGCGCTTCGCAAGTGCGAGCGCGCGGGAACGAACGCGAGATGATGCGCGCGATCGTCAGCGGTTCCGGGCGAGCCGGGGACGTCAGTCCCCGGAGGGAGATAGCGAGCGCCTTGCAGGGAAATCTGCGGTGCGTGAATTGCCCCTCCGGGGACTGACGTCCCCGGCTCGCTTGGCTGGTCTGTCGTCGTTTGTCGTCTTTGTCGTCGAGTGCACGAAGCACGAAGCACGAAGCACGAAGCACGAAGCACGAGCCGACACACAAGCGACACAACCACCCGGACCTGGTTTGGAACTTCAACCTGCCCTTACGACCCCTCTTCGCCATTTCACGAGCGTTCACGAACGCACAGAAACGCACAACAAATGACCACCACCGACCACAACAAGAAGCCCACCTCCAATGCGCGAATCGAAGCCAACCGGCGCAACGCGCAGCGCTCCACTGGCCCGCGGACGGCCGCTGGCAAGGAGCGCGCGAGCCGCAACGGATGGCGACACGGCCTGACCGCCACCACTGTTGTGGCGCCGGACGAGGATGCCGCGGCCTTCGATCTCTACCGGCTCGACATGCGCCTCTCGCTGCAGCCGGCCAACTCGATGGAGGAGGACATCGCCGAACGCATCGTCGTGGCCGGCTGGAAGCGCCGGCGGCTCGAAGCGTGGGAGCAGCGCGTCTTCAACAGCGACGACTTCAACCAGCGCGAGTTCGACAACCTGCTGCGCTACCGGCGCGCGATCGACCGCGAGTACCACGCCAGCGTCGCCGACCTGGATCGCATGCAGAAGAATCGCGACCGCGCGAACCGCATCGAGAGCGAGGGCAAGATGGTCGAGTGGTCGGAGGGGAAGGAGACCAACCCGTTCTCACTGAAGCAGGCGGTGGCGTTCATGATGATGCTGTTCGCCAAGCATCGGCGTGATCGCCTGAAGCGCGACCGCGACGCTCAGGCGAACGCGGCACCGGCACCCTCACCCGCCCCCGAGCCGGCCCCGGTGGCCGATCCGGCCGGGGTGACGGCAGAGCCGGAGGTTGACGAAACGAACCCATTCAACCGCATGGTGCTGGAGATGCCCGGCGTCCGTCGCGAGGATTGCCTCGTCGCGCCGGGTGGATTGCTGGTGCCGCCGATGCCGGCGTGAGGCGCGAACGGTGAGCAAGTTCGACGGCGTGCCGTCTGTGGTGCAGGCTTCCAGCCTGCTCCGGGCTCACCGTCCGCCCTTGCCCGTGTCCTTGCCACGTGCGCTACCGCGGAGGGGCATTGCGGACTGCGCGATGATGTCATGAGGTCGATGGTTCACCCCTCCGGGGACTGACGTCCCCGGCTCGCCCGGCACCAGGTTGGGCAAGGGCAAGGGACCTCGCACCAACCTCGCACCAAACTGCGCCACCACCTCTCACTCACGACCCATCTGCGCTTGCTTCGACTCCGGCGCGCGCGCCCGCGCCTCCTCGCGAGCCGCCTGCGCCTCTGCCAATCGGCCAGCCGCTGTCAGGGTTCGTGCCAGTTCCTGCCACACGCTCCACCGCTGCGGATTCACGCGCAGCGACTCGCGCAGGTCGCGCTCGGCACCCGCGAGGTCGCCGGCCACCCGACGCAAGCGGCCGCGTGTTGCCAGCGCGCTGTCATGGTCCGGCGCGAGCGCCAGCGCCAGGTCGAGGTCCTGCGTCGCACGCAACACGCCACCCGCCTCCGGCACCACCGCGCGCAGCAGCCCGCGGATGAAGTGATCGTTGGCATTCACCAGCGGCACGACACGATCGCCGCGCGTCGTCATGCCCTCGGCCTGCTTCGCGAACTGGTAGTCGTAGGCCGTGAGATAGCGCGGGATCGACGCGCCGAGGCCAGCCAGGAAGTCCTCGTCCGATGCGTTCTGCAGCCGCGCGAGGAACCACAGGTCGGACACCTCGTTGAAGAACGACGGGCGTTCGCCGGGCGCGGCGTCAATCTGCGCGATGACCGATTCGATCAGGCCGGGCACCGCCGGCCGCGGATGATCGCCAGCGAGGTTGGCGATCTGCTGTTCGATGCGCGACTGGTTGCCGAGCGCGTGCGCGAACCACACCACGGTCGCGATCAGCGCCAGCAAGCCGGCCGCGAACGCCACGCGCCACCGGAAGGGCAACCGCAATCGGGCGGGTCGTGGCGTGCTGGCGTCGATCATCGGTCGGCCGTGTGGTATCAGGGCGGCAGCGTCGCAGACGATTGCCACGGCTTGCCACAACGCTGCATGACCACGCAACCCGACACCGCGAATCCCGACCCGACGGCCGCGCCCGCGCCGTCCGCGCTTGATGCCAGCGGGCCGCCGGAACAGACGATGCTCGCCGTGTTCGTCGGCATGGCGCTGTTCACGATCTGCGTCGCGGCCGTGATCATCGGCCTGGTCGCGGCCGACACGCGCCCGGCGATCCCGCCGGAGAACCTCTCGCCGAGCGACAACGGGCCGTGGCACCTGCGGCCGCAACCCGGCGACCCGGCGCGCTGATCATCACGCACGACACGCCACACGAAGGAGACTCCGTCATGCCGATGCAGATCGGGCGCTACGAGGTGACCACGTTTGTTGCCGGCCACTTCCGGCTCGACGGCGGCGCGATGATGGGCAGCGTGCCGAAGCCGCTGTGGGAGCGCGAGCAGGCGCCGGACGAACTCAACCGCATCGGCCTCGTCGGCCGCGTGCTGCTGTTGCGCGGTGACGGCCGGACGATCGTGGTCGACACCGGATGCGGCAGCAAGTTCGGCCCGAAGGAGACGGAGATCTTTGCGGTGGAGGACAACCCGTCGCTGCTGGATGGCCTGGCTGCGCGCGGCGTGTCGCCCGACGACGTGACCGACGTTGTTTACACGCACCTGCACTTCGACCACGCCGGCGGCGGCACGCGACACAACGACGCGGGCGACGTGGTGCTGACGTTCCCGAATGCGCGCTACCACGTGCAGCGCGCCAACCTCGACACCGCCACCAACCCCGGCCCGCGCGAGCGCGGCAGCTACCTCGCCGAGAACATCGAGCCGATCGGCAATGCCGACCGCTGGGTGCTGATCGACGGTCCCGGCGAGATTCTCCCCGGCCTGCGCGCGACGATTTCCAATGGCCACACGGCCGGCCTGCAGGTGGTGGAGGTGCTGGCCGAGGATGGCGTCGGCTCGCCGTTGGTCTTTCCGGCTGACCTGATGCCGACGGCGTCGCACCTGCGTGTGCCGTGGACGATGGGCTACGACCTGCACGCGCAGTGGATCATGGACGAGAAGGAGCCGGTGCTCGATCGTTGTCTGGCCGAGGGCGGCATCATCGTGTTCGAGCACGACCCGGCCGTGAGCGCCGTGCGACTGAAGAAGGGCAAGCGCTACCACGAGATCGCCGAGCAGGTGGAGCTGTAGCGCCAGAAT